>JBFKRY010000119.1:0-12229 GCA_041636995.1 Acidimicrobiales bacterium | reverse complement strand
GGCCACCAGCTCGGGCTCGGCCACCTCGGCCACCAGCTCGGGCTCGGCCACCTCGGCCACCAGCTCGGGTTCGGCCACCTCGGCCACCGGCTCGGGCTCGATGGTGGGCGCGGGCTCGCCGGCAACCGCGGGTGCGACCTGCGCGGTCTCGGCTGGAGGCGGCGGCGGAGGCGGCAGATCGGGCAGCGCCGGCGACGGATCGACAGCAGTGGTCGCGACAGCAGCGGTGGCGACAGCGGCCTCGCTGGTGGTCGCGTTCGCGAGCAGGCCGGCCAGGGGATCGTCGTCGTCGAGCGGCGCCAGCAGCGGTCGATCGAAGTCCCCGGCGTGTTCGAAGGCGGCTGCATGGACTTCGGTGCCCGGCTCGATCTCGAGCTCCAGCACCCGGGTCCCTGCGGCGATCTCCGGCACCGACGTCCGGCGCATCCGGTGCAGCTGCAGGCCCAGCATGGCGACGAAGGCCACGCACGCGGGCACTGGGCCCACCTGCACGAACAGATCGTTCAGCGCCTGGCGGAGACCGGACAGCGGCCCCGTGGCCCGGGATCCCTCGGCTGCGGTGAGGGCCATGCCCAGACACACCAGGCCCACTGCGCCCAGACCGGCCATGAGGCGCAGCTCCCGCTGCCTGAGCCTGGCTGCGGCGCTGTCGGCCACCTCCTGAACGGTGTCGAGGGGGGTCTGGTCGGGCGCCAAGCGCTCGTGCAGGACGTCGAAGACCCCGGCGGCGACCCCGGCCGCGGTCGGGGGCGGCTCGATGGCGCAGGTGGTCTGGCGATCGTCGAGCCCCAGCAGCAGCCGGTGTTCGGCGGGCACGTAGCGCATGAGCACCACCTCGTTGAGGTGGACGGTGAGGGGGCAGGCCCCGAAATCTGCGCCCAGCACGTCGCCGGTGCGGCGGTCCTGCTCGAGGGCGACCAGCTGGTCGGGGCCCAGGGGGCTGCTCAGCACCAGGATCTCGTCGGTCAGCAGCACCACGCGTGCGCCGGCGTCCTCTTCCCACCACCAGAACACCGGCTCGGGCTGCCGGTCTTCGTGCTCCATCCGGCCCAATCGGCAGCTGCGGGGTCGACATGAGCCCCAGCGCCCCGACCCGGTCGGACCGATGTCCGGGCGGAAGCGAGCCGAGGGTCACCAGGACCCACCGCTCGTCCCCCGCCAGGCGCTAGGGTCGCGGCCAGGTCGAGTGTCGGCCGCGGGAGAGCTCACCCTCGAGGTGGCGCCGAAGGAGCAACGGGTCCCCCGGAATCTCTCAGGCACCGGTACCGCCGTCGATGGACCACTCTGGAAAGCAGGGCGCCTGGCGCCCTCACCGACGGGGAAAGCCCCGGCGACGGGGTGAAGCTCTCAGGTTCCGAGACAGAGGGGGACGCAGCCACTGCGATCGGAGCCCCACATGAGCAACCTGGCAGCCCAGTTCTCGGATCGGCACATCGGCCCCTCGCCGGTGGACCGCCGGATCATGCTCGACGAGCTCGGCGTCGATTCCCTCGACGCCCTCATCGACCAGGTGATCCCCGAGTCGATCCGCGCCGACGACCCGCTCGGGCACCGCCCGGCGCTGAGCGAGACCGAGGCCCTCGATCGCCTCCGCCAGCTGGCCGCGAGGAACCGGGTGGCCACCTCGCTCATCGGGCTCGGGTACCACGACACGATCACCCCACCGGTCATCGCCCGCAACATCCTCGAGAACCCGGCCTGGTACACCGCCTACACGCCCTATCAGGCCGAGATCTCCCAGGGTCGCCTCGAGGCCGTCCTCAACTTCCAGACCATGATCGCCGACCTCACCGGCCGCGAGCTGGCCAACGCCTCGCTGCTCGACGAGGGCACTGCGGCCGCCGAGGCCATGGCCCTGCTCCGCCGCCAGTCGAAGGCCGACGGCGAGGTGTTCCTGGTCGACCGCGAGTGCCTGCCCCAGACCATCGCCGTGGTGCGGACCCGGGCCGAGCCCCTCGGTATCGACGTCCGCGTCGGCAACGCCTACGGGCCCCCGCCCGAGGGCACCTTCGGCGTGCTCCTCCAGTACCCCGGGGCGTCGGGCCAGGTCACCGCCCCGACCGGCGCCATCGCCCGACACCACGAGGCCGGGGCCCTGGTGGCCGTGGCCGCCGACCTGCTGGCGCTCTGCCTGCTGGTCCCGCCCGGCGAGCTGGATGCCGACGTGGTGGTGGGGTCGGCGCAGCGCTTCGGGGTGCCACTGGGCTTCGGCGGGCCGCACGCGGGCTACATGGCGGTGCGCGAGGAGTACAAGCGCTCGATGCCCGGCCGCCTGGTCGGGGTGTCGGTGGACGACGCCGGCAGGCCAGCGCTGCGCCTGGCGCTGCAGACCCGCGAGCAGCACATCCGCCGCGAGCGGGCCACCAGCAACATCTGCACCGCCCAGGTTCTGCTCGCGGTCATGGCCGGCGCCTATGCCGTGTACCACGGCCCCGAGGGCCTGCGCGCCATCGCCGAGCGGGTCCACCAGCTCACCAACATGCTCGTCGCCGGGTTGCGCAAGCACGACTTCGCGGTCGACACCGAGGTCTGGTTCGACACCGTCACCGTGTCGGTGCCGGGTCAGGCCGACCGGGTGCTGGCCGCGGCCCGCGACGCCGGCATCAACCTCCGGCGGGTCGACGACGACAAGGTCGGGATCGCCCTCGACGAGACCACCGACGTGGAGGTGGTCCGGGCCGTCTGGGGGGCGTTCGGCCTCGGGATCGACCCGAGCGAGGTCCACGCGGACTCGCCGCTCCCGACGGAGGTGGTGCGGACCAGCCCTTACCTCGAGCACCCCGTGTTCCACCGGCACCGGTCCGAGACCGAGATGCTGCGGTACCTGCGCAAGCTCGCCGACCGCGACCTGGCCCTCGACCGCACCATGATCCCGCTGGGCTCCTGCACCATGAAGCTCAACGCCACCGCCGAGATGCTGCCCATCAGCTGGCCCGAATTCGCCCGGATCCACCCGTTCGCGCCGGCCGACCAGACCGAGGGCTACCGCGAGCTCATCGTCGAGCTCGAGCAGATGCTCTGCGAGATCACCGGCTACGACGCAGTGAGCCTCCAGCCGAACGCGGGCTCCCAGGGCGAGCTGGCAGGGCTGCTGGCCATCCGCTCCTACCACCACAGCCGGGGCGACCTCGACCGCGACGTGTGCCTGATCCCGTCGTCGGCGCACGGCACCAACGCCGCCAGCGCGGCCATGGCGGGGCTACGGGTCGTGGTGGTGGCCTGCGACGACGAGGGCAACGTCGACGTCCACGACCTGGCCGCCAAGTGCACCGAGCACCAGGAGGCGCTGGGGGCGCTGATGGTGACCTACCCGTCGACCCACGGCGTGTTCGAGGAGCGCATCGTGGAGATCTGCGAGGTGGTGCACCGGCACGGCGGCCAGGTGTACCTCGACGGCGCCAACCACAATGCCCTCGTCGGCCACGCTCAGCCCGGCCGGTTCGGTGCCGACGTCTCCCACCTGAACCTGCACAAGACCTTCTGCATCCCCCACGGCGGCGGCGGCCCCGGGGTGGGGCCCATCGGGGTGCGCTCGCACCTGGCGCCGTTCCTGCCGAACCACCCGCTGGTGCCCGAGGCGGGTCCCGACACGGGGGTCGGTCCCATCAGCGCCGCCCCCTGGGGGTCGGCGGGCATCCTGCCGATCTCGTGGATGTACATCTCGCTGATGGGCGCCGAGGGACTCACCGACGCCACCGAGGTGGCCATCCTCAGCGCCAACTACGCGGCCCGCCGGCTCTCGCCCCACTTCCCCGTGCTCTACGCGGGCCGCAACGGCTTCGTGGCCCACGAGTGCATCATCGACCTGCGCGACGTCACCCGGACCACCGGGGTCACCGTCGACGACGTCAGCAAGCGGCTGATGGACTTCGGCATCCACGCCCCCACCATGTCGTTCCCGGTCGCGGGGACCCTGATGGTGGAGCCCACCGAGTCGGAATCGCTGGCAGAGATCGACCGCTTCTGCGACGCCATGGCGGCCATCAAGGAGGAGATCGACCACGTGGTCGCGGGCACCTGGGATGTCGAGGACAGCCCGCTGCGCCACGCACCTCACACCGCCGCGGCAGTCACCGACGACGACTGGGCTCGCCCGTACACCCGTCGACTCGCTGCCTATCCCCTGCCGATCGGCGCCGACGGACCCGACAAGTACTGGTGCCCGGTCGGCAGGATCGACGGCGCCTACGGCGACAAGCACCTGGTGTGCAGCTGCCCGCCCCTGGAGGCCTACGAGAACGACGCCTAGCTGCGGGCGCTGGCTTGGTCGTGCCGAAGTCGGTTCACGACGATTCGTGAGCGCAGCGACTCAGCCGAAAGCCTGTGCGTCTACTCGAAGGTGTTGCAGTCCGCCGGATCGCCGGACTCGAAGCCCCGGGTGAACCAGTCCACCCGCTGCTGCGAGGAGCCGTGGGTCCAGGTGTCCTGGTTGATCCGGCCCTGGGTCTGCAGCTGGATGGTGTCGTCGCCGACGGCCTCGGCGGCGCCGATGGCCTCTTCGATGTCCCCCCGGTCGATCTCGATGCCGGCAGGATCGCCCACGTCGCCGTCGGTCCACACCGAGTTGGCCCAGACCCCGGCGAAGCAGTCCGCCTGGAGCTCCTGGGCGACGCTCAGGGCGTTCCGGTCGGCCGGGTTCTCCGCGGAAGCGGCGCGCACCCCGTCGCTGATGCCGAGCAGGTGCTGGACGTGGTGGGCGATCTCGTGGGAGATCACGTAGGCCTGGGCGAAGTCGCCGCCGGCGCCGAAGCGGCGCGCCAGCTCGTCCCAGAAGGTGAGGTCGATGTAGGCGGTCTCGTCGAGCGAGCAGTAGAACGGACCCATCCCGGCCTGGCCCTGCCCGCAGGCGGTGGGGGTGGCCCCGTCGTAGAGCACCAGCCGGGCGTCGCGGTAGGTGAGCTCGTTGGCGGAGAACACCTCCTGCCAGAACAGCTGGCTGTTGTCGAGCACCACGCTCGCCAGCTCGGCCTCGGCGCGCTGGGGGTCGTCCTCGGCCCCGAGGGGGGCCTCCAGGGTCTGGCCCGCATCCCTGGTCCCCGACAGCGACGCGTCACCCACCGGGCTCAGGCTCTCGAGCCCGCCGCCGCCGCAGAACGCGACCAGGAGCACCACCAGCCCGGCGATCCCACCGGCGCCGCCCAGCCCGGCGGCGGTCATGCCTCGACCGACCCGGGGCCCGGCGCCCCGCCGATCCTCGATGTTCCTGCTCAACCGACGCGGACGTCGAAATCTCACCGGATACCTCTCCTCTCGTCGTCCCCTCGTCGTCCCGCCGGGGCCGCTCTACCCGGGACCGGGCCAGCCCACACACGACGATCGCACACCCGCTCGGTCGGCGACGATCCGGCGAGCCGAGCCGGTGATGACGTTCGCCCCTGGGCGACGCCCGGCCCCCGCCCCCACCATGGCCGGAGGAGGTGCCCCATGGCATCGGGATCGTGTCTGGTCTCGGATCGTGAACGTCGTTGACGCCGCGCTGGTCGTGGCGATCGTCGCCCTCCTCGGCGGCGCCGGCTTCTTCGCGGTCGCCGAGACCAGCCTCACCCGGATGACCCCCACCCGGGCGGCCGCCCTCGTCGCCGAGGGCCGGCGCGGCGCGCGCGGGCTGCGGGAGGTGGTGGCCCATCCCGACCGGTTCCTGAACTCGGTGCTCCTGCTGGCCCTGACCTGCCAGCTCGTCGCGGCCACCCTGTTCGGGGTGCTCGCAGCCCGCCACCTCGGCGCCGGCGGGGTCGCGATCGCCACGGCCATCGAGGTGGTTGTCGTCTTCGTGCTCGTCGAGGCGGCGCCGAAGAGCTGGGCCGTCGTCAACAGCGACCGGGCCGCGTTGCTCGTGGCCCCGATCGCGCTGGTGCTGGCCCGTACCGCCCCGCTGCGGGCGCTGTCGAGCGGTCTCGTGCGGTTCGCCAACGCCCTGCTTCCCGGCCGGGCCCACCTCCGCGGTCCGCTGGTGTCGGAGGCCGAGCTGCTGGCCACCGCCGACGCCGCAGCCGCGGGCAAGGTCATCGAGACCGAGGAGCGCGAGCTGATCCGCTCGGTGATCGCCTTCGGCGACACCACCGCCAGGGACGTGATGGTCCCGCGTGCGGAGATGGTCACCGTCGACGCCGACGCCACCATCTCCCAGGCGCTGGATGTGGTCACCGACTCGGCGCTGAGCCGGCTCCCGGCCATCGAGCGCGATCTCGACGACATCGCCGGATTGCTCTACGCCAAGGATCTCCTCGCTGCGGTCACCTCGGCGGACCCCGACGATCCCATCCGCCCACTGCTGCGTCCGGCACCATCGGTGCCCGGGACCAGACCGGTCGCCGACCTGCTGCGGGCCATGCGCGCGGGACGCTCCCACATGGTCGTGCTCACCGACGCCGACGGCACCACGGCCGGGCTGGTCACCATCGAGGACCTGCTCGAGGAGCTGGTCGGCGAGATCGAGGACGAGCACGACCTACCGCGGCCTGCGGTCGAGCGGCAGGCGCGACGGCTCTGGAATCCGCGGAGGACCTGAACCGCGCCGGCGTCGGCCACGGCCTCCGCGGCTGCGCCATCGAGCTTCAGGTCGAATCCCGGGAGCGACGATCACTCGACGGGCGAGCGATGGTGTCGACGATCCCGAGAGCGATGGCTTCGCCGGCGGTGTGCCGGGCCCCGCGGTCGATCTCGGCGGCGAGGATCTTCTCGCCCTGTCCGGTCGCCGAGCCGAGGACCGCGAGGTAGCGGGCCCGAAGGTGGGCCAGCTGCTCGGCCATCGTGGCGATGTCGGTCGTGGTCCCCTCGAGCTGCTCCGGCTCGGCGAGGCGGAGCGAGAAGGTGGCGTGGGGGCCGGCCCGACGCTCGCCGGTGCCGCAGGCGACCAGGGCCACGGCGGTCCCGCTCGCGGCGCCGATGCAGGTGACGTTCACCGGCGCCCGCATCAGAGTGATCACATCGAGAACCGCGAAGATCTCGGAGACCGGCCCGCCCGGGCTGCTGACGACCATCTCGACCGGGCGGCTCGACAGGCCGTCGAGCGTCATGAGCCGGGCCGCCAGGTCGGTGATCGGGCCCCGGTCGAGCGGGCCGCTCACCAGCACCCGGCGCTGCTCCATCAGCTGCTCCTCCACGTCCCGACCGCTGCCGACGTCCACGAGGGGCACGACCACCGGATCGGTGCGCCGGGGCGGCTCCCTCCCCGGTGGGAACGGTGACGGGATCTCCGGAGGCCGCTCGCTCATCGGTCAGCCCTCGTCGCGGCCGCGCACGGTGAAGCCGAGAGCGGCGTCGAGTGCCGCGGCGTACCTGGCCAGGGTGGACACCCGGACGTCGGCCTGGCCGGACTCGAGGCGGGCCAGCGCGGACTGCGACGTACCCATGCGGGCCGCCACCTCGGTCTGTGAGAGCCCGCGTTGCCGCCGCAGCTCGCTCAGCTGCCCGATCAGCTCCGCGGGGTCGTCGGCGACTCCTGCGAAGCCCGGGAAAAGTGAGCCTCGATCGGCGTCTTCGGCGCCGGACATAACGCAAACGATATCTCTGATACGAGATGCCACGCAACTGGGGCCGCGGAGCTGGAGAACCGACCGCTCCGGAGTGGGCTGCAGCCGACCGGTATCCTCCGGCACCGTGGAGCACTACGACCTCATCGTCCTCGGCACCGGCTCCGGCAACAGCGTCATCACCCCGGACATGGACGACTGGCGCATCGCCGTCGTCGAGAAGGGTGACTTCGGCGGGACCTGCCTGAACCGGGGCTGCATCCCGTCGAAGATGTTCGTGTATGCGGCCGACGTGGTCGAGCAGGCCCGCCACTCCTCGAGGCTGGGCGTCGACCTGCGGGTGGAGCGGGTGCGCTGGCCAGACATCGTCGACCGGGTCTTCGGGCGCATCGACCCCATCGCCGAGGGCGGCGAGCACTATCGGCGCGGCCTCGAACACGTCACCGTCTACAAGGCCCACGCCCGCTTCACCGGCCCCAGGACCCTCCTGGTCGGCGACACCGAGATCAGCGGCGACCAGGTCGTGATCGCGACCGGCGCCCGGCCCCACATCCCGCCCGTCAGCGGGCTGCGCCAGGCGGGCTACCACACTTCCGATGACATCATGCGCCTGCGTGAGGTCCCCCGCCGCCTCGCCATCCTGGGCGGCGGGTACATCGCCACCGAGCTGGGGCACGTGTTCGAGGCCATGGGCAGCGACGTCACCCTGCTGGTCCGGGGGCCCCGGCTGCTGCGGCTCGAGGACGAGGAGGTGAGCATCCGGTTCACCGACGCCTTCGCGGACCGCTGCGAGCTGGTCCTCGGCGCGTCCATCGACTCGGTCAACCGGCTCGACGGGGGCGAGCTCTGCATCGAGGTGAGCGTGGGCGGCGACCAGTTCGAGCTGGCGGCCGACGAGATCCTGGTGGCCACCGGCCGGATCCCCACCACCGAGGAGCTCGACATCCACGAGGCCGGCGTGGCCTGTCACGACGGCTACGTGGTGACCGACGCGCACATGCGCACCAACGTCGAAGGGGTGTGGGCCCTGGGCGACGTCACCAACCCCGACCAGCTCAAGCACACCGCCAACGCCGAGGCGAAGGTCGTGGCCCACAACCTGACCCACCCCGACGAGCTGATCGAGGTCGACCTCTGGCCCACCCCGCACGCGGTGTTCAGCCACCCCCAGGTGGCCTCGGTCGGCGCCACCGAGCAGGAGCTGCGCGGCGCCGGCATCGACTACGTGGTCGGCAAGCGGGCCTATGCCGACACCGCCTACGGCTGGGCCTTGGAGGACCGGACCGGGTTCTGCAAGATCCTGGCCGACCGGGACTCCCGCGAACTCCTGGGCGCGCACATCATGGGCCCACAGGCCTCGACGCTCATCCACCAGCTCATCCAGGGCATGAAGTTCGGGCAGACGGTCGACGAGCTGGCCCGGGGCTTCCTCTACATCCACCCCGCATTGAGCGAGGTCGTCGAGAACGCACTCCTGGACGTCGGCTGACATCACACTGGGGTCTGACCCCGCATCTCACCGAGTTGTCTGCAACTTGTCTACCTCGCGCGGGCTGAGCGCTCAGCGCGCGGCCTCGACGATGCCGAGCTGCTCCTTGGCAGTGGTGAGCGCCCACCGGTAGTCGCTCTTGCCGTTGGGGCTGCGCTGCAGCCGGGGGACCCGCACGATGTGCTTGGGCGCCTTGTAGTCGGCGAGGTTCTGGCGGACCGTGGTCCCGAGGTCGGCGTCGTCCACCGACGTCCCCGGGGCCAGCTCCACCAGCGCGGTGACCGCTTGTCCCCAGCGTTCGTCGGGGACGCCGACGACGGTGGCGTCGACCACGCCCGGGTGCAGCTTCAAGGCCTCCTCGACCTCTTCGGGATAGACCTTCTCCCCGCCGGTGTTGATGCACACCGAACCCCGCCCGAGCAGCACGATCGAGCCGTCGGCCTCCACCGTGGCCCAGTCACCCGGGATCGAGTAGCGCCGGCCGTCGATGACCGGCCAGGTCTCGGCGCTCTTGGCCGGGTCCTTGTAGTACCCGATGGGCAGTGGTCCCGCGAGGGCCAACCGGCCCCGCTCCCCCGAGCCCGGCTCGACGTCATGCCCATCCTCGGCCAGCACCCGGGTGTTGGGGCCGAGCTGGAAGCGGGCGGTGGAGGTGGCGCCGCTGTCGGACTCGAGCTTGTTCGCGAACCCCGCGCCCTCGGAGGAGCCGAGCGAGTCGAGCAGCCGCATCTGCGGATTGTGTTCCAGCAGCCCGGCCTTCACCGGGGCGCTCCACATGACCCCCGACGACATGATCAGGAAGACCGACGACAGGTCGAAGGGCTCGCCTCGTCGGGCTGCGTCGTCGAGAGCGGTCAGCATCGGGCGGCAGAAGGCGTCGCCGACCACGGTCAGGTGGGTGGCTCGGTGGCGCTCGACCATGCGCCACAGGGCGTCGGCGTCGAAGTGACGACCCGGCAGGGTCAGCACCGCACCCCCCTGGACCAGGGTGCCCAGCGCAGCGATGCCGGCGGTCCCGTGCATGAGCGGCGCCGCGGCCAGCTGGCGGGTCACGAAGCCCCGAGCACGGATCTCGTGGACCCGGTCGACCACCTCGCCGAGATCCGTCGGTAGCGCCAGCCGCATCGAGTCGAAGGTCCGGTCCATCGTGCCGACGAGCGAACCGTGGGGCCACATCACACCCTTCGGGCTCCCGGTGGTCCCTCCGGTGAAGAGGATCCAGAGGTCGTCGGGGCTGCGGTCGACCCTCGCGGCGGGATCGTGCGCCGCCAGGAGCGAGGCGTAGTCGACGGCCCAGTCGGGGACATCGCCCCCGCCGACCTGCACGAACAGCGCCACCTGGTCGAGCGAGCCTCGAACCTCCTCGAAGCGCTCGACCAGATCGGCCGAGTAGAAGACCGCCCGGGTGTCGGCCCCGACCAGCAGGTCACCCAGCTCCGCGGCGGTGTACCGATAGTTCACGTTGAACGGCGAGCAACGGCGCTTCATGGCCCCGAACTGGGCCTCGAGGTACTCGTTGCCGTTGTAGAGGCACAGGCCCACGTTGTCCGCGATGCCGAGGCCGGCGGCCCCGAGGGCGGCCGCGATGCGTGCAGCCCGGTCGTCGAGCTCGCCCCAGCTGACCCGGGCGTCGCCGCAGATCAGCGCATCCTCGTCCGGGATGGCATCACTCACGGCCTCCCAGGCCGATGCCAGGTTGAACGTCACCGCGCCTCCCGGGTCGATCGCGACCCGGCGATGGTACTGCAGCGGCATCCGCCCTCGACTACACAGAGGCCCCATGAGCACCGACCTGCTGTTCCTCCGCGACGCCTACCTCCGGGAGTGCGACGCCCGCGTCGTCGCCGTCGAGGACGACGGGGTGATCCTGGATCGCACCGTCTTCTACCCCACTGGCGGCGGCCAGCCTCACGACACCGGGGAGCTCGCCTGGGACGGCGGCCGCGCCCGGGTGGTGGAAGTCCGCAAGCAGGGACCCGACGTCCGCCATCGGCTCGAGCCCGACGACCCAATGCCCGCGGTCGGCGCGACGGTGTCGTGCGTGCTCGACTGGGAGCGCCGCCACCAGCTGATGCGCACCCACACTGCGCTGCACATCCTGTGCGGGGTGATCTGGAACGAGTGGGGTACCGCGGTGACCGGCGGGAACATGGAGCCGCTCCGGGCCCGCATGGACTTCGAGTTCGATCCGTTGCCCGAGGGGTTCGCCGACCGGGTGACCGAACTGGTGAATGCCGAGATCGCTGCGGCCCGTCCCGTCGAGATCAGCTTCTGGCCCCGCAACGAGGCGTTGGCGGACGACGACCTGATCCGGACCAAGGTGAACCTGATCCCGGAGTCGGTGAGCACGATCCGGGTGGTGGACATCGTGGGCCTCGACAAGCAGGCCGACGGCGGCACCCACGTGGCCGACACCTCCGAGGTCGGGCGGTTCGAGATCACCAAGACCGAGTCCAAGGGCAAGGGCAACAAGCGGGTCCGGATGCAGCTCAGCTGAGCCCCACCCGTTGCCGGGTTCGTGCGGGTTGCGAGCGCAGCGAGCCACCCGTGGCGAACCCCGGCCTCCCCGGCGGGTCCGCCACGCAGTGGCCTGGACCTGCCGGAGCATCGATGAGCCCCGGCGAAGCCGGGACCACCCGTTGCCGGGTTCGTGCGGGTTGCGAGCGCAGCGAGCCACCCGTGGCGAACCCCGGCGGGTCCGCCACGCAGTGGCCTGGACCTGCCGGAGCATCGATGAGCCCCGGCGAAGCCGGGACCACCCGTTGCCCTATCCTCGGTCGTCGTGAGCAGCAGCTGGGGCCACAGCTTCCGGGTCCACACCTACGGCGAGAGCCACGGCGGCGGCGTCGGCGTCATCGTCGACGGCTGCCCGCCCCGGCTCCCGCTGTCGGTCGACGAGGTCCAGGCCGACCTGGATCGGCGCCGGCCCGGCCAGAGCCGGCTCACCACCCAGCGCGACGAGGCCGACGAGGTCGAGCTCCTCAGCGGCCTGTTCGAGGGGCACACCCTGGGAACGCCGATCGCCATGCTGGTCCGCAACCGCGACGCCCGACCGGCCGCCTACGAGCATCTCAAGGACGTGTACCGCCCCTCGCACGCCGACTTCACCACCGAGGTGAAGTACGGGATTCGCAACTGGCAGGGCGGCGGCCGCGCCAGTGCCCGGGAGACGGTGGGCCGGGTGGCGGCCGGCGCGGTGGCCCGCAAGCTCCTCCGCACCGTGGCCGACGTCGAGGTGGTCGCCTGGGTGGCGCGGGTCCAGCGGATC
>JBFKRY010000118.1:0-12390 GCA_041636995.1 Acidimicrobiales bacterium | reverse complement strand
CTCGAGCGTGACCGGGCCCTGGCCCGCGCGGCCGGCAGCGAGCGCCAGCTGCGCGCCATGATGGACAGCCTCTTCATCTTCGTCGGCCTGCTCGACACCGACGGAACGGTGATCGACGCCAACGCCGCTGCGCTCGACGCCGCCGGGCTCAGCGCCGACGACGTGGTCGGCCAGCCGTTCTGGGAGACCTCCTGGTGGTCCTGGGATCAGGCCACCCAGGACCAGCTGCGCGCGGCGATCGATCGGGCCGCCGGAGGCCAGAGCTCCCGCTACGACGCCGAGATCCGGTTGCGCGAGGACCAGCACACCGTGATCGACTTCCAGCTGATGCCCCTGCGCGATTCCCAGGGGCAGATCACCGCGCTGGTGCCCTCGGGTCTCGACATCAGCGAGCGGAAGCGCTTCGAGGACGAGCTGGCCCTGCTGGCCGACATCGAGGCCACCCAGCGGCGCCAGGCCGAGAACCTGCTGACCCTGGCCCGGGCTCTGACCGGGGCGTTGGAGATCGCCGACATCGTCGCCCTGGTCACCACCCTGGGCAGCGAGGTGGTGGGCGCGGCGTTCGCCAACGTGGGCCTGGCCGACGAGACGGAGGACCATCTGGTCCTGCGGCACGGGGCGGCGCTGGAGGCCAGCATCGGGGACAGCTGGCCGAGCGTGCCGATCGACGAGAGCACCCCGCTGGGATCGGTGGTGGTCACCGGCCGACCGGTGTTCCTGGGAGATCCGGCCGCCATCGAGGGGCAGTTCCCGATCGGCACTGCCGACGCCCGAGCCGCCGGCTTCCAGGCGCTGGCGGCGGTCCCCGTGCTCGGGCGGCCCACCGCCGCCGTCGGCTTCGCCTGGTTCGAGCCGACCGAGTTCACCCCCGGGCTCCAGAACGCGCTGGCGATCGTGGCCCAGCTCGTCGGCCAGGCCCTCGAGCGGGCCGAGCTGTACGAGCGAGAGCACCAGGTCGCCAATCGACTCCAGCGCAGTCTCCTGCCCTCCTCGCTCCCCGTGGTCGAGGGCGCCGAGATCGCCGCCCGCTACGAGGCCGGCGCGGACGGCCTCGACGTGGGGGGCGACTGGTTCGACGTGGTCTCGGTCGGTGACCGGTCGCTGCTGGTGATCGGCGACGTGGTCGGGCGGGGCCTGGCCGCCGCCGCGGTGATGGGTCAGCTCCGCAATGCGTGCGCGGCGCTGGCGGTGAACGTCGACGATCCCGCACAGCTGGTGGTTCAGCTCGACCAGTTCACCCTCGAGGTCGCCGACGCCCGGCTGAGCACCATGATCGCGTCGGAGTACGACCCGGGGACCCGCGCGCTGCGCACCGTGTCGGCCGGCCACCTCCCCCCGTTGGTGCGCCGCGCCGACGGGACCGTTGTCCGCCTCGACGGTGCCGGCCCCCCGCTCGGGTTCGCTGCCGGCGTGGCCCGCACGGTCCGGTCCGACACCCTGGACCCGGGTGACTGCATCGTCCTGTACACCGACGGGCTGGTGGAGCGGCCGGGCGAGACCATCGACGTGGGCATCGCCCGGCTGGCCACGGTCCTCGACGGCGCCTCGGCGTCTTCGGCCGAGGGTCTGTGCGACCTGATCCTGGAGCAGATGGGGGTGGGCGCCAACGACGACATCGCCATCCTGGTCCTGGCGATGTGATCTCGCCTGTTCGAGCGCGGGAAGGGCGACGCGACGCTGCCGTGTCCCGGGAGGGAGGACACGGCAGCGATCGCGGGGGACGGATCGACGAGGGCGCTAGCTGGTGGTGGAGACGTCGGCGGGTCGCAGGTCGGTGCCGTCCACGCCGCCGAAGGAGCGGATGAACCACTGGAACAGCTCGAGCTTGGCGGTCTGGCCGATGAGCAGGTCCTCGGTGACGAGGTCGAGGTCGCCTACCTGGTCGATCGCCACCCGATGGTCCTCGATCACGCCGCTGTAGACCTTGTCGAGCTCGACCAGGTGATCGGCGACCGAGGCCCGCCCCAGCGGGTAGTCCTCCCACGTCCGGTTGGCCACGACGGCCCCGGAGTTGCCGTTGGGGGTCCCGCCCAGGGTGGCGATGCGCTCGGCGATCTCGTCGGTCATCTCCCGGACCGCCTCGACCTGCTCGTCCAGCATCTCGTGCACGCTGATGAACTCGCGTCCCATGACGTTCCAGTGCACGTGCTTGAGCACCAGCTGGAGGTCGATCGTTCCGACGAGGCGATCTGCCAGGACCTCTGCGGCCTTGGCTGCAGCGCCGGCGTCGAGGCCGGGGACGGTGTGGCGCGCCTGAGTCATCTGTGTCTTCCTTCTGTATCGATTCGTCGGACTGGTCGACGGGGGTCCTACCCGCGGCCGCAGCCCCCGAAACACCACCGACCGCAGACGGCCGAGGCGGCCCCGAACACCTCGGCGTCGGCCGCGCAGGTCCGACGGTCAGCCGGCCCGGCGCAGGTCGACGTCTCGCGCCAACTCGGCGTCGCGGGGCGGAAGCGACGCCGGATGGCGGGCAGCGGCCCGCTGGAAGCCGAGCAGGGCCCGCTCGTCGGCATCGGTGAGGTCGTCGCCGAAGAGCGTCCGAGGATAGAGCTTCCGAGCTACCACCACGTTGACCTCGGCCGCGATGAGGGTGACCTGCGACAGCAGGTGGAACCAGGTGAGCAGGCCGATGACCAGGGCGAAGGTGCCGTAGGTGTCGCTGGCGTTGGACACGTAGCGGCTGACCAGCACGCCCCCCAGGGTCTGCAGCCCGTAGAAGGCGAGCCCGGCCACGGCCGCGCCCGGCAGCAGGTTCCGCCAGCGGAGCATCTTGGCGGTGAGGATCTGGAAGGCCAGTAGCGCCAGGGCCACGTTGAGCGAGGCGTTGCCCACGACGATGCCCACCTTGGCGATGGCGGGCAGCCCGACCTGGGTCACGATGTTGGAGACGACGGTGACGCCGACGAGGCCGATGCCGATCACCGCGAACATGAGCAGCCCCCGGAGCCGGCCACGCACCGCGTCGGGCCGGTCGTAGTGGGGCACGTCCCAGACGGTGTTGAGGGCGTACTGGGTGGCCATCATGGCCCCGAGGCCGGCCCACAGGGCGCCGGCGATACCGACGACGAGGGCTGGGCCGCTCCCGTCGAGGCCGCCCTCGGCGATGGAGTCGCCGATGACCGGGAACTGCCCGACCGCGGTGTCGACCACGTCGGAGCGCAGCTCCTCGTTGCCAGAGAGGACGAACCCGGCGATGGCCACCAGGGCCAGCAACGCCGGGAAGACCGAGAAGAACGCGTAGTACGCGATGGTGGCGCCGAGGCGGCCCCCGCCGTCCTCGCCGTACTTCTTGAGAACGGCGTACACGAAGCCGATGGGCGTGATGCGCTTCTGGAAGCGGTCGATGCGGGCCTTGATCCCGTCGCCCCCACCACCGTCGCCCGAAGCTCTCGACTCCTCCTCCTCGGCCTGCTCGCGGGGTCTGGGGTCAGCGGACTCGCCCAGCGTCGATGCGACGCCGTAGGCCACGAGCGAGGTGCCGATCAGGTCAGAAGCACGAGCATTCACGCCAGCAACGGTACCCGGCGAAGACGACGGCAAACATCGGCTCGCCGCCTGTGGAAGGCTGAGCCGATGACGGGTACGGGAGGCGGCCGGTTCATCGACTTCGTGCTGACGTTCCAGGGCAAGAGCGCCGAGCAGCAGGCCAGGGAGATCCTCCAGCGGGTCGACGAGCTGCTCGCGGAGGGCGCGAGCGGCGTGGGCATCACCTACTCGGCCAACTTCGACCAGACCCAGGAGATCCGGGGGATCTACGCCGACGGCGGCTGGGACACAGGGACCGCCGGCGCCAACCAGGCGTCGGTGATGGCGGCGATGGAGGCCCTCGAGCGCACCGACCGGACCGACCTGCAGGGCAAGGTCCGGGTCGTGCCCATCACCACCATGACCTACTCCGACTTCGGCGGGATGACATTCGACCAGGTGATCGACCGGGACATGAGCGCCATCGCCGAGCTGCTGGCGGATGGCTGGGACGTCCTGGGCTGGATCAACGACCCGGCGAGCGGGCGCTATGCGGTGGGCGGCGGCGTGGCCGCGAGCGTCTACCAGGAGGATCCGACCCGGGCACTGTCCCGAGCGCAGTCCGAGCGCATCCAGGACGCCCTGGCCGCCCTCGCCAGGGGCTAGGGCGTCGTCTCCCGAAGCACCACCAGCCGATCCCCGTCCGCCAGCGTGGCCGGATCGACCTCCTCGGGTGGCAGGCGCACCCCGTTGCGGAATATCGCGACCAGGGTCGCCCCCGCGGGCACCGCAGGCCGGCCGCCGCGATCCTCCGGCGCGGTCTCGGCGAGCTCGAGACCGCTGCCGGCGTCGATGATGTCGTGGAGCACGTGCACGGCCTCGGGGGCCTGGGTCGCCAGGCCGAGCATTCGGCCCACCGACGCGGTGGAGTCGACCACCTCGTCGGCGCCACCCTGGCGCAGCAGATGCAGGTTCTCCTGCTCACGCCCCCCGGCCACGATGTGCGCGGTGGGGTTGCGCTCCCTCACGGTCAGGACGATGAGCACCGCGGTGTCGTCCCGGTTGGGGGTGACGACGACTGCTCGGGCCCGGTCGACTGCCGCCTGGTCGAGCACCGCGTTCTGGGTGGCGTCGCCGCGCACGCCGACGAAGCCGAGGCGGGTGGCCCGCTCGATGGCCTCGGGATCGACGTCGACCGCCACCACCGACGCCGGCTCGATCCCACGGCTGAGGAGCTCACGGGCCGCGCTCGACCCGGTGGCCCCGAACCCGCAGATGACCACATGGTTGCGCACGTACTGCCTCCAACGTCGGGTGATGATGAGCCGGCGCGACTGGTCGGTGAGCACCTCCACGGTGGTCCCGACGACCAGGATCAGGAACAGGATGCGGGCCGGGGTGATGAGCAGGACCGTCGCCAGCCGTGCCCCGCTCGAGACCGCCGTGATGTCGCCGTAGCCGGTCGTGGTGACCGTGACCGACGCGTAGTAGAGGGCGTCGAGCAACCCCAGGTCCTCGCCGGTGAGATCGACCCAGCCATCGCCGCCGAGGCGCACCACCAGGGCGACGAACACCACCAGCGCCGCGGCGAAGCCGACCCGCCGGAGCACCGCGGTGAACGGCGCGACCTGGCGGCGGGGCAGGCGCACCCGATCGATGGACGGGCGCGTCATGGAGCACCGGGGCCGACAGTCACGCCTCCGAGTGTGCCAGCCCGCCCCGGCCCCCGGTGGCACCCCTGCGCCCCACTATGTTTCCGGCCATGGACATCGGCGTCACCCTCGCGTTCTCCCACCACACCCCGGTCGACTACATCGTCGGTGCGGCCGAGCGGATCGACGCCGCCGGCTTCGCCACCATGTGGCTGCCCGAGCACGTGCTGTTCTTCCCCGAGTACTCGTCCCGCTACCCGTACTCCGACGACGGGCGGGTCCCCGGTGACCCCGAGGGGGTGCTCGACCCCTTCAGCGCCCTGATCTTCGTCGCCGCCCACACCTCCAGGGTGCGGCTGGGCACCGGCATCTGCCTGGTGCCCCAGCGCCAGCCCGTCTACACCGCCAAGATGGTGGCCGACCTGGACTACCTGTCGGGCGGCCGGGTCGACTTCGGGATCGGCATCGGCTGGCTCGCCGAGGAGTTCGACGCCCTGGGGATGGACTTCGCGAACCGGGCCGACCGCTGCGCCGAATACATCGAGGTCATGAAGGCCCTCTGGACCCGGAGCCCGGCGTCCTTCGACGGCGAGACGGTCCGGATCTCGTCGGCCCACTTCAACCCCAAGCCGGTCCAGCAACCGCACCCGCCGATCGTCGTCGGCGGGGAGTCCGACCCGGCGCTGCGCCGGGTCGCCGCCCTCGGGGACGGCTGGTACGGCTTCGGGGTGGAGCCGGACCAGCTGCCGGAGCTGCTGACCCGCCTCGACGACCACCTCGACGCCGCCGGCCGGTCACGGAGCGAGATCGCCCTGTACGTCTGCCCCAACCGCTCCCGCGTCGACCCCGCCACCGTGGACGCCTACCGGGAGGCCGGGGTGGATCAGCTGATCGTGCCGATGTACGCCCGAGACCTCGACAGCCTCGACGCCCGGATCGCCGGCCTGCGCGAGACCGCGGCCATGACTTGATCGGCCGGCCTGGGCTCCGGCCCGGGCCCCCTGCAGCCGCCGGAGCTGGTCGTGCAGCCGCATCTGTGTGAGATCGCCATGCAACCGGCATCTGATCGCAAGGTTTGGGTGGTTGGCTGGGGAATGATGGTGGGCGAGCCCGCGAGGGCCGCCCACCCAGGAGATTGCGGGAAACGGGAAACGACGAGGAGACCAGACGTGGCGCTGTATCGACGCGATCCACAGTCCGGCGAGCACGAAGTCACCCACGAGGGCCGGGTCCTCAGGTTCCCCACGCGCGCCGCCGCGCTGCGTGCCGTCCACGACCTGCTGGCCCGGACCAACGACCGCCGGCGCCATCCGTCGAGCCGCGCCGGCTGAGCCCGGCGCCCTCCCGGTTCAGGCTCAGCCCAGGAACTGGCCGACCTCGGCGGCGGTGGGCGGGTCGGCACCCTCACGGCTGCAGGTGATCGCCGCGGCTGCGGCCGCCCGGCGCGCCACCGACCGCCAGTCGTCGGCCTGCAGGTCGCGGAGCGCCGCCGGCGAACCGGCCAGACCTCGCTCCCAGATCGATACCAGGATGCTGGCGACGAAGGTGTCACCGGCTCCGACGGTGTCGATCACCTCGACCGGGAACCCGGCGACGCGGGTCTCGCCGGAGCTGGTGTAGACGTCGACCCCGTCGCCCCCGCGGGTGACCAGCACGACCGACACCCCCTGGTCCAGCAGCGATGCGGCACAGCTGTCGGCGGATCGTCGGGGCCAGATCCACTCGAGGTCCTCGTCCGAGGAGCGGTACACGTCGGTGCAGGCCAGCCACCGGTCGTGGAAGTGCTGCCAGCGCTCCCGGTCGTCGATGATCCGGGGCCGAACGTTCGGGTCGAGCGACACCACCCCGTCGTGGCCCTCGGCGAGGGCCGCCAGGGTCTCCGCGGTCCGGCCCCGGAACAGCCCCAGGGTGCCGCCGTGGACGATGTGTGGCGGCGGGCCCAGCCGGCCCAGGTCGGCCACGTCCAGGCAGGTGTCGGCGGTGCCCTCGCCCTCGAAGCGGAACGCCAGCCTCGGCGTGTGCTCGACGATGGCCCGAGCGGTGCGCTCGGGTCCCCGCTGCGCGGCCCGGAGGTCGACCCCGTTCGCCTCGAGATGGGCCCAGATCCGGTCGCCGGCGGGGTCGGTCGACACCCGGCCCAGGAACGCGGCCGGCGCCCCCAACCGGGCCGCTGCGACGGCGACGTTCATGGGCCCGCCCCCGGGCACCGCCTCGGGCAGGCAGTCGACCAGCGCTTCGCCGCAGCTCACGATCATGCCCCACAACTCTCGCACGCGAGCCGCCGGGAGCGCGTCCCGAGCAGCCGCAAGACCGTCGCAACCCAGCTGCGGCCGGGAGGCCACGTCCGAGCCGAGAGACAGTACCCTCTCCCGAACCCCGAAACCGGAGCGGAACGCCCTTGGACACCCGTGCGCTCGCCGACGCTCTCGGCGCCCTGGCCCGCAACCATGCCTGGACGTGGTGCGCCCGGACCCGGGCGATCTTCGAGGCCCTCCCCGGCTACGACCCCGCTCGCCATCCGGTCCAGCTCGTCGATGCCCTCGACCACCCCCGGCTCGAGGTCCTGCTGAGCGATCTGGCGTTGATGGAGCTGGTCGGCCAACAGCGTTCCCGCCTGGCCGACCTCACCGACGATCCGGTGCCGCCCCAGATCGCCTACTTCTCGCCCGAGTTCGGCATCAGCGACCTGGTCCCCCAGTACTCCGGCGGGCTCGGGGTCCTCGCTGGTGACCACCTGAAGGCCGCCAGCGACATGGGGATCCCCCTGGCCGGCGTCGGCCTCTTCTATCGCAGCGGCTTCTTCCGCCAGCAGCTCGACGGCGGGAGCCAGCGCGAGCGATACGAGTCCTACGAGCCGCCATCGCTCGGCTGCGTCGACACCCGGGTGAAGGTGGCCGTCCCCCTGCGGGGACACGAGGTCGAGGCCCGGGTGTGGCGCCTGGACGTGGGGCGGGTGCCGCTCCTGCTGCTCGACACCGACGTCCCGGCCAACCAGGTGGCCGACCGTGAGATCACCGACCGCCTCTACAGCGGCAGCCGCCGCCACCGGCTCGAGCAGGAGCTGGTGCTCGGCGTGGGCGGGGCCCGGGCCCTCGCGGCGCTGGGGTGGTCCCCACCGGTGCTGCACCTCAACGAAGGCCACGCCGGGTTCCTGATCCTGGAGCTGCTCGACCGCCACATCTCGGCCGGCCGGAGTCTCGACGACGCCCTCCTCGCCATCGCCCCCGGCCTGGTGTTCACCACCCACACCCCCGTGTCCGCCGGCATCGACCGCTTCGAGCGCGGGCTGGCAGCCAGCTACCTGGAGACCTGGGCCCGGCGCTGGCGGGTGCCGGTGACCGAGGTCCTGGCGCTGGGCGCCAGCGCCGACGACGACAAGCCGGTGTTCAACATGGCCGCGTTCTGCCTTCGGGCGGCGGGCCGCGCCAACGGAGTGTCGCGGCTGCACGGCGCGGTGAGTCGGGAGCTGTTCGCCGGGGTGCCCGGGGGCTCGGCCATCGGCTCGGTCACCAATGGGGTCCATGCCCGCACCTGGGTGATGCCCCGGCTCCAGGACACCTTCGACGCGGTACTCGGGGCCGGCTGGAGCGACGGCGATCCGGAAGCGTGGAGCCGGGTCGACCAGATCGACGACGAGACCGTCCGCGGGCTGCGGCGTGCCGGTGCCACCGACCTTCGGGCCCTCGTGGCCCACCGGGTCGGCGAGACCATCGACCCCGACAGCCTCGTCGTCGGCTTCGCCCGGCGGTTCGCCACCTACAAGCGGGCCACCCTCGTGCTGCGGCATCCCGACGAGCTGGCTGCGCTGCTGGGCGACGACCAGCGGCCGGTGCACTTCGTGTTCGCGGGCAAGGCCCACCCTGCGGACGAGGCGGGCAAGGCCCTCCTCGCCGAGATCGTGGCCTTCGCGGCGAGCGCCGACGCCCGGGGCCGGTTCACCTTCGTGCCCGACTACGACATGGCGGTGGCCCGGGCGATGTACGCGGGCTGCGACGTGTGGCTCAACAACCCCGTCCGCCCCTACGAGGCGTCGGGTACCAGCGGCGAGAAGTCGGCCCTGAACGGTGGGCTCAACTGCTCGATCAGCGACGGCTGGTGGGACGAGATGGCCGACGGCGTCAACGGCTGGGTGATCCCTGCGAGCGATGCCGCGACCACGCAGGGCCGCGACGGAGACGAGTCCGCGGCCGCGCTCGCGCTGCTCGCCGACGAGATCGTCCCCCTCTACTACGACGACGGCGGCCCGTGGTCGGCCTCCTGGATCCGACGCATCCGCCACAGCTGGCAGACCCTGGGGCCGCAGGTGACCGCGGCCAGGATGGTGGCCGACTACCGGGCCCAGCTCTACGAACCGGCCCTCGGAGAGGTCCGACAGCCGTGACCGCGGCGCCCGGGGCCCGCACCCGGCGCCGATGAGCATCTGGCCCGGCGACATGTACCCCCTCGGGGCCACGCCCGATGCCGACGGCGTGAACTTCGCGGTGTACTCCGAGGTGGCCGAAGCCATCGAGCTCTGCCTGGTCGAGCCCGACGGCTCCGAGATCCGCTACCAGCTCCCCGAGGTGACCGCCTTCGTGCACCACGGCTACGTCCCCGGAGTCCGGCCGGGACAGCGGTACGGCTACCGCGTGCACGGCGCCTGGGCCCCGGGTCGAGGGCTCCTCTGCAACCCGGCGAAGCTCCTGCTCGACCCCTACGCCAAGGCGGTGACCGGGCCCATCCACTGGGGCGAGGAGGTGTACGGCCACGTGCCGGGCGACCTGCACGTCCGAGACAGCCGCGACAGCGCCCCGTTCGTGCCCAAGGCGGTGGTGATCGACCCGGCCTTCGACTGGGGCGACGACGAGCCCCTCGACATCCCCCTCCACGAGACGGTGATCTACGAGACCCACGTCCGGGGGATGTCGATCACCCACCCCGAGGTCCCTCCCGAGCTGCGGGGAACCTACGCGGGCATGGCGTGCCCGCCCATCCTCGACCACCTCCGCCGGCTCGGGGTGACCGCGGTGGAGCTGATGCCGATCCACCACTTCGTGTCCGAGCACAGCGTGGTCGAGCGGGGCCTCACCAACTACTGGGGCTACAACACCCTGGCCTACCTGGCGCCCCACGGCCCCTACTCCTCGGCCGGCGACACCGGGGGCCAGGTGCGCGAGCTCAAGTCCATGGTCAAGGCGTTCCACCAGGCGGGGATCGAGGTGATCCTCGACGTGGTGTACAACCACACCGCCGAGGGCAACCAGCTCGGTCCCCTGCTGTCGCTCAAGGGGTTCGACAACCGGGCGTACTACCGGCTCGACCCCGCCGATCCGTTGCGCTACGTCGACTTCACCGGCACCGGCAACAGCCTCAACATGGGCCACCCCCAGTCCCTCCAGCTGGTGATGGACAGCCTGCGATACTGGATCCTCGACATGCACGTCGACGGCTTCCGCTTCGACCTGGCCGCGGCCCTGGCCCGGGGCCTGCACGAGGTCGACCGGCTCTCGTCGTTCTTCGACCTCATCCACCAGGATCCGGTGGTGAACGGGGTGAAGCTCATCGCCGAGCCCTGGGACGTGGGCCCCGGCGGGTACCAGGTGGGCAACTTCCCGCCGAAGTGGTCCGAGTGGAACGGCCGCTACCGCGACGGGGTGCGGGACTACTGGCGGGGTGCCGACGAGACCATGGCCGACTTCGCCTACCGGTTCACTGGCAGCTCGGACCTGTACGCCTGGTCGGGGCGGCGACCGTCGGCGAGCATCAATTTCGTCACCGCCCACGACGGCTTCACGCTCGCTGACCTGGTCTCCTACGACCACAAGCACAACGAGGCCAACGGCGAGGAAAACCGCGACGGCGACTCGCACAACCGGTCCTGGAACTCCGGGGTCGAGGGGCCCACCGACGATCCGCACGTCCTCGAGGTCCGGGCGGTGCGGCGGCGCTCGCTGCTGGCCACCCTGCTGCTCTCCCAGGGGGTGCCGATGCTCCTGGGCGGCGACGAGCTGGGGCGCACCCAGGGCGGCAACAACAACGGGTACGCGCAGGACAACCAGGTGAGCTGGTTCGACTGGGACCGCGTCGACCAGGAGATGCTCGAGCTCACTCGCCGGCTGATCGAGCTGCGCGCCGCCCACCCGGTGTTCCGGCGCCGACGCTGGTTCCAGGGCAAGCCCATCCACGGGGCCGAGGTCCACGACATGGGCTGGTACACGCCCGACGGCGTCGAGATGACCGAGCAGCACTGGGCCGTGGGCCACGCCAGCTCGCTCTCGGTGTTCCTCAACGGCGAGTCCCTCACTGCGCGCGGGCCCAGGGGCGAGCGCATCGTGGACTCCAGCTTCCTGCTGATGTTCAACGCCCACCGCGAGCCGCTGACCTTCGTGGTGCCCGACGGCCTGGGGGGCTGCGAGTGGACGGTCGAGCTCGACACCGCGCACCCGGCGCGCCGGGGCCTGGAGGTGGCCTGCGACGACCAGTGGGACGTCGCGGCCTGGGCCGTGGTGCTGCTGCGCCGGCTGGCCCCGGGCGAGCGATGAGGGTCCTGTTCGCCACCGCCGAGCTGACCCCGGTGGCTCGGGTGGGTGGCCTGGCCGAGGCCGCGGCGGGGCTGGTCCGGGCCCTGCGTGACGCCGGCGTGGAGGTCGAGGTGGTGTTGCCCGACTACGGCGGAGCCGAGCTCGCCGGCCAGACCGAGACCGTGGTGGAGCTGCCCCCGTGGGCCCGCCAGGACGCCCGCGTCCGCCGGGGCCGCCACCCGGTGGCGGGCCAGCTGACCCTGGTGCACGTGGCCGGCATCGATCGGCCCCACCCCTACGTCGACGCCGACGGATCCGGCTGGCCCGACAACGACCACCGGTTCGTGGCCTTCTCGGCGGCCGTCGCCGAGCTCTGCCGGCGTCGGCCCCCCGACGCGCTCCACCTGAACGACTGGCACACGTCGGCGACAACGGGCCTGCTCGAGGATCCGCCGCCGACGGTGCTGACAATCCACACCCTGGGATACCAGGGGGTGATGGACCGGGGCTGGCTCGAGCACCTGATCGTGGGCCGGAACCGGTTCGCCTGGTACGGCGCCACCAACCCGCTGGCGGGCGCCATCGAGCTGGTCGACCGGGTGATCACCGTCAGCCCCAACTACGCATCCGAGATCGTCACCGAGGCCGGCGGGATGGGGCTCCACGACCGGCTCGCGGCCCTGGGACCCCGCCTGGTCGGCATCCGCAACGGCATCGACACTGCGATCTGGAATCCGTCCACCGACACCCACATCGCCGTGCCCTACTCG
>JBFKRY010000117.1:0-12491 GCA_041636995.1 Acidimicrobiales bacterium | reverse complement strand
CGTCGACCTGCAGGTCCACGCCGGCGAGGTCTTCGGCTTCCTCGGGCCCAACGGCGCCGGCAAGTCCACCACGGTGCGCATGCTGACCACCCTGCTCCGCCCCACCGGTGGCTGGGCCCGGGTGGCGGGCTTCGACGTGGTCCAGGAGGCCGCCAGCATCCGCAGGCGGATCGGGGTGGCGCTGCAGGACGCCGCGATCGATCCGCTGATGACCGGAACCGAGCTGCTGCGGCTGCAGGCGGTGCTGCACGGCCTGCCCCGGCGGGTGGCCGAGCGCCGTATCGGCGAGCTCCTCGAGCGGGTCGGGCTCACCGGGGCGCGCGACCGGCGGGTGGGCACCTACTCGGGTGGGATGCGCCGCCGCCTCGACCTGGCGCTGTCGCTGGTCCACGAGCCCGAGGTGCTGTTCCTCGACGAGCCAACCACCGGCCTCGACCCGACCAGCCGCATGGCGCTGTGGGACGAGGTCCGGAGCCTCAACCAGCACCTCGGGACCACCGTCTTCCTCACCACCCAGTATCTCGAGGAGGCCGACGCCCTCGCCGAGCGGGTGGCCATCATCGACGGGGGCCGGATCGTCCGCATGGGGGCGCCGACCACCCTGAAGGCCGAGGTGGGCGCACCCACGCTGCGGGTGGAGACCGACCCCGACGCCGAGGACGCGGCCCGCCGGATCATGGCTGCCTTCGGCGACGAGCGCCCCGCCCGCCGCGGGCGCGTCGCCATCGGCCTCGAGGCGGGGACCGCCGGCGTGTCGGAGGTCCTCTTGGCGCTCGACGCCGGCGGGGTGCAGGTGCACCACGTCGAGCTCGACGAACCGAGCCTCGACGACGTGTTCGCCGAGGCCACCGGCCGTCGTCTCGAGGGCGGTTCCCCCGAGGTCGACCCCGCGCCGGCAGTGGCGCCGGAGATCAGGTGACCGCGGCGCCAGCGCGCGGGCCCGAGACCGCCGCCGCTCCCCGGGCCCTGGGTCAGGTGGCGGCGCTGTCGTGGCGGTCGCTCGTGGGCACCTCCCGCCAGCCGGCAACCTGGGCGCCGGGCCTGTTCTTCCCGTTCATGCTGGCGGCGGTGTACTCCTCGCAGTTCAGCAAGGCCGTCGACCTGCCCGGGTTCCCGTTCCCGGACATCACGTTCCTCGACTACGTCCTGATCGCCGCGGTGGTCCAGGGGGTCTCGTTCGGGGCCATCAGTGGGGGCACCAACCTGGCGCTCGACATCGAGAGCGGGTTCATGGACCGGCTGCTGTCGGCGCCGGTGTCCCGGCCCGCGATCCTGGTGGGCCGGCTGGGCGGCGCCATGGGCTACGCTGTCGTCCAGGCGACCCTGCTGTTGGTGGTGTTCACGATCATGGGAGCCGACATCGCCGGCGGCATCCCCTCGGCGCTGGCGGTGCTGGTGGTGGCTGCGCTGCTGGCCCTGGCGCTGGGCTCGCTGGCCTCCGCCATCGCCCTCCGCAGCGGCTCCCAAGAGGTGGTCCAGAGCGTCTTCCCGCTGGTGTTCGTGCTGATCTTCGTGAGCTCGGCGTTCTTCCCGGTGTCGCTGATGGAGGGCTGGTACGGCGAGATCGCCGCCAAGAACCCGATCACCTGGGTCGTCGACCCCACCCGCCGGCTGGTGGTGGTGGGCTTCGACGCGGGTGACGCCGCCGAGGCCGTCGCCATCACCGCCGGGCTCGCGGCGGCGGCGCTGGCCGTCGCTTTCCTCCAGCTGCGCCGGCGGGTGGCTGCGCCATGAGCGCCGCGGGGGCGCCGACCGCCCGGGGCGGCGGGTTCGTGGCCGTGGCCCTGGCGTTCACCTGGCGAGGGCTGCTCCGCATGTGGCGCATCCCGTCGATCGCCATGCCGATGATCGTCATGCCCGTGTTCTTCGTCGTCGCGTTCAGCGGCTCGTTCGCGTCCGTGGTGCAGATCGCCGGGTACGGGACGGATGAGGCCGTGAACTGGATGGCGGCCTGGGCCATCCTCCAGGGCAGCGCGATCTCGGGGATGGGCGCCGCAGGTGTGGCCGCCACCGATCTGGAGAACGGGTTCTTCGACCGCATCCGGCTGGCACCGATCCGGCCCAGCACGGTCATGGTCGGACTGCTGGGCTACTCGCTCGCCCGGGCCCTGCTCCCGATCACCGTGGTGCTGGTGGTGTCGTTCCTGCTGCTCGGCGCCGACCTGCCCGGCGGGCCGCTGGGGCTGGCGACGATCTACGTGGCCGGCCTGGGGCTGGCTGCGGTGATGTCGCTGCTCGGATTGGCGGTGGTGTTCACGTTCCGGTCCCTCCAGGCCCTGGGCCTGGTCCAGATCCTGATCTTCGGGATGTTGTTCCTGTCGGTGGGCCAGGCGCCGCTGGTGGCCATCGAGGGATGGCTGCACGACGTCGCCGCGGTCAACCCGGTGACCCGGGTGATCCGCCTGTGCCGGCAGGGGTTCCTGGGCGAGGTGACCTGGGCGGTCACCTGGCCCGGCCTGGTGGCGCTGGCCGCGATGCTCGCCGTGGTCGGACCCCTCGCAGTCTGGCGTTTCCATCGCGTCGCGTGAGCGGGGTCTGACCCCGCTCACGACCTCTTCTCCCGCATCGTGGTTTGCGGCATACCTTCCAGCCTGCGGTCCGTCACGCTTCGTGAGAGGGGTCTGACCCCAGTGTTCACCGTTTCGCCGCGGAGAGTGGCGGGGGTCTGACCCCGCGGTCAGAGGGCGCTCGACCAGCCGTCGCCGGCTTCGGCGGCGCCGCGGACGCCGCGGGTGGCCTGGCTGATGAACCGGCTGCCGGCCGGGGTGAGCCCCGACGCGCTGCCCCGGAGGACGACGATGGCACCGGCGTCGGCCCGGCTGCCGACGTCCTCGGTCGGCGAGCCGACGGCCAGGTCGTCGCGGCCGTCGCCGTCGAAGTCGGCGCTGGCGAGGGAGGCACCGAAGCGATCGCCGGCCTCGGGCTTGCCCGCCACCGGGCCCGCTGTCGAGAACGACGCATCGAAGCTCGGCCCGCCCGGGCCGCCGGCGAGCACCAGGATCCGGCCCCGCCTGCCATTCTCTCCCGAGCTGCCCACCGCCAGGTCATCGTCGCCGTCGCCATCGAAGTCCCCGACCGCGAGCGCCGAGCCCAAGTTGTCGGCGGCCTCGTTCGCGCCCGGGACCGGTCCCCCCTGGGTGATGACGGTGGCGCCTGCCGCGGTCAGGCCCGCCGGGGAGCCCCGCAGCACCGTCAGCGCGCCGGCGTCGGCCTGGCCGCCGACGTCCTCGGTGGGGATGCCGACAGCCAAGTCGTCGCGGCCGTCGTCGTCGAAGTCGCCTGCGGCGAGCACTGCGCCGAAGTGGTCGCCGGCGCCGTTGTCGCCCAGGCCGGCCTGCTGCTGGGTCCAGTACTGGGAGCCGGCGGCCACCAGACCGGCCGCGGAGCCGAAGAGCACGCTCACCGCGCCGGCGCCGGCCCGCCCGGCGACTCGCTCGTCGGGCGCACCCACCGCCAGGTCGTCGTAGCCGTCGCCGTCGAAGTCCCCGACGGCCAGGGCAGCCCCGAACCCGTCGCCGGGCTCCAGCGCTCCGCCCACGCCGCCCGCCTGTGAGAACGACCGCGATCGCACCGTGGTGATGCCTGCGGCGGTGCCGTGGAGCACGGTCACCCCGCCGGCATCCCGGTCGCCGGCCACGTCTTCGTCGGGCGCGCCCACCGCGACGTCGTCGTAGCCGTCGCCGTCGAAGTCGCCCATGGCCACCGCAGCGCCGAACTGGTCACCGGCCTCGAGGGCCCCGGCCACGCTGCCGGCCTGACTGAAGGTCTGGCTCGACCGGGCCTCGACGCCGTTGGTGCGGCCGCAGATCACGTGCACGGCCCCGGCGCCCGACCGGCGTGACACCCGCTCGTCCGGGCTGCCGACCACCACGTCGGTCAGTCCGTCGCCGTCGACGTCACCGTAGGCGATCGACGCGCCCAGGCGATCCCCGGCCTCCACCCGGGCGCCCTTGAGGTTGCCCTGGCTGCGCCACTCGCTGCCGTTGGCCCTCGGATCGAGGCCCGATGCCCCACCGAAGAGCACGCTGAACCCGCCGGCGTCGGCCCGGCTGCCGATGTCCTCGGCGGCCGCTCCGACCAGCAGGTCGTCGTAGCCGTCGCCGTCGATGTCCTGGTCGCCGGGCTGGGGTCCGGCCTCCGGCGTGACCCTGAGGACCGCGCCGGCGCCATCGCTGGTGACGTAGAGCGAGCCATCTGGACCCATGACCGAAGTGCGCAGCCGGCCGAAGGTGCCGTTCAGCTCGGGCGGGAGGTCGACGTCCAGGAACGAGTTGTCGTTGCCGAACTCGAAGATCATCAGCCGGCGGTTCTTCAGGGTGGCGCCCGCCAGCTCGCCGTCCCAGGCGCCCCAGTGGCTGCCGCGGATCCAGCCGATCCCGCTCAGCGCCACCGTCGGCGCCCCGGAGTCCCACTTGGCCCCGACCTGGGGGCCGGGTAGCCCGAAGTCGGTCATGGGGACCGACTCGTTGTAGCCCGGCACCGGGTTCCACCCGTAGTTGCCGCCACGGCGGATGAGGTTGATCTCGTCGTCGACGCTCGGACCGTGCTCACCGGTCCACATCTGCGCGGTGCAGGGGCGCCGGTCGAGACCCTGGGGGTTGCGGTGCCCGTAGCTGTAGATCCGGTCGTCGCCGGGCACCCCGACCAGCGGGTTCTTCGGATGCCCGGCGCCGGTGCGCGGGTCGACCCGGAGCACCTTGCCGGCCAGCGACCCCAGGTCCTGGGGGGTCGACCCCCGGGCGGCGTCACCGGTGGAGATCCACAGGTAGCCCTCGTAGCCGAAGCGGAGCCGGCATCCCGAGTGGCGGCCGCTGGTGCGATCGATGCCGCCGACGAGCGGGTCGGCGACCCGGGACGCCGCGGTGTAGCGGGCGTTCATGCGCCAGGCGATCACCTCGACGGCCGACGAGGTGGTCTGGCAGGTGTAGAAGCGGCGGTTGTCGGGGAAGCGAGGATCGACGACCAGCCCCAGCAACCCGCCCTCGCCGCTGCTGTCGACGTCGCTGGTGTCGGCCGCGATGTCGGTGAGGGAGCCACCGGGCGCCCGCACGGTGATGGCCTCGGCATCGCGCTGGGGGATCAGGGCATGGCCGTCGGGCGTGAACGAGACGTCCCAGGGGATGCCGACGCCGCTCACCCAGGTCTCGACGTCGAGGTCCGGCTCGACGCTCGGGTCGGCGGCGCCGAGGGGTGCGGCGGTCACCCCCAGCGCGGCGACGAGCGCCGCGATCAGCAGGAGAGCGAGGGGGCGGGCACGGGTCATGACGGCGGGCCTCCGGTGGGCGAGATGGGATCGAACACGGACCTCGTCTGTGCGCCGCGCCCGGCCACTCTAGAGGCCGCGCGGCGCCGATGGATGCCGGCTGGACCGTCCGAACCAGGCACTTCGGCGATCTGCCGGGCAAGGAGCTCGGCGACCCACCGTGGAAAGACTTCGGCGACCTGTCGTGGGAAGAGTTGTACTACGGTGCGGGCGACCACGAGCCGGGGGAGGACGAAGGTGGAAGTGTCGGTCACCGTGAACGGGACCCTCGAGACCCACGATGTCGAGCCGCGGACCCTGCTCGTGCACTTCATCCGGGAGACGGTGGGGTTGACCGGGACCAACATCGGTTGCGACACCTCCTCGTGCGGCGCCTGCACGGTGCATCTGAACGGGGAGTCGGTGAAGTCGTGCACGGTGCTCGCGGTCCAGGCCGACGGCATGGAGATCACCACCATCGAGGGCCTCGCCGACGGCGACACCCTCCATCCCATGCAGCAGGCGTTCCACGAGTGCCACGCCCTGCAGTGCGGCTACTGCACCCCCGGGATGGTGATGGCCGCCGTGTCGCTGCTCGACGAGATCCCCGAGCCCACCGAGCGCGACGTGCGCATCGGCCTCGAGGGCAACCTGTGCCGCTGCACCGGCTACCACAACATCGTGGCCGCAGTGCTCCAGGCCGCCGGGAGCGGCCGGTGATCCCGGCATCGTTCGAGTACCTGCGAGCTGCCTCGGCCGAGGAGGCCGTCGCCGCGCTCGCCGAGCACGGCGACGACGCCAAGCTGCTGGCCGGGGGTCACTCGCTCATCCCGCTCATGCGATTCCGCCTGGCCGCTCCCGCGTACGTGATCGACATCGGCCGGCTGGACGACCTCCGGTACGTTCGCGATGCCGGCGACCATCTCTCCATCGGCGCGCTCACCCGCCACCGCGACGTCGAGACCGACGAGCTGGTGCGGGCCCAGGCGGGTCTGCTCGCCGAGGCCACCGCCAACGTGGGCGACAACCAGGTGCGGCACCGGGGCACCATCGGCGGCGCCGTCGCGCATGGCGACCCGGCGTCGGACATCCCGTCGGCGCTGCTGGCGCTGCGGGCCACCCTGGTGGCCACGGGCCCGGACGGCGAGCGGGAGATCGCGGTCGACGACTTCTTCACCGGGTTCCTCGAGACCACCCTCGCCGAGACCGAGCTGCTGACCGAGATCCGGGTCCCCAAGGTGCCCGACGCCGCCTGGTCGTTCCAGAAGTTCAATCGCCGGGCCCAGGACTGGGCCATCGTCGGGGCGTCGGTGCTGGTGGACGAGGGCCAGGCCGGGGTGGGGTTGGTCAACATGGACTCGGTGCCCCGTCGGGCCGCCGCGGTCGAGGCCGCGGTCGCCAGCGGCGCGGACGCGGCCACGGCGGCCGAGGTCGCGGCCGAGGGAGCCTCGCCGCCGGCCGATCTCAACGCCTCCGCCGAGTACCGCCAGCATCTGGCTCGGGTCCTGGTGCGCCGGGGCCTGGAGGCGGCCGGCGTCTGACCGCGTCCGGCGGCAGGGCCCGCCGGTAACCTGGAGGGGTCATGGGATTCGTCGAGCCCGAGAACGCGGACGAGGTGGCCGAGGGGCTGCGGGCCCAGGGGTACCACCCGAGCAAGGGCCTGGCCACGGCCATCTACCTCTCGCTGTCGCTGCAGCGGCCCCTGTTCCTCGAGGGCGAGCCCGGGGTGGGCAAGACCGAGGTGGCCAACGCGCTGGCCGCCTGGACCGGTGGTCAGCTGATCCGCCTGCAGTGCTACGAGGGCCTCGACTCCTCACAGGCGGTCTACGAGTGGGACTACACCCGCCAGCTCCTGCATCTGCGAGCGGCCGAGGCGTCGGGTCGGGCCGCCGCCAGCACCGAGCACGAGCTCGAGGACGAGCTGTACGACGAGCGCTTCCTCGTGAAACGCCCGCTGCTGCTGGCCGTCAGCGATCATCACGAGGACCCGCCGATCCTGCTCATCGACGAGGTCGACCGGGCCGACGACGAGTTCGAGGCGTTCCTGCTCGAGGTGCTGTCGGACTACGCGGTGACCGTCCCCGAGATCGGTCGGTTCCGGGCCACCACCCCGCCCCGGGTCATCATCACCTCCAACCGGACCCGCGACGTGCACGACGCCCTCAAGCGGCGCTGCCTGTACCACTGGGTGGACCATCCTGGGTTCGAGCGGGAGGTCGCCATCATCGTGGCCAAGGCTCCCGGGGTGAGCCAGCACCTGGCCCGCCAGGTGGCGGCGGCGGTGGAGGAGCTGCGCGGTGTCGGCCTCTACAAGCCCCCCGGGGTGGCGGAGAGCATCGACTGGGCCGAGGCCGTGGCCCGGCTCGGCGCCCAGGAGCTGACCGCCGAGACCATCGAGAGCAGCCTGGGTGCGGTGCTGAAGTACCGCGAGGACCAGGAGCGGGTCACCGACAAGGGCATCCCGGACCTGCTGGCCCGAGTGCTGGCCCGCGCCGGCTGATGACGGCGGACACCCTCGAGTCGGGGTCGCCCCGGGGCGAGGTCGCCGAGCGGATCGCGGTGACCTTCGTCACCGCCCTGCGTCGCACCGGGGTGCAGGTGCCGGTGGGGTCGGCCGTCCGCTACTTCGAGGCCCTCGGGGCCGTCGGCGTCGAGGACCGCGACAGCGTCTACTGGGCCGGTCGGGCCACCCTGATCCACGATCCCGAGCAGATCGCGACCTACGACCACGTGTTCGCGGCCTTCTGGGAGGGCCAGGTGGTGATGATCGACCAGGCCCCCCACACCGAGGAGCACATGACCCTGGCGGTCGACGACGGCGGCGACGACGGCGACGACGAGGGCGACGACGACGGGTCACCCGTGGTCACCCTGCGCTACAGCCGCCACGAGGTGCTCGGCGCCAAGGACTTCGCCGACTACGACGACGAGGAGCTCGCCGAGGCCCAGCGGCTGATGCTCCGTATGGCGGTGCTCGGGGGACGCCGGCCGTCGCGGCGCCGGCTGCCGACCCGGCGCAGCCAGGGCCGACCCGACCTGCGGCGCACCGTGCGCCGGGCCCTGCGAGCCGGGGGCGAGCCCATCGACCGCAGCTTCACCATGCCCGGCGAGCGGCTCCGACGGGTGGTGTTCCTGCTCGACGTGTCCGGCTCGATGGAGGCGTACGCCCGGGCCCTGGCCCGGTTCGTGCAGGCAGCGGTGACCGGCCGGCGCCGGGTGGAGGTCTTCACGCTCGGGACCAGGCTCACCCGTGTCACCCGGGAGCTCGACAACCGGAACGCCGACCGGGCCCTGGCCGAGGCCAGCGCCGCGGTCGAGTACTGGAGCGGCGGCACCCGCCTGGGCGACTCCCTCCGGGCCTTCAACGACCAGTGGGGCCAGCGGGGCATGGCCCGGGGCGCCACCGTGGTGCTGCTGTCCGACGGCTGGGACCGTGGTGCCCCGGAGGTCATGGCCGAGCAGATGGCGCGCCTGTCGCGGGTGGCCCACGAGGTGATCTGGGTCAACCCGCTCAAGGCCTCGCCCGGGTATCAACCCCTGGCGCAGGGCATGGCCGCAGCCCTGCCCTTCGTCGACCGGTTCATCGAGGGCCACTGCCTCGACGCCCTGGAGGTGCTGGCCCAGCTCCTGTCCGAGAAGGAAGCAGCATGAGCCTTGCACCGGTGGCCGGGACCGAGACCCGGAGAGGAGCAGCATGAGGGAGATCCTGCGAGACCTCGAGCGCTGGCGCCGGCAGGGCAAGCGCGCGGCGCTGGCCCGGGTGGTCGACCTGGAGGGGTCCGGCCCCCGCGACCCGGGCGCGGCGATGGCCGTGAGCATCGACGGCGACGTGGTCGGGTCGGTCTCGGGCGGGTGTGTCGAGGGTGCGGTGGTCGAGGAGGCCCTGGACGTCATCGAGACCGGCGAGCGGCGGGTGGTGACCTTCGGCTACAGCGACGACGAGGCCTTCGCCGTCGGCCTGACCTGCGGGGGGACCATCCACCTCTTCATCGAGCCCTTCGACTGGTAGCGATGGCATCCTCGCAGCCCGAGGGCCTGTTCGAGCGGCTGAAGGCGGCCATCGAGGCCGAGGAGCCGGTCGCGCTCGGGACCGTGATCGAGGGCCCCCACACCGGCCGCAAGCTCCTGGTCACCCTTGAGGGCGAGCCCATGGGCTCGCTCGACGACGAGCATCTCGACCGGGTGGTGGCCCGCGACATGCGTGGCGAGCTGGCTGCAGGGCGCAGCGGCCTCCGCCACTACGGGGAGCACGGCGAGGCCCGGGAGGACGCGGTCTCGGTGTTCATCGAGTCCTTCGCGCCGCCGCCCCAGATGCTGATCTTCGGTGCCGTCGACTTCACCGCAGCGCTGGTCAGGGTGGCCAAGGTGCTCGGCTACCGGGTGACGGTGTGCGACGCCCGGCCGGTCTTCGCCACCACCCAACGCTTTCCGAGCGCCGACGAGGTGGCCGTCAGGTGGCCGAACGACCTGCTCGACGAGGTGGGTCACTCGCTGGGCCCGCGCGACGCGGTGTGCGTCCTCACCCACGACAACAAGTTCGACGTTCCGGCGATCACCAGCGCCCTGTCCACCGACGTGGGCTACATCGGGGTGATGGGCAGCCGCCGGACCCACGAGAACCGCACCCGGCGGCTGATCGAGGCCGGGGTGACCGACGAGCAGTTCGAGCGGATCATGTCGCCCATCGGGCTCGATATCGGCGCCCGCACCCCGGAGGAGACCGCGGTGTCGATCTGCGCGGAGGTCATCGCCCTGCGCACCGGGCGCGACGCGCCCAGCCTCAAGCACGGCGAGGGGTCGATCCACAAGTAGGCGAGGCGTTTCCGGGGACCGTCCCGGCACACTGTGCGGATGACGGATCGAGGTCGTCGGGGGCACCGGTCGGGGACGGTGGCGGCGGTGGTCCTCGCGGCCGGCACCGGCTCGCGATACGAGGGCGAGACCCACAAGCTGCTGGCCCCGTTCCGGGGTCGCCCCCTGGTGCGCTGGGCCCTCGACGCCGCCCTGGCCGCCGACCTCGACGCGGTGTACTGCATCACCGGCGCGGTCGACCTCACCGACGTGGTCCCCGAGGGCGTGGTCGTCGTGGAGAACCACAACTACGCCGACGGGCAGGCCAGCTCGCTGCGCACCGCCACCGCGGTGGCTGCCGCCGACGGCCACGACGCCATCGTGGTCGGTCTCGGTGACATGCCGATGGTCCCGGCCTCGGCGTGGCGGAAGGTCGCGGACACCGAGGGTGACCTGGTCACGGCCACGTTCTCCGGGCGGCGGTCGCCGCCGGTCAAGATCGGGGAGGAGCTGTGGTCGCTGCTGCCGCTGAGCGGCGACGAGGGCGCCCGGTCGCTCATGCGCATGAGACCCGACGTGGTTATCGAGGTAGCCTGCGAGGGCGAAGCGATCGACATCGACAGCCGAGGTGACCTGAGCCGATGGAGCTGACCAACGACATCGAGGTGAAAGCGCCGGTCGAGGAGGTCTGGGCCGCGTTCAACGACGTCGAGCGGATCGCCCCGTGCCTCCCCGGCGCCCAGCTCCAGGAGGTCGAGGGCGAGGAGTACCGGGGGATCGTCAAGGTCAAGGTGGGCCCCATCACCGCCCAGTACAAGGGTGCGGCCAGGTTCCAGGAGCGCGACAAGGACAACTGGAAGGTCGTGATCAAGGGCGACGGCCGTGAGACCAGGGGCGCGGGCAACGCCAGCGCCCTCATCACCGCCACCCTCGACCCCATCGGCGAGACGGTCACCAAGGTCAACGTGAACACCGACCTCACCATCACCGGCAAGGTGGCCCAGTTCGGCCGGGGCGCCATCGCCGACGTCAGCAGCAAGCTGATGGGCCAGTTCGCCCAGAACCTCGAAGAGCTCCTCGAGGAGGGCGCGCCCGCCGAGGCGCCGGTCGAGGCCGCCCCGGTCGCGACCGCGGCCGGCGAGCCGAGGGTCCGCAAGATCGATGCCCCCGAGGCCGAGGCCGTCGACCTGCTCGACGTGGCGGGAACGCCGCTCCTCAAGCGGCTGGCGATCCCGGTGGCGGTGATCATCCTGCTGCTGGTGCTGCGCCGGATCCTGCGCAGCGATTGAGCCTGGCGCTCCCGGTGGCCGACGCCACGGCCGACCCGGAAGACGGCGGAGCGGCCGACGCCGCGGCCGCGGACACGGCCCTGGTTGCCGAGCTGTTGGGTCGAGCCCCGCGCTCGGAGGTCGAGGTGGTGGTGCGGGACGACGACGGTCGCCCCCGGGTGATCCGGAACCCGCCGCTGCTCGACGACGGCACCCCGATGCCCACCCGGTACTGGCTGGTGGGCGAGCGTGACCGGCTGCTGGTCAGCCGGCTCGAGTCCGCGGGCGGGGTGCGCCAGGCCGAGGCGGAGCTGGACCCGGCTGCGATCCGGGCCGCCCACGACCGCTACGCAGCCGAGCGGGATGCGGCGATCCCGGCGTGGCACCGCGGCCCTCGCCCCACCGGCGGGGTCGGCGGCACCCGCACCGGCGTCAAGTGCCTGCACGCGCACTACGCCTGGTACCTCGCTGGTGGCGACGATCCGGTCGGCTGCTGGGTGGCCACCCGGCTCTCCGCAGAGGCCGACGGGTGAGCCGGACCGTCGCCGCGGTCGACTGCGGCACCAACAGCACCCGCATCCTGGTCGCACGGGGGGATGGCGCAGGGCCCTTCGAGATCCTCGAGCGGCGAACCACCATCACCACGCTCGGCCAGGGCGTCGACGCCACCGGGCGGCTGGCCGACGACGCCATCGGCCGGGTGGTCGAGTGCCTCCAGGGCTACCGCGGCCTCCTCGACCAGCACCAGGTCTCGTCGGTGCGGATGACGGCCACGTCCGCGGCCCGCGACGCCGCCAACCGCGAGGACTTCTTCGACCTCGCCGAGGTGGTCGTGGGCACCCGCCCGGAGCTGCTGACGGGCCTCGAGGAGGCCGAGCTGTCGTTCCGGGGGGCCACCGCCGAGCTCGACTCCGGCCGGGGTCCGTTCCTGGTGGTGGACATCGGCGGCGGCTCCACCGAGCTGGCCTACGGCACCGACCGCTGCGAGGGGGCATGGTCGGCCGAGGTCGGCTGCGTCCGGCTGACGGAGAAGTACATCGACCACGACCCGCCCCTGCCCGAGGAGCTGGTCATGTGCCTGTCCATCGTCGAGCTCGAGCTCGACGACGTGATGCGTGAGCTCCCCGAGGTGGTCTCCGCGCGCACGCTGGTGGGGCTGGCTGGCACCGTGACCGCGGTGGCCGCGATCG
>JBFKRY010000116.1:0-12759 GCA_041636995.1 Acidimicrobiales bacterium | reverse complement strand
GGGCGACCACCGCGTCGCGGTCACCGTCGGTTGGGGTCTCGAGCAGCGCCGCCAGGGCCTCGGGCGAGGGCTGGCCCACCCGGGGGCTGCCGGTGGTGGAGCTGAGGAGGGTGAGGCTGCGCACCCGGTCGGGCCGGTCGAGGGCGACGGTCTGGGCGATGAGCCCACCGAGGGACACGCCGAGGACGTGGGCCCGGTCGACGCCGACCTCGTCGAGGACCGCGACCACGTCGGCGGCCATGTCCGACAGCGTGTACGGCGGCTCGACGGGTTGCCCGCCGGCCAGGGCCGCCTGGAGCCGGGCGAGGTCCATCGCGGGGCCGTCCACGGTGCTCGACAGGCCGCTGTCACGGTTGTCGAGCCGGATCACCCGGAACGCCCGGTCGATGAAGCCCTCGACCAGCTCGTCGTCGAAGAACAGCAGCTGGGCGCCGAGGCCCGGGACGAGCACCAGTGGCGGGTCCTCCTCGTCGCCGTGGACGTCGTAGGCGATCCGGAGGTCGCCCGAGGCGGCCCTGGTGATGTCGCCCGAGGCGGCCCCGCTGTCGTCGCCCGAGGAGGCCCCGCTGTCGTCGCCCGAGGAGGCGATGTGGGTCACATCCGGTCCAGCAGGTCGCGCTTCTTGGCCTCGAACTCCTCGTCGGTGATGGTGCCAGCCCGGCGGAGGGCGTCGAGCTTCTCGATCTGCTCCGGGATCGAGGGCTCGGGCCGGCTCGCAGCGCTCATCGCGGAGGCGGTGGCCTCGCCCATCCGCTGGTAGTCGCGGTGCTCGCCCGCCTCCATGGCCCGGTAGATCTCCTGCTGGACCAACATGGGCTTGCGCACGGCCTCGAAGGTCTGCTGGCCGCCCTCACCCGCAGACTCGACGCCGAGGTCGCCCGCGCCGAGGAGACGCTCGAACAGCGACTGGTTGAAGAACACGGTGTTGATTCGATCGAGGGGGATCTCGATGCCGGTCTTGGCCACCACCCCGTAGCGGTGGATGACCCGGTCGGAGGTGACCACGAAGTTCTCGCTCACCCAGCGGATGTAGCGCTGCACGAAGTAGCCCAGCGCCACCAGCACCAGCAGCCCGGCCAGGACCTGGGGGATATCGCTGCCGTACAGGATCGCCAGGATGCCGAGGATCACCGCCACCCCGAGGCCGACGCTGGCTGGGAAGATCCGCCACCAGTGGGGGCGGAGGTCGAGGACGATCTCCTCGCCCTCGTTCAGGAGCTTGGAGGGGAATGTCACGGCACCGAGCCTAGTGGCTCCCGGTTCGGGCAGACCGGTGCCGTCGGCGGGTTCAGCCGAGGCCGGCCGCCATGGCGTTCACGTAGGCGTCGAGCTCTTTCTCGACCGCGCCGTAGTTCCACATGAACCCGCCGTGGAGGGCCGTGGCGCTCGTCGGGGTGCCCGACCAGCATTCGCTGCTGACCTGGCCCTGGCCCGATGTCCAGGCCGTGAAGGCCGCTTGCACGTCTGCAGGCGAGCACGTGGTCTGGGGACAGCAGCAGTCGGCGCAGACGCCCGCAACCACCGGCACGCCCATGCCGGCCCAGTCGGCGGGATCGTTGAACTTGCCTCCTGCGTAGCACTGCAGGTTGAGCCAGCTCACGTTGCCGGCTCCGAGCGCGTCGATGCAGCCCGCCCAGAAGCCCGGGTTCATGTAGGGGCAGAGCGTGACCTCGAGCCCCAGGCCGAGCAGCATCCGGCCGAAGTCCGTGACGGTCTCCTGCTCGTAGCTGTCCTCGTCGTCGAAGTCGATGCCATCGACTCCGAGCGTCGTCTGCAGGCAGACGAAGTTCCGGTGCAGCGGACTCTCGGGGCCGGTTCCGTACTTCCCGATGATGCTGCCGATCCGCTCGAAATCCGGCACCCCGTACCCCCCGAAGGAAGCAAAGATCTTGGTGACCGCTCCACCTCGCAGATCGTCGACGATCGCGGGCCAGCTCGAGTCGCCGACGTACTCCCCGTCCCGGATTATCAGGGTGTCGTTGAAGGTGATGTCACCGTCGTGACTACCCGGAGGCGACTTGCCGTCGGGGCAGGTCTGATCGGAGCAATTGACGTGCAGCAGCCCCAGGATCGGCGTCGTCAGCTTCGACGAGGTGATCGCGGACACCACCCCTTTCGGATCGTTGCTGCCCTCGGGGTAGATGTCACCTTGCACGTAGATGGCCAGCACGGTCATGTTCGCCTCCTCCCCGGGTGCTGCGACTCCGTGCCGGAGCCGCAGCACTCCGGACCCGTCACCACCTGAAGGTGCAGCCGATGACGCTCATCGAGCCCTCGACGATGGTCTTCCACTGCCCGTTCCACTGGCCGTTGTAGCTCGCGGCCACCACCGGCCCCTTCTCCTGGGCGTCCTCGTTGTTCCAGATCGGTCCCGCCGGGACGTCCAGGGTGAACTCGGTGCCACCACCGTCGCCGGCCGGCGCCGGGAGCTCGACGCCGACGACGCTCATGGCGCCCTCGACGACCGTGGTCCACTGCCCGTTCCAGTTGCCGCCGTGGGCGGCGGCGACCACGGGCGCCTTCTCCTTGGCGTCGTCGTCGTTCCAGATCGGGCCGGCCGGGATGTCCACCGTGAATACGTCAGCCATGTCTTGCCTCCTCGTTCGCGCGCGCGGACGCGCGCCGGATGTGCCGAGGGTCGGTAACGCACCCCGCCCGCAACGGCACTCCCGAGGCATCGATGATCCGGGCCGGATCTCGGTCCGGACCTCGATGCGCCACCGTCCCCCTTTGCGACCAATATCAGGAAAGGTCGCCGAACCTCTTCTAGCATGAATGGCGGGCGATTTCGAGGTCTTTCTCCCAAAAGTGCCCACTGCCACACGGACACCGTCCGAATGGCGCGGCGTGGGTTCCCTGCTCGGACCCGAAGGCTGATCGCGCTGGCGAGCACGGGTGGGCCACTACGCTGCTGACAGCACGACGAGGGGGCACAGCATGGCGGATGGCGGGCTCGACGCGACGGGGAGTCCGGACCCCGAGGCCGACCCGGGCCCGCCGACGCGTGCGCGGCGCAGCGAGCACCGCTGGAGCCCCGAGCGGACCTTCGAGCCGCAACCGGCAGTGCGCTGGTTCGGCGTGGGCGAGCTCTTCAACTCCGGCCTTCGCGCCGGGATGGCCACGAGCATCGGCACCTACGCCGATCGCCGAGAGGGATTCCGCCAGCCCGACGAGACCTGCCACGACCACGCGGTGCGGGGGGAGGATCCGGTCGAGGGCGAGTACTGGTTCGACTTCGTCGCCGACGTTGGCGACGGCTTCAGCGCCACCTACTCGGTGGCAGAGGCCCTGGCCTGCGACGAGCTGGTGACGCCCGACCGCGACGCCTCCGGGAGCGAGGGTGAGCACTGGCTGAGCGTGAAGGGCCTCGGCGAGGTGCTGCCGCGCGGCGACCTGCTGGTCATGGGGGGCGACCAGATCTACCCCACGCCGGCCGCCGGCTACCGCACCCGGACCTTGGGCCCCTACGAGGTGGCGCTGCCGGCCCTCGAGGATCCGGCGCGCCCCGACGAGCCCCAGCTCCACGTGTACGCCATCCCGGGGAACCACGACTGGTACGACGGCCTCGGCGCGTTCCTGCGCCACTTCGCGGACGGCCAGTGGATGGGTGCCTGGAAGGCCGACCAGACGGCCAGCTACTTCGCCATCAAGCTGCCACACAAGTGGTGGCTGTGGGGGATCGACGTGGGGCTGGCGGACGCCGTCGACAGCCAGCAGCGCCGCTATTTCGAGCGGGTCGCCAGCGACGAGGTCGCCGACGGGGACCAGATCATCGTCTGCACCTCCAAGCCGTCGTGGCTGGGCTGCCCAGCACCCCCGGGGTCGGGCTCGCCCGCCGCCGGGGTGAGCGAGGAGGGGGTCCGTACGGTGGTCGACGACGAGGCCCACGCCACCCTGCGCTGGTTCCACCGCCAGCTGGTGCGCTGGCGCAGCGGGGCTCGCATCGCCCTCTGGCTGTCGGGCGACAAGCACTTCTACGTGCGCTACGAGGCCGCCGATCGGGGTCCGAGCCCTGCCGATCGCGCGACCTTCGACGCCCCCAGGGTGGTGGCCGGCGGGGGCGGCGCCTACCTGTCGGCCACCCACGAGCTCCCCCGGGAGCTGCTGCTGCGCGACGCCGACGGTCCCGAAGCCACCCGGTACACCCGGGCCCGGGCCTGGCCGTCGCCCGGCGAGAGCCGAAGGGCGATGGCTTGGTGGCGCGCCCACTTCCGGCTGTGGCGGGCCTGGTCGCTGGCGCTGCTGTTCGCCGGGCTGTACGGCCTGGCCGGCTACCTGTACCGGCTGAGCGCCGACGACTGGGCCACCGACGAACGCAAGGACATCACCACCGGGTTCTTCGGTGTGGTCGAAGAGCTCCGTGACGCCGGGCCGGACAGGCTGGCGATCGAGGCCATATCCCATCCGCCGTTCTGGATCCTCAGCGCGGTCCTCGTCTGGGTTGCGACCACGCTGGCCAACGTGAAGGCCCGCGGGTTCTGGCAGCACCTCGGGGGCATCATCTGGGGGGTGCTGCACGGCGGCGCCCACGTGGCGGCCACCCTGGGCGTGACCTGGCTGGCCATCTGGGTGAGCGTCGGCCATGCCGACTGGCTGTTCCTGGTGGTGGTGATCGGCGCGGCGATCGTGGTGACCATCCACGTGGACCGGCTGCAGACGCTCTTCGGCGGCGGTAGCCCCCGCTGGTACCAGACCCTCGGCGTCCCGATCGTCGGCGGGGTCGTTGTCGGCGTCACCGGCGTCGGCGTCTGGTCGGCGGGGCCGTCGGACGCGCAGCTGGCCACCACCTTCCTGCTGGTTCAGCTCCTGGGCGGCGCGATCGCGGGCATGGCGATCTTCACCGCCTACCTGGTGCTGGCCCAGCTGGCCTGGGTGGCGTGGATCCAGCGGTGGGTCCTCCAACAGGACGATCCCGAGCCCCGTCCCCGCAACGCCAACGAGCTGTCGGTGGCGGTGGCCCACCCGGGTTGGAAGAACTTCCTGCGCTTCCGGATCACCCCCGGCGAGGGCGACGAGGCCGGCACCCTCACCATGTGGGCCATCGGGACCCGCAAGGCCCCACGCCGGAGCCTCGAGTTCCTCGATCACCCCGAGGGTGGCCGGCGGGCCCGGCTGGACCAGCGCATCGGGCTGCCGGCCCGCCAGCCGGAGTGGGAGCTGATCGAGAGGTTCCGCATCCCACCCCGGTAGGTCTCCGCCTACCCCCAGCCCAGCTCGTCGAGGTGGTCGTCGTCGATGCCGAAGTGGTGGGCGATCTCGTGGATCACGGTGATGATCACCTGGTCCACCAGCTCGTCCTCGGATGCACACAGCTCGCACAGGGCCCGCCGGTACACGGTGACCCGGTCGGGCATGACCAGCCCGCCGTAGTCTCCCCGATCGGTGAGCGGCACCCCCTCGTACAGCCCGAGCAGGCCGGCCTCGGGGCCCTCGTCCTCGATGGTCACCACCACGTTGTCCATCAGCGCCGCGAGCTCCTCGGGGATGGCGTCGAGGGCGTCGGCCACCAGCTCCTCGAAGCGGGGCATCGGCACCAGCTCCACGGGCTCACGCTAGCCCGGCTCCCCCCGGTGGGCCCCGGCGTCACCCCCGGCCGATAACGTCGCGCGGGTGGAGAACCTCCTCGACGGGCTCACCGAGCAGCAGCGCCGGGCCGTCACCGTCAACGCCCCCAGCCTGCGCATCCTCGCCGGCGCCGGCAGCGGCAAGACCCGGGTGCTGACCCGCCGCATCGCCCACCAGGCCCGAGCCCGGGTGATCGAGGCTCCCCACACCCTGGCCCTGACCTTCACCCGCAAGGCCGCAGGGGAGCTGCGCCAGCGCCTCCGGGCCCTGGGCCTGTCGGACTCGGTGGCCGCGGGCACCTTCCACGCCCAGGCCTACGCCCAGCTCCGCGCTCGCTGGGCCGACCAGGGCATCCGGGCACCCGAGCTGCTCGATCGCCGAGGCCGCCTGGTGTTCCGGCTGCTGCCGGGCTCGATGGGCAAGGCCGACCGGCTGGCGGTCCTCGCCGAGCTCGACTGGGCCACCGCCCGCCGCATCACCCCCGACGACTACCCGGCTGCGGCCGAGCGGGCCGGCCGGCGGCCCCCGGTGGCCCCGGCCCGGCTGGCCGAGCACTACCGCGAGTTCGTGGCCCTCAAGAAGAAACGGCGGATGGTGGACTTCGACGACCTGCTCGAGCTCGGCATCCGCGACCTCGCCGACCCGGAGTACGCCCGCACGCGCCACTGGCGATTCCGCTCCCTGTTCGTCGACGAGTTCCAGGACGTGAACCCCCTCCAGTTCGACCTGCTGCGAGCCTGGCTCGGCCCCGAGTCCACGCTGTGCGTGGTGGGCGACCCCAACCAGGCCATCTACGGGTGGAACGGCGCCGACGCCGGCTACCTGGAGCGGTTCGGCGACCACTTCCCGGGCGCCGAGACCGTCGAGCTCGACGACAACTTCCGCTCCACCCCCCAGATCCTGGACGCGGCCGCGGCCGTGCGAGGACGGGCCGGGCGCCTCCACGCCAAGCGACCCGACGGCCCGCTGCCCACGGTGCAGCGCTGCGACAACGAGTTCCACGAGGCCCGGGCCATCGCCCGCCGGGTCCGCGACCGCCACCGGCCGGGCCAGCGCTGGTCCCGCCAGGCGGTCCTGGTGCGCACCAACGCCCAGACCACCCTGATCGCCGAGGCCCTCCGCAAGGCCAAGGTGCCGGTCAGCATCAAGGAGGGGGCGAGCATCCTCGACGACGCTCGCGCGCGCGAGCGCCTCGACGAGCTGGGTCGCACCGCGTTCCCGCTGGCTGCCGCGCTCGCGGATCTGCGCCACGACGCCGACGCCACCGAGGACGACGCCACCCGCGACGCCCTCGACGCCCTGGCCACCCTGGCCGAGGACCAGCTGTCGATGGACCCCGACGCCAGCACCACCGAGTTCGTGGCCTGGGTCCGGGCCACCGCCCGAGCCGACGAGGCGCCGGGCACCCGCGACACGGTCGACCTGGTCACGTTCCACGGCGCCAAGGGACTGGAGTGGCCCGTCGTCCACCTGGCGGGGATCGAGGACGGCCTGGTCCCCATCGGTCGGGCCACCACCGCCGAAGCCGCGGAAGAGGAGGTGCGGCTGTTCTACGTGGCCATCACCCGGGCCCAGGACGAGCTGCACTGCTCGTGGGCGGGCACCCGCCGCTTCGGGCAGCGAACCATCGAGCGCCGACCGTCACCGCTACTCGAGCAGATGACCGCCACCAACCCCCGGCCGGTCACCAGCAGGGAGACCAACGCCCGCAACGCCCGGAAGATCCGGGAGAGTCTCGGCGTGGCCGACATGGACGATCACCAGCGCACCGTCCGCGGTCAGATCCGCGAGTGGCGGCGCCAGACCGCCCGGGCATCGGGGGTGCCCGCCTACGTGGTGTTCCCCGACCGCACCCTCGACGCCCTCGCCACCCACCAGCCCGCCAGCCTGGCCGAGCTCCACCGCATTCCCGGCCTGGGCCCGGTCAAGGTCGACCGCTACGGCGACCAGCTGCTCGAGCTCCTCGGGGACGGATCGTGACCGATCGGGGGCCAGTGAGGCCTGGTCGTCGGGGTCGGCATGGCCGCTTCGAGTGACCTCTCCCGTTCGCTGGGCCTGCGTCACGTCTTCGTCCTGAGCACCGGGGCGATGATCAGCTCCGGGCTCTTCCTGCTGCCGAGCCTGGCCGCCGCCGAAGCCGGTCCCGCCGCAGTGCTCGCCTACCTCATCGCCGGGACCCTGGCCATCCCCGCCATGCTGAGCATCTCCGAGCTCAGCACGGCCATGCCCCGCGCCGGCGGGTCGTACTACTTCCTGGCCCGGGCCCTGGGCCCGGCGGGGGGCACGGTGACGGGCATGGCCACGTGGATGTCGCTGGTCATGAAGGACGCCTTCGCGCTGGTGGGAATGAGCGCGTATCTGGCAGTGATCGTCGACCTCCCCGGGCGCCCCACCGCGGTGGCCCTCATCGCGGTGTTCACCTCCCTCAACGTGATCGGCTCCCGGACCAGCGCGGCAGTGCAGATGGCGTTGGTGGCCTTCGTGCTCGCGGTGATGGCCTGGTTCCTGCTCTGGGGGCTCCCCAACGTGGGCTCGAGCGAGGGCGAGCTCGACCCGTTCTTCACCCAGGGCGCCGGCGGGCTGGCGTCGGCAGTGGGCCTGGTATTCGTGAGCTACGGCGGGCTCACCAAGGTGGCCAGCGTCGCCGAGGAGATCGAGGATCCGTCGCGGAACCTGCCGCTGGGGATGATGCTCTCGCTCACCGTGAGCACCCTGGTCTACACCCTCGGGGTGCTGGTCGCCGTGGCCGTCATCCCCCCGGCGGAACTGCACGAGGATCTGGCGCCCATCCACACCGCGGCCGAGGTGGTGATGCCCGCGGTCGGCGCCGGCTTCGTGGTCGCCGCGGCGCTGGCCGCTTTCGCCTCGGCGGCCAACGCCGGCATCCTGGCCGCGGCCCGCTACCCGATGGCGATGAGCCGCGACGGCCTGCTCGACCCCGCGTTCCAGCGGGTCAGCCGCTTCGGCACCCCCATCCGGGGCGTCACCCTCACCGGGCTGGGCATGGCCATCGTGGTGGTCGCCTTCGGTGCCGGCGCCATCGCCAAGCTGGCCAGCGCGTTCGTGCTCCTGACGTTGGGCCTGGTCAACCTGGCGGTCATCGTCCTGCGCTCCGCCCGGATCAGCTCCTACGCCCCCGAGTTCCGGGCGCCGCTGTACCCGTGGCTGCAGCTGTTCGGCATCGTGCTCACGATCTACCTCATCCTCGAGCTGGGCTGGCTGGCCATCGTGCTGGTCGTGGCCTCGATCCTGGCGGCCCTCGCTTGGTTCCACTGGTGGGGCCGGGATCGGGTGACCCACACCGTGGGCGCCATCCACCACATCTTCGAGCGCCTGGGGCGGGCCGCCGACCGGGGTATCGACCGTGAGATCTCCCAGGCCATGCAGAGCCACGGGCTCCGACCGGGCGACGACTACGCGGGCCTCATCGCCCGGGCCGCGGTGATCTCGGTGCCACCCGAGGCCGACATCTCCGAAGCAGCGATGCGGGCCTCGCAGGTCCTCGGGAACCGCATGGACATCCAGCCCGAAGCAGTGACCGATCGGTTCCTCGAGACCGGGTCGCTGTGGATCCAGCCGTCGGAGACCCACCCCACCGCCACCCCCGTGGCGTTCTTCGACGACGCCGACGACGCGCACCTGGTCATCGCGGCCAGCGAGACCGGCATCGAAATCCCCGCCGACTGGGGCGGCCACGGTGAGCGGGTGAACGCCCTGTTCTTCCTGGCCGGAACCACCGACCAGCCGGGCCGGGCGTTGCGGCTGGCGGGCGAGCTGGCGGCCTACCTCCACACCGACGACGCCGCGGTCATCGCCGAGGCCACCCACGAGGCCGAGGTCAAGCAGGCCCTGCTCCCCACCCTGGAGATCGGCCAGTACCCGCTGCTGTCGGAGACCGAGATGGGGGCCCTGATCGGCCGGGTGGTCGGCGACCTCCAGCTCGGCGCCGACCTGCACGCCCAGGCGGTCCGGCGTGACGGCAAGGTCATCCGGGCCGACCCGGACCTGCGGCTGGAGCCCGACGACCAGCTCACCATCATCGGCCCCCTGGGCGGCCTCCCCGCCGGTCCCGAGCTGGTCAGCCGCCTCATCCGGCGCTGAACCCCGACGAGGGGCCCAGACCCTTCCCGCGAGGGGGTCAGGGCTCTTCCGCGATGGGCTAGAGGTCGACCGGAACCACGACCACGGCCACGGTGGCGTCGCAGTCGTCGAACACCCGCTCGACCGTGCCCCCGAGCGATGGCCGGTCGTCGAGGCGGCGGAGCACCGCGCCCATGACGACCAGGTCCACATCGGAGTCCTCGACGAAGCGGAGCAGCTCCCCCGCGGTGCTGGTGCCTGCGAGGGTGTTGGCATGGGCCTCCACGCCGAGCTCGCGGGCCTGGTCGACGGCCTGCCACAGCAGCCGGGCCCCCACCTCGGCCGACACCTCGTCGGGCTCGTGGGTGTGGAACGGCATGAAGCGGGAGAGCATGCGCGCCGGTGCCTGCTCCACCACGTGGGCCAGCTGGATCTCGGTCCCCAGGTTGGCGGACAGGTTGAAAGCGATCTCCTGGGCCGCTCGCGACCCCCGGCTCCGGCCCACCGGCACCAGTGCCCGGGTGAACGCCCCCGGCAGCGGCCGCTCGGTGTGGCGGGCCCGGCGGACGATCACCACCGGCACCGGGCTCTCCGACACCACCCCGTCGACCAGCGCCGAGACGACCCCGGGGGTCTCGGTGCTCTCCGCACCGAGACCGATGACCCCGAAGCCCAGCCGGCTCTCGGCCAGGATCGCCTCTACCGGGTCGTCGACGCGGGCTCGGCGGTACTCGACCTCGCGACCGTGGAGCACGTTGCCCATCGGCGTGAGGTCGGGCTCGTCGTCGCCGATGGTGAGCACCGTCACCCCGGCCTCCTCGGGCCAGGCGAAGTGGAGCAGCTGGGCCATGGCGATCGAGGCCGGTCCCCCGCGGCTGGGGATCAGCAGCCGCTTGTTGCGCACCACCAGGTTCTCGCTGAGCGCCTTCTCGCGCTCGAGCCGGGCGATCTCGTCGGCGCTGCCGGCGTAGTCGCGCACCACGAACCGGAGGCTGATCGAGGCGAAGACCGAGGTGATGACCGGGACCAGCACGATGACGGTGAACGAGGTGGTGTTGAACACCCCGAGGGTGAGGGCCACGGTGCCGATGACGATCTCGAGGGCGCCCCGGGCGTTGAGGCCGGCGCCCAGCGCCAGCCCGGCCCGGTGCGACAGGCCCGCGACGCGGCCGCCGCCGTAGGCTCCGGCGAACTTGAACACGATCCCCACCCCGATCACCACCAGGGTCCAGGCGAGGGCTTCGCTGCTGTCGAGGACGGTGAGGTCGAGGCGGAGCCCCGCGGTGGCGAAGAAGATCGGCGCGAAGAACGCGAAGGTCAGCCCCTCGACCTGGTGGACCACCGCCTCCTGCTGGAACCGGGACCGGTGCAGGATGATGCCGGCGACGAAGGCGCCGAGCACGGCTTCGACGCCGAGCCACTGGGTGACCACGCCGAAGGCCAGCGCGACCAGCACCACCACGGTCATCGCCCCGGACACGTTCGACCCGTCGGCACGGACCCGGCGCAGGCTCCAGTCCACTGCCCGCTGGCCCACGGTGAGGGCCAGGGCCACGAACACCAGCATGCCCACGACGGTGAACAGCACGTCGCCGGCGTCGGCGGCGTCCTCGCCCTCGCCGGAGCTGGCCAGGCCCGTGAACACGCCCAGCAGCATCCAGCCGACCACGTCGTTGGCCATACCCGCGGCGATGGTGATCTGGCCGAAGTCGCGGCGCATCAGGCCCATCTCCGAGAGGATCTTCGCCACCACGGCCAACGACGACACCGACAGGGCCAGGGCCACGAACAGCGCGAACGTGGTCCGCTCGGTGCCCTCGCCCACGAAGGTCGACGGCAGCAGGTATCCCACGGCCAGGCCGGCCAGCAGCGGCACCAGCAGGCTCCCCCCGGTGACCAGCGCCGCGGGCCGCCCGAGCTTGCGGATGAGGCCGAGGTCGGTCTCGAACCCGGTGACCACCAGCAGCAGGGCGATCCCCACCCAGGCCACGGCCAGCAGCGCCGCGGACTGGATCTCGCCGTGCTCGACGTTCAGGAACCAGTCGAAGCCCGACGGCCACACCTCGCCGAACACCGAGGGTCCGAGCACCAGCCCCGCGAGCAGCTGGCCGATGACCGACGGCAGTCCCAGGCGCCGCATCACCCAGCCGAAGGCGTGGGCGAACGTCAGGAGCGCGAGCAGCTGGACCCAGAAGACCAGCAGCTCGTGCTCCTCGATGGGGATCAGCACCAGGGGACCTGCGGGTCTCTAGGGGGCGAACTCGGCCATGAGCGGGGCGTGGTCGGACGGCTTCTCGCCCTTGCGGGCGTTGCGGTCCACCAGCGACCACCGGGTGCGCTCGGCCAGCGGCGCCGTCGCCAGGATGAAGTCGATCCGCATGCCCTCGCGCTTGTGGAACCGCCCCGCGGTGTAGTCGTAGTAGGTGAACAGGCCGTCCTGATCCGGGTACTGCTGGCGGAACACGTCGATGAGCCCCCAGTCGAGCACCCGCGCGAACGCCTCCCGCTCGGGCGGGGTGACGTGGGTGGAGTTCCGGAACTTGCCGATGTCCCAGACGTCGCGGTCCTCGGGAGCCACGTTGAAGTCGCCGAGGACGGCCACCGGCGCGGACGGGTCGCAGCAGGCATCGAGGTGGGCCCGCAGCCGCCCGAGCCAGGCCAGCTTGTAGTGGTAGTGGTCGTCGCCGGGGGCCCGGCCGTTGGGGACGTAGGCCGACGCCACCCGGATGCCCCCGCACGTGGCCCACAGCAGCCGGGCGTCGACGTCGGGGTCGCCGCCGTCGCTGAAGCCCGGGCTGGGATCAGCGACACCCACCCGGCTCAGTATGGCCACGCCGTTCCACTGCCCGTCGCCGTGCGCCGCGCTCTGGTAGCCCAGGGCGTCGAAGGTGTCGGCGGGGAAGGCGGCGTCGGCGAGCTTGGTCTCCTGGAGGCAGACGATGTCGGGCTCCATGATCTGGAGCCACTCCTCGACCCGGGGAAGGCGCGCGTTCAGGGAGTTGACGTTCCAGGACACCAGGCGCACGACGGGACGATACCTGCTGGCCGCCGGGCCCCGGTCGCTCGTCGTCGTCCTGCTCGGTGAATGGAGCCGTACCTACACTGGTCGTGATG
>JBFKRY010000115.1:0-12797 GCA_041636995.1 Acidimicrobiales bacterium | reverse complement strand
GTTGCCGCCCGACTGGGCCACGCCGGCCACCACCGACGCCGCCACCATGGCCCCGTACGTGGGGGCGACCGCGGTGGCCAGCATCCCGAGACCCCCGCCGGCCAGCACCGCCACCGCGCCCCGCTTGGCGCCGATGCCGTCGATGAACCGGCCCACGACGGGGGAGAGCAGGGCCCCGACGCCGGTGTTGGCCGCGCCGATCAGCCCGATCTGGGCTCGGGAGATGCCGAGGTCCTGGCGGATCTCGGAGGCCAGCACCGCGATGGTGTAGAGCTGGATGGTGGAGAACACCATCGTCCACACCAGCGCGGCCACCAGCAGCGGCGACGCCCGCGCCTGCAGGGGCAGGGTCACCGGCGCCACCTCACCCGAGTGCCGGCCACGCTCAGCGGGTCCGGAAGAAGCCGCCGGGCTCGCCGTAGCCGTTGGCAGGGCCCGGGTCGTCCGAGCCGGCGCGCTCGAGCACCACGCCGGTCTCGGTGGTGGTGACCTGGTACCACGGCACCCCGGTGTAGGCCGGCGGCCCGCTGTGGGAGCCGTCCCGGACGTCGAATGACGACCCGTGCAACGGGCACGTGAGCTGGTAGCCCCGCAGCCGCCCCTCGCTCAGCGGGGTGTCGGCGTGGCTGCAGTTGTCCTCGAGCGCGTAGAGCTCGCCCTGGACCCGGCAGACGACCACGCCGTACTCGCCGACGTCGCAGAACCGCATCTCGCCGTCCGCCAGATCGAGGAACCCCTCGACCTCGAAACGCTCGGTTTCACTCACGCCCGCACGAGGCCCCGCACTAGGCCCCCGAAGCGGTGGGGGGCATGGCCAGGAACCGGTCGAGGTTCTCGTGGAAGAACCGGATGCGCCGCTCCTGGGTGGGCAGGTACTCGCCCCGGTAGCCCCGCGAGCGCAGACCCCGGTGCTGGCTGGTCCAGATGGCCACGTCCTGGTCGATCCCGGGGCCGCAGCTGACCTCGTCGGCCCGACCGGTCTGGTGCTCGACCTGGTGGTCGACCGAGACCCAGTCCCGCATCGAGTTGGAGTAGTACTCGCTGACCCCCTCGGGGAACAGGGTGAGGTACCACATGTCGAAGATGCACCGGTTCGGGTCGTCGGGGTGCGGGGCGCTGCGCAGCCAGATGCAGCCGTCGGGCTTCATGCTGAACGACAGGTTGGGGAACACCGTGTAGTGGTAGTGGTCGGTGAGCTGCTCGTCGGTGTACGAGGAGAAGTCGTAGCCCTTGGCCTCGCCCAGCTCGCGCTTGCGTCGCTGGAGGGCCTCCCGCAGCCCGGCCAGGTTCTCCCGATAGGGCTCGGGGTCCAGCTCCCAGAACTCGAGATCCTGCTTCAGGCTCTGGAACGTGCGGTCGGCTCGACCCTGGTACCGGGGCCCGGGCCCGCCGCCGGGCATCAGCATCCGGCAGTGCCCGCTCGGGTACAGGTCGAACTGGCAGCCGGTGTGGTGCTCGTCCATCGACGCCACCGTCTGGGGGTGCACGAACGGGAGGTGGTAGCTCTCGTTGAAGTTGTCCTGCACGCACTTCCAGTTCCAGTCACCCACGATGGTGACCCAGTGGGTGCGCTTCATCTGCTCCATGCGGTAGCAGTCGAGCTGCTCGGCCACCGGGTCGAGCCACTCCCGCAGCGACAGGCAGCCCGGGTCCATGTTGAACCAGATGAACCCGGCCCAGGTGTCGGCCGGGATCTCCACCAGGTTCCGGCGGCCGCACGGCGAGCCCTGCGGGAAGTCGTCCTCGTCGTAGACCCAGGTGCACTCGCCGGTGTCGGAGTACCGCCAGCCGTGGTAGGCGCACTGGAGCTCGCCGCCGGCGAGGGACCCGACCTCTGCGGTGACCAGCTGGTTCCCCCGGTGCTGGCAGACGTTGTAGAAGGCGCGTATCCGCCCGTCCTCGCCTCGCACGCAGATGATCGACTCGTGGCCGATCTGGTAGGTCACGTAGTCGCCGGCCTCGGGCACCTGGTCGACCCGGCCCGCCACCTGCCACACCCGGGTCCAGAGGTGGTCCCACTCCCGCTCCGCGAACTCGGGGGAGGTGTACCGGTGTCCGAAGATGATCGGATCGGTCCCGAGCTCGGGCTCGGGGGCCTTGGTGCGATCGATGCCCCGGATCTCGACCGGGCGGGAAGCCATGTCGGTCATCGCTGCTCCTCCTCGGGTCCGGACCACGGTACCGCACCGCCCCCGCGGGGCACGGGCCCGGCATTGCCGCCCCCGGCCCTTGTCCGTACAATTCGACGGACACGACGAGGAGGCGGCTGCGATGTTCGACCTGTTGCCCGACCGAGTCCCGTGGTACGTGGTGGGTCCAGGTCTGGGCGTCCTGATCGTCGGCCTCTTCCTGGTGGCCAACCAGCCCCTGGGCGCGAGCGGCGCCTACGTCCAGACCGCCGGCCTGGTTCGCCGGCGGGCCGACGTCGCCGTGTGGCGGGTCTGGTACTTCGTGGGGATGTTCGCCGGCGGCCTGCTGGTCACCCAGGTGCTCCGCAGCGGCGCCGAGCTGCGCTCGGGCTACGACGCCATGCGCGAGGTCTTCCCGCTCGGCTTCGTGATCCCGTTCGTGTTCGCGGGAGCGGTGGTCATGGGCTACGGCGCCGGGCGAGCCGGCGGCTGCACCTCGGGGCACGGGCTCTGCGGCACCGCCCAGCGGTCGATGGCGTCGGTCACCGTGACCGTCACCTTCATGGCCACCGCGATCATCACCACCGGCTTCCTCCGCCTGATCACGGGAGGTGACCTCTGATGGGGCGCATGAACACCATCGGCCTGCTGTTCGGCATGGCCTTCGGGGGCCTGCTCGCGGGGGCCAACCTCCACGAGTACGACACCATCCACGCCATGCTCCGGCTCGACGAGCCCGACGTCTACCTCCTCATGGCCTCGGCGATCGGCGTGTCGGCGCCGCTGCTGTGGTGGCTCGAGCGCCGCGGCGTGATCACCACCTTCGGAGGCCGGCTGAGCCTGAGCCGCTCGATGCCCCAGCGTCACCACCTCCAGGGCGGGGCCCTGTTCGGGGTGGGCTGGGCCATCGCCGGTACCTGCCCGGCCCCGGCGCTGGTGATGGTGTCGTCGGGTGCGCTGGTGGGGCTGGTCGCCATCGCCGGGCTGTTCATCGGGCTCCAGCTCAGCCAGCGGACGCCGGCGCCGCTCCCGCACGGCGACGGCGAGCACCGTGAGGTTGTCTCGGTCTGAAGGCTCTGGCGGGCGCGTCCGGCAGCCGTGCGCGACGATGACGGCCGAACGTCGCGGGCAGCGAGGGAGGGCACCATGCCGGGGCCGCTGGAGGGCTACAAGATCGTCGACCTGACCCAGGTGGTCAGCGGGCCGCTGGCCACGATGCTGCTGGCCGACCAGGGCGCCGAGGTGGTCAAGGTCGAACCCCTCTCGGGCCTCGGTGACCTGACCCGGCTGCCCTCCTTCGACAAGGGCGGCATCAGCGCGTTCTACGCCAACAACAACCGGGGCAAGCGGTCCATCTCCCTCGACCTCGCGGTCGAGGCCGGCCGCCACGTGGTGCTCGAGCTCGCCGCCGGCGCCGACGTGTTCGCGCAGAACTTCCGGCCCGGAGCCGTCGAGCGCCTCGGCCTCGGCTACGACGACGTCCGGGCGGTCAACCCCGACATCATCTACGTGTCCATCAGCGGCTTCGGACCCACCGGTCCCTACGCCGGGCGCCCCGTCCTCGACCCGGTCATCCAGGCCGTCACCGGCGTCATCGCCCGCCAGGTCAATCCCGAGATCCCGTTCCCGGACCTGGTGCGCAACCTCTTCGCCGACAAGGCAACCGCCCTGACCGCGGCCCAGGCCATCACCGCAGCGTTGCTGGTCCGAGCCAACGGTGGCGGCGGCCAGCACATCCAGGTGCCGATGATGGACTCCTGCCTGTACTTCTTCTGGCCCGACGGGATGATGGATCTCACCCTGGTCGACGAGGACGCGCGGGGCGGCATCCTGCTGTCGAGCGTCTACAACATCACCGAGACCGCCGACGGCAAGATCGTCTACTTCGCGGCCTCCGACGCCCAGCGGGCCGGGGTGTTCCGCGCCGTCGGCCACCCCGAGTGGGGCGACGACGAGCGGTTCTCGTCCATGGCGGCGCTCGCCGCGGAGCCGGAGAACTTCCACCTGCTCGGGACCATGCTCGCCGATGCCTTCCGGGCCCTGGGCACCGAGGAACTGCTCGAGGCCCTGGTGGCCAACGACGTGCCCGCCGGACCAGTGCTGTCGGCCGAGGAGGTCCTGGTCGACCCCCAGGTGGTGCACAACGACGTCCTCGTGCAGTGGCACCACCCCGATGCGGGCACGGTGCGCCAGCCCCGGCCCGCGGCCCGCTTCGACCGGACCCCCGCCGATTTCGAGCGGATCGTGGCCCATCGGGGCCAGCACACCGAAGAGCTGCTGACCGAGCTGGGGCGCACCCACGACGAGATCGCCGTGCTCCGCAACACCGGGGTGATCCTGGCCTGAGTCCGGGCCCGATCCGCGTCTCAACTCCACCGTCGGGGGGCCGACTGGTTAGCGTGGAGGCGGCGCCGTCGTGGTGACGCCGTGAACGACGACCGAGAGCCGGGTTCAGCGTGCAGGGGTCCACATCATGAGCGGCGAGCGCCTTCGGGTCCTGCTGCTGGCCGAGCTGTGCAACCCGGAGTGGGCCTCGCTCCCGGTGGTGGCCTACAAGGCGGCCCGCCAGATCGCCGAGCTGGCCGACGTCACCCTGGTGACCCACGTGCGCAACCAGCCCGCGTTCGAGCGCACCGGGTGCGGATCCGCCGAGCTGGCCTTCATCGACAACGAGGTCATCGCCCGGCCGCTGCACGACCTGTTGACCCGCATCCGGGTCGAGGAGGGCGGCTGGACCCTGTTCCAGGCATTCTCCTATCCGGCGTACTTGGCGTTCGAGTGGATGGCCCACCGGCGCTTCCGTGACCGCCTCGAGGCCGGAGAGTTCGATGTCATCCACCGGCTGACGCCCATGTCGCCCACCCTGCCCTCGGTGCTCGCGGCGAAGCGCCCGGCCCGGGTGCCGTTCGTACTCGGTCCCCTGAACGGCGGGCTGCGCTGGCCGCCCGAGTTCGCAGCCGAGATGCACCAGGAGCAGGAGCTGCTCACCAAGCTCCGGTCCGCTCACCGCCTCCTGCCCTACCACCGGGCCACGTTCCGCCGCGCCGATGCGGTGCTGGCCTCGTTCCGGCACACCGTCGAGCAGGTGCCGGCGTCGGCTCGCAGCCGCACCGTCGACTTCCCCGAGGTCGGGATCGACCCGGACCTGTTCCGGGCCGACACCAGCCGGCCCCGCCGGGCCCGCAAGACGGTGCTGTTCTGCGGGCGACTGGTCCCCCTCAAGCTCCCGTTCGTGCTCCTCGACGCCTTTGCGAGGAGCGAGGCCCTGCGGCGCCATCGGCTGCTGTTCGTGGGCGACGGTCCCCTCGAGGACGAGCTGCGGGCCCGGGCCAGCGAGCTGGGCCTCGACGGCTGCGTGGAGTTCACCGGCCGGGTCCCCCAGACCGAGGTGGGCCGGCTCATGCGGGAGTCGGAGATCTTCGCGTTCCCCTCGATCCGGGAGCTGGGCGGCGGAGTGGTCGTGGAGGCCATGGCCTGCGGCATGAGCTGCGTGGTGGCCGACTACGGCGGCCCCGGCCAGCTCATCGACGACGACCGGGGCCGGAAGGTGGCCATGGGCACCCGGGAGGAGATGACCGCGGCGTTCACCCGGGAGCTGACCGCGCTGGTGGACAACGACGAGGAGCTCGAGCGCCTGGGCAAGGCGGCCCGGGAGCACGCCACCGAGCTGTACTCCTGGGAGGCCAAGGCCCGCAAGACCATCGAGGTCTACGAGTGGGTGCTGGGCCGGCGGGAGCGCCCCGACTTCTGGGAGCCCACGAGGTCCTGAGCCCGGCACGGCGCTGCGGCCGGCGCCGTGCTACACCGGGAGCATGGAACCCAGCTACTCCGCCGAGGCCGTCGCGTTCCGGGAGAAGATCCAGGCATTCCTGGCCGAGCACCTCCCCTCCGACTGGGAGGGGATCGGCGCCCTCGAACCCGAGGCCGCGGACACGTTCCGGGCCGAATGGCGCCCGCTGCTCGCCGAGCGGCGCTACCTGGCCCCGGCCTGGCCCGTCGAGTACGGCGGGGGCGGGATGACCGCGCTCGAGCAGGTGATCCTGGCAGAGGAGTTCGTGAAGGCCGGCGTGCCCACCGGGGGCAGCAACGACAACTTCGGCATCCAGATGGTGGGGAACACCCTCCTGCAGTGGGGCACCGACGAGCAGAAGGCCTACTTCCTGCCGCGTGTCATCAGCGGGGAGGACGTGTGGTGCCAGGGCTACTCCGAGCCCGACGCGGGCTCGGACCTCGCCAGCCTGGGTTGCCGGGCGGTGCTCGACGGCGACGAGTGGGTCGTCAACGGCCAGAAGATCTGGACCTCGGGGGGCCAGAGCGCCAACTGGATATTCGTGCTGTGCCGCACCGACCCGGAGGCCCCCAAGCACCGGGGCATCAGCTTCCTGCTCTGCCCCATGGATCAGCCCGGCGTGGAGCTGCGGCCCATCCGGATGCTGTCGGGCGCCTCCGAGTTCAACGAGACGTTCTTCACCGACGCCCGCACCGCCCGGGAGCACGTGGTCGGCGGGGTCAACAACGGCTGGGCGGTGGCGATGACGCTGCTCGGCTACGAGCGGGGGCAGGCTGCGGCGACCATGCCCATCATGTTCCGCGCCGAGGTCGACAAGCTCCTGGACCTGGCCCGCGACCGGGGCGTCGCCGGCGATCCGGTGATCCGCCAGCGGCTGGCCCGCTCCTACATCGACGTCGAGGTGATGCGGCTCCTCGGCTTGCGGACCCTCACCGGCTTCCTGGCCGGCAGGCAGCCCGGGCCGGGCGAGAGCATCTTCAAGCTGTTCTGGTCCGAGCACCACAAGCGGCTCACCGAGCTCGCCATCGACATCCTGGGCGCCGAGGCCATGACGCCCACCGGTCGCCCCCCGGCGTCGTCGTTCCAGGCCGACGCCCCCGGCTCGCCCAACGACAGCGGCTCGTGGGTGGGCACGTTCTACTCGGCGCGGGCGGGCACCATCTACGCGGGCACGTCCCAGATCCAGCGCAACATCCTGGGCGAGATGGTGCTCGGCCTCCCGAAGGAGCCCAGGCCCTAGCCGGCGCAGTCGCTCAGGCGAACAGCGCGGCCAGCTCGTCGAGGCGGGGGAGCAGCTCCTCCTCGCCCCGGGGCGGGAGCATGAAGATCGCCCGGTCGACGCCGAGCTGCTCCAGCTCGTCGAGGCGATCGGGGTCGGTGGGAGCCATGTAGATGCTCACCTCGAGCTCGGCCCGGCTGCGTCCCGCGGCCGAGCACATGGTCTCGACCGCGTCCATCTGCGCGGGCAGGTCGACGGGGCCCCGGCCGCCGATGGGGATCCACCCGTCGCCGTAGGCCACGGCCCGCTGCAGCCCACCCGGGAACACCCCGCCGACGTGGATCGGCGGGTGCGGCTGCTGGACCGGCTTGGGGTTGGAGTACATGGGCCCGAAGTCCACCTGCTCACCGTGGTACTCGGCCACCTCGCCGCTCCAGATGGCCTTCATGGCCTCCACGCTCTCGCGCATCCGCCCGAAGCGTCGTCCCGGGTCGGTGCCGTGGTCGGCCATCTCTTCGAGGTTCCAGCCGGCACCGATGCCCAGCAGGAACCGACCCCCGGACACCACGTCGAGCGACGCCGCCTCCTTGGCCGTGTGGATCGGGTCTCGCTGCACCACCAGGGCGATGCCGGTCCCGACCTTCAGGGTCTCGGTGGTCCCGGACGCGGCGGTGAGGGCGACGAACGGATCCATGGTGTCGTAGTACATCCGGGGCAGCTCGGCCCCGCCGGGCCAGGGGGACTCCCGGCTGGCCGGGATGTGGCTGTGCTCGGCCACCCACAGCGACTCGAAGCCTCGCTCCTCCAACGCGGCGCCGAGCGCGGCGGGGTGCATGGCGTAGGCGGTCGGGAAGATCGCAGCTCCGTACCACATAATGGGAAGAGTCAACCACGGGCTGGTCCGGGCTGCTCGATCCACGCCGACGCTCCGGGCTCCGAGGCGAAAGGCGGCGCGCAGGTGTTGGTGATCGGACTCACCGGGGGCATCGGCGCCGGGAAGTCGACGGTGGCCCGCGCGTTCGCCCGCCGGGGGGCGACGGTGATCGACGTGGACGGCCTGGGCCGGGAGGTGCTCGAGCCCGCAGGGGCGGCGTACCGGGGGGTGGTGGAGGCGTTCGGGAGCGGAGTCCTGGCCGCCGACGGCAGCATCGATCGGGCGGCGCTCGCAGCCGAGGTCTTCGCCGGGGAGGCCGGCCGGCTCGCCGAGCTGGAGGCCATCAGCCATCCGGCCATCAACGACGCCCTGGTGGGCCGACTGGCCACCGAGGACGCACCCGTGGTGGTGTTGGACATGGCCGTGCTGGTCGAGTCCCGGCTGGGGCGGATCGGCGGCGACCGGGTGTACCACCGGGTGGTCGTCGTCGAGGCTCCGGCCGACGTCCGCCTGGCCCGCCTGGCGGCGCGGGGCATGAGCGCCGAGGATGCCCGGGCCCGGCTCGACGCCCAGGCCAGCGACGCCGAGCGCCGGGCGCTGGCCGACCTGGTGATCGTGAACGACGGCGATCTGGCGCAGCTCGACGCCGCCATCACCACCTTCTGGCCCACCATCGAGGCCTGGCAGCTGCAGTCGCCCCCGGGTGGGGCCCGGCCCCGGGCCGAGCGCTAGTTTCGGAGTCGACCACGACCGAGGAGAGCCCCCGTGGCCGCCGTCACCATCTACCACAACCAGCATTGAAACTCGTCCAAGAACGCCTTGGCGGTCGCCGAGGAGATGGGCGTCGACCACGACGTGGTCCTCTACATCAAGGATCCGCCCGATCGGGCCACCCTCGAGGCGATCGTGGCCGGGCTCGAGGACCCGGTCGAGGATCTGGTCAGGAAGGACTCCAAGTTCGAGAAGCTGGGTCTCGATCCCGAGGACTACGTCGACGACCCGGAGGCGGTCGTCGAGGTGCTGCTGGCGCACAAGCAGCTGATGCAGCGGCCAGTGCTCGTCAAGGGCGACAAGGCGATCATCGGGCGGCCGAAGTCGCGGGTGGGCGAGTTCCTCGCCTGATGGGTTGAACGACCACGAGCTGGCCGGGCATCTGGCGTCACGGACCGGTCAGGCGCTGCTCGAGCTGCGGGAGCGGGCCCTTGCCGACGGGCTGGACGCCTGGGCTCTGCGCGATCAGGGCGATCTGCTCGGCCACCAGCTCCTGCACGAGGAGCTGAGCCAGCACCGCCCGGCGGACGCCCTCCTCTCCGAGGAAGGGGCCGACGACCGCAGCCGTCTCGATGCCGACCGGACCTGGATCGTCGATCCCCTCGACGGCTCCCACGACTACCCGTACGGCGGCAGCGCCGAGTGGGCCGTGCACGTCGCCCTGGTGGAACAGGGGCGGCCCAGCGCGGCGGCGGTGGCGGTGCCGGGCATGCACCGGCTGTTCGGCACCCAGGTCCGACCGCTGCCGGCGACGCCGGCTCGCGACGTCCCGGTCGTGGTCTCGAGCCGGTCGAACACGATGTTCGCCGCGGACGTGGCCCGAGCCCTCGAGGGCCGGCTCACCGCGTGCGGATCCTCGGGCGTGAAGGCGATGCTGGTGGTCGGTGGCGAGGCCGACGTCTACGTCCACGCCAGCGGGCTCTACGAGTGGGACGTCTGCGCCCCGGCGGCAGTGGCCCAGGCCGCGGGGCTGATCGTCCGTGATCTCGAGGGTGCCGAGATCCGGTACAACAAGTCCCACCCCGTGGTCCGGGGACTCGTGGTCGTCCGCCCGGCCCATGCCGGGCCCGTCGGCGAGACCCTGGGCTGGTGATCCGCTGGAATCCGTCCTGCGACGTGGAATGAGCCCGATCGCGCCGTAGCGTTACGGGAGACCCGATCGAGTGGTCAGCAAGCGAACCGAAGGAAGACCCCCCGATGCATACCGGCACTGTCAAGTTCTTCAACACCGAGAAGGGCTACGGGTTCATCACCCGTCCCGACGGTGACGACGTCTTCGTCCACTACTCCAACATCGCCGGCAACGGTTTCCGGAACCTCGAAGAGGGTCAGGCGGTGGAGTTCGAGATCGGGCCAGGCCGCAAGGGGGACGAGGCCCTGAACGTCCGGGCCATCTGAGGTGGCAGGCAAGGGCAGGCAGAGCTGGGAGAAGCGCCAGCGGGAGAAGGCCAAGCGCGACAAGCAGATCGCCAAGCGAGCCGAGCGCGAGGAGCGCCGGGCCGCCAGCGAGGACGAGCCGGTCGAGGGGCCGAGCGAGGAGGAGCTGTACGCTCGCTTCGCCAAGCTCAGCGAGAAGCACAACGCAGGCCAGATCGACGACGACACCTTCGAGGAGAAGCGCGCCGAGCTCTTCGAGCTGCTGGGCCTGGAGATCCACTGACCGCTGGATCGCCCGGTTGACCTGAGATGCGCGAGTAGGAACCCCGGCCGGGGTTCCTGGTCGCGAGCCGGGTGAGGGCATCCCCGGCCGGCCGGACCCGGCTGGCTAGCGTCACCGCGGTGCACGCACACGGGCCGGCGCCGGGTCCCTGGCTCGACCACCCCCTCGATCGCGTAGGCCGCCGGCTCGGCCTGGCCGTCGCCGCGGCGCTGGTGGCTACCGCGTTGGCCGTGGTGTGGCTCTGGCCCTCGGAGGACATCGAGGTCCCGCCGGTGCTGGCGGGCACCGGGGTCGACCGGGTGGCGGTGACCGTCGACACGGTGACCCCCGCCGAGTGCATCGGCGCGCCCGACAGCCCCGTCGAGTGCCTCGCCGTCGGCTTCACCCTGCCCGACGGCGAGGTCGGCTCGTTCCAGCAGATCCCGTCGGTCAGCACCCCGTCCATCGAGCCCGGCGACCGCATCGTGGTGGCCGACCAGGCCGGCGAGGTCGACGAGCGGTTCCGGTTCTTCTTCCTCGACTTCCAGCGGGAGCGCTCGCTCACGGTGCTGGTGGTGCTGTTCGCTGCCGCGGTGGTGCTGCTGGGACGCCTCCAGGGGGTCAGGTCGTTGCTGGCGCTGGTCCTCGGGTTCGTGGTGCTGCTGTCGTTCACCCTGCCGGCGCTGCTGGAGACCGGCTCGCCGGTGCTGGTGGCCATCGTGGGTTCGGCGGCGGTCGCGGTGATCACCCTGTACCTCACCCACGGCGTCACCCACCTCACCAGCGCAGCGCTGCTGGGCAGCCTGCTGAGCCTGGCCATCACCGGTGTGCTCGCCCGCCTCTTCGTCTCGGCGGCGTCGCTCACCGGCCTCTCCGACGAGGACTCGCTGTTCCTGCTGGCGGGGAACGAGTCGATCGACCTCCAGGGCGTCCTGCTCGCCGGCATCATCATCGGGACCATCGGGGTCCTCGACGACGTGACCGTCACCCAGGCTGCCGCGGTCGCGGAGATCCACGACGCCGACCCGTCGATGCCCGCGGGACGGCTCTACGGGTCGGCGCTGCGGGTGGGGCGGGACCACATCGGGTCCACGACGAATACGTTGGTGTTCGCCTACGCCGGCGCGGCCCTGCCGCTGCTGTTGCTGTTCACCCAGGCCAAGCTGTCGGTGGCAACGGTGCTGACCAGCGAGATCGTCGCCATCGAGATCGTGCGGGCCCTGGTCGGGGGCATCGGGCTGGTCTCGGCGGTCCCGATCACCACCGCGCTGGCCACCTGGGCGGTGAAGGCCGAGCGGCCCGTGACCACGGCCCACTGACCTCACGATCTTACGAAGCAGTTGTCAACCGTGGTCAGGACTGTAATATGGCCTCGTGAGCGCGACCGTGGACCACGACCAACTGGTCCGAGACCACACCGGAGGCCTGGCGCCGGCCCCCGGCGACCTGGCGTCCTTCGCCGGCTCCGACCGGTTGCGCCCCGACGGCCGCCCTCGGCCCGAGCTCCGGGCCCAGCTGCGAGAGATCGACGACCGGCGAAACGCGTGGACGGTCCTGTGGGTGCTGGCCCTACCCGTCGCCGTGGTCTGGGCCACCATCGCCATCGACCACTGGCTGGCGATCCCGGCGGCCTTCCTGGTGATGGGCACCAACTTCCCCCGCTTCATGATCCTCAACCACGAGGCCGCCCACCGGCTGCTGTTCTCCAACCGGTGGGTCAACGACCTGATCGGCGAGAAGCTGGTGGGCCTGGTCTCGTTCGGCGACGGGGGATCGGCCTACCGGCTGGCCCACACCCAGCACCACCGCGACGAGTTCGGGCCGAAGGAGCCGGACTTCCTGCTGTACTCGCGGTACCCGATCCCGCGCGACTCGTTCCGCCGCAAGCTCACCCGTGACGCCAGTGGGGTGTCGGGCTGGAAGAACCTCAAGCCGGTGCTGCGGGGGCTGTTCCGGCGGGGCTACCGGGTCCGGGCCCTCAAGGTCCTGGGCGCGCAGGCGGTGATCTTCGGGGCCTTCTGGCTGGCCGGCCACCCCTGGCTCTACCTGCTGGTCTGGTTCCTGCCGTACATGACCTACTGGCGGGTGGTCAACCGGCTCCGGGCGCTGGCCGAGCACGCGGGCATGACTCGCAGCGACGACCGTCGCCGAACCACTCACCACATCCGCCAGCACTGGTTGCCTTCCACGCTGTTCGTGCCCTTCAACACCGGCTACCACCTGGCGCACCACGTCGACTCGGGCGTGCCCTGGCGCAACCTGCCGCAGCTGCACCAGGTGCTCGAGGCCGACGGCTACCTCGACGGCGTCACCGTCCATTCCTCCTACCGGGCCTTCTGGCGAACCCTGTTCCGTTGACCGAGCCCGCACGGGCG
>JBFKRY010000114.1:0-12822 GCA_041636995.1 Acidimicrobiales bacterium | reverse complement strand
TCTGCGCATGAGCAAAGCGAGCGTCAGCGAGCGGAGCGAACTCGCAGTTTGGGACAGTGGTAGCTCGATCCGGCTGTGCCGGTCGAGCGGACCGGCGCGTGCGCTCTGCGCATGAGCAGAGCGAGCGTCAGCGAGCGGAGCGAACTCGCAGTTTGGAACAGTGGTAGCTCGATCCGGCTGTGCCGGTCGAGCGGAACGGCGCTTGCGCTCTGCGCATGAGCAAAGCGAGCGTCAGCGAGCGGAGCGAACTCGCAGTTTGGAACAGTGGAGCTGGGGGGAATCGAACCCCCGTCCATCGCGGGAGCGACGCTCACGCTACGACCATTCCCGAGAGCGTGGCTCGAGGTAGCCACCCCGCCGGGTCGGGCGGAACCCCGAAGGGGTCCGGACCTCCAGCGCTTTGGCTGGCGTCAGCGGTCTTTCTCGCCGTCAGCGGTCTCTCCCTGCGGTCCACCACTGCTTCTGTTGCCGGGCTGCAGTGGTCAGGCCCCGGGTGCCATTGCTGGTCCCGATGACTCTCTAGGACCTGATGGATCAGGCTGCGAGAGCGACACGCTCGTTGCCGTGTCTTGGTTTGCCCCGTTTAAGGAGTCTGAGCAACTCCGGTCGCATGATTCGCCTCTCGGTCCGCGACGTCGAAACCGATCAGCCCCTTGTCAAGTTGCGCCACACGAAGGTGTGCGAACCTCGATTCTACCCGGGCGCAGCTCGACGCATGCCCCGCACCATGTCCCGCTCGGCCTCACGGGCGGCATCGCGTTCGGCGATGGTCTGGCGCTTGTCGACCAGCCGCTTGCGTCGGGCCAGGGCCAGCTCCACCTTGGCCCGTCCGTCCTTGAAGTAGAGCGACAGCGGCACCAGGGTCAGCGGCTTCTGGTCGATCTCCCGCGACAGCCGAGCGATCTCGGATCGGTGGAGCAGCAGCTTCTTGGGCCGGTCGGGGTCGTGGCCGAAGGCGGCACTGGCGTGCTCGTAGGGGGCGATGTGCAGCGAGTTGAGCCAGACCTCGCCGCCCTGGATACGGGCGTAGGCCTCGGCGAGGTGGGCCTTGGCGCTGCGCAGGGACTTCACCTCGCTGCCCTGCAGGACCAGGCCGGCCTCGACGGTGTCGAGGATCTCGAACTCGCGCCGGGCCAGGCGGTTGGTGGCGACGATCTTGACGCCCGGGGGTGCCATCGGCTCAGGCTACCGACGGCGCCTGGGGGTGGTCGCGGGGCAGGGCCAGCGCGAAGAGCGAGCCGCTCGCCATGACCGCGGCGGACAGCAGGAAGACCATGGTGAACGACCCCCGCCAGTCGGCGATGGCGCCGCCCGCCTGGGGCGAGGCCACCTGAGCCAGCCCGAACGCGAAGGTCGCCGCCGCGTAGGTGGGGCCGTAGCTGGTCTCGTCGGTGCGGTCGATGATGTAGGCGGCGATGACCGTCGGTAGGCCGCCGAAGAGGATGCCGCAGCCCACGGCGCCGACCACGACCAGGAAGGTGCTGTCGGTCAGCAGCAGCAGCGTCGCCATCGCGAAGGTCACGTAGCCGCCGGCCAGGGCCCGCCGCCGACCGACCACGTCGGAGATCCGGCCCAGGGTGATCCCCCCGAAGACGGTGCAGGCGCCGAGGACGGCGAAGACGGCGCTGGCCTTGCCGGAGCCGAAGGCGGCGTCGTCCTCGAGTCGAGCCACCAGGAAGGCCACCACCAGCAGGTAGCCGAACCCGAACACCGCGTAGCAGAGGGTGAGGGGCTTCCAGCCGGCCATGGTGGCGAGGACCCCGAAGCCACCGAACCCGCCCCGCTGGCTGGGGGCGCCGCTCGTCGAGCGCATCACCGCGAAGACCAGCAGCAGGGCCGCCACCCCGATCAGCGCCTCCACGCCGTACACGCCCCGCCAGGTCCCGCCCTGGCTGACCACCAGGTTGTTGAGCTGGCCGGCGAAGACGATGCCGAGCCCCACGCCCGAGCCCATCATCCCCACCGCCAGGCCCCGCCGCCGGACGCTCACCACGGTTGTGGCCAGGCCGGGGCTCGGGATCCAGATGGCGGCGCCGCCCAGCCCCATGGACACCAGGGCGACGGCCAGCACGAGCCCGTTCGGGGCCACGACCGCGAGGGCGATGCCAGCGACGGACAGCACCAGTCCCAGCCGCATCCAGCTCAGCGCCCTCAGGCGCCCGGCCAGCGATCCGACGGCGAGGGCCCCGGCCAGGTAGGCGAAGGTGTTGGCGGTCCCGAGCAGGCCGGCGAGGGTGTTGGACCCGTCGAGCAGGTCCTCCCGGACCGCGGGGAGCACCACACCGAACGTGAAGCGGCCGAAGCCCTGCGCCACCGCCGCGGCCAGCATGATGATCGCCAGCGTCGAGATCATCACCCGCCGGCTCGCGGCGGTGTCGGTCCGGGGGGTCACGGGGCTCCTGTTGCCGGGGAGGGTGGGCGGCCGTTGGCACTATCGCATTCGGTACGCTCGCGGGCCATGTTGATCCTGCTGCCTGGTGTGCGCGACCAGATCGTGGCCCACGCCCTGCGTGGTCTGCCCCACGAGGCCTGCGGGCTGTTCGCGGCCGAGCCCGATGGCCAGGGGATCCACACGTTCTACCCGATGCGCAACGCGGCCGAGTCCAGCAGGATCTACCGGCTCGATCCCGCCGAGATGCGGGCGCTCGAGGAGCAGGCCGACGCCGCCGGGGCCCGGATCGTCGGGGTCATGCACAGCCACACCCACACCACCGCGTACCCGTCGCCCACCGACGTGGCCGACGCGGCCGCGTTCGACCCGTTCGGGGCCTGGCATCACCTCATCGTGTCGCTCAAGGACCCGATTCCGGTGATGCGCTGCTACCGGCTGGTCGACGGCACCGTCGTCGAGGACGAGCTGCGCCTCGGCTGACCAGCAGAATCAGCATAATTCTTATCACCTTTGTCGACATTCGAGGCCGGCTCCTGCGATACTGGGGGATCATGGCCGTCCACGCCTCGATCCTCGACCTGATCGGCGATACCCCCGTCGTCGACGTCAGCCAGCTGAGCCCCCACCGCGGGGTGCGCATCCTGGCCAAGCTCGAGTCGCAGAACCCTGCCGGTTCGGTGAAGGACCGCATCGCCAGGGCCATGATCGAGGAGGCCGAGGCCGACGGTACCCTCACGCCCGGCCGGACCATCATCGAGCCCTCCTCGGGAAACACCGGCATCTCCCTGGCGATGATCTGCAAGATGAAGGGCTACCCCCTCAAGGTGGTGCTCCCCGAGAACGTGTCCATCGAGCGCCGCCAGCTCCTCGAGGTGTGGGGCGCCGAGGTCATCCCGTCGCCGGGCGCCGAGGGGTCGAACGGCGCGGTTCGCCTGGCTCTCCAGCTGGCCGACGAGCATCCCGAGTGGGCGTTCCTCTACCAGTACGCCAACGAGGCCAATCCCGAGACCCACTACCGGACCACCGGCCCCGAGATCCTCCGCGACGTCCCCGACATCACCCACTTCGTCGCCGGTCTGGGCACCTCGGGCACGCTCATGGGGGTGGGCGCCTATCTCAAGGAGCAGAAGCCCGACGTCCGCATCCTCGCGGTGGAGCCGCCCGCGGGCGAACAGGTCGAGGGGCTCCGGAGCCTCGACGACGGGTTCATCCCCCCGGTCTTCGACAAGTGGGGCGGCCTCGACATCCTCGACGGCAAGCGCATCGTCCGCCCCGCCGAGAGCGTCGAGTACACCCGCCGGCTGGCCCTCGAGGCCGGGATCTTCGCCGGGCTCAGCTCCGGTGCCGCCCTCGCCGGCGCGGTCCGCGTGGCCGAGCGGGCCGACGAGGCCGTCGTGGTCTTCATCGTCTCCGACGGCGGCTGGAAGTACCTCTCCACCGGCGCCTGGACCGACCCCATCGACGAGGTCGCCCGCCGAGCGGACCAGATCGTCTACTTCTAGTACTCGTATTCATGGCTTCGGCGCCGCCGTCCGTGGCGGCGCCTCAGGTGTCGCCCTGCCGCGAGGCGGCGACGGGCGACCCATCTGTTGGTCGGTGGTGCTTCCTGGGCGGCCATCCTGGCCGCGTCCGATCGTCACTTCGCCGTCGTCCTTGGCGGCGAGGAATCTGTCGCCCTGCCGCGAGCGGCCGTCCTGGCCGCGTCCGGCGTACGCTGCTCGGTTGGTGAGCGACGACCGACCGATCGGGATCTTCGACTCCGGCTTCGGAGGCCTCACGGTGGCGCGCGCGGTGATCGACCTGCTGCCGGACGAGCACGTCGTCTACTTCGGCGACACCGGCCGCTATCCCTACGGGCCCCGCAGGCTCGAGGAGGTGCGGGCCTTCGCCGCGGAGATCACCTCCCTGCTGGTCGAGCGCTACGGCGTCAAGACGGTCGTGGTGGCGTGCAACACCGCGGCGGCCGCGGCCCTGGGCGACCTGGAGGAGGCCGCGGGCGTGCCGGTGCTGGGCGTCATCCGGCCCGGGGTCCAGGCCCTGGTCGAGGTCTCCGAGTCCGGCCGGGTCGGCGTCATCGGGACCGTGGGCACCATCGCCAGCGGTGCCTACCAGTCGACCATCACCAGCATCGGCGGCGGCAACGTGGAGCTGACGTGCGCGGCCTGCCCTGGATTCGTCGAGTTCGTCGAGCGAGGCGAGCTGGTGGGCGATCAGATCACCGTGCTCGCGGAGCGGCTGCTGGCGCCGCTGGTCGACGCCAAGGTCGACAGCCTGCTGCTGGGCTGCACCCACTATCCCTACCTGGCCCGGACCATCGGGAAGGTGATGGGCGACTCGGTGGTGCTGGTCTCCTCCGCCGACGAGACCGCGTTCGCGCTCCTGGACCAGCTCACCGCCTCGGGCCTGGCCCGGGAGCACTCGCCGTCCGAGCCGGCCCGGCGCCGGTTCGTGTCGTCGGGCGACGTCAGCTGGTTCGCCGACCTGGGGCGGCGGCTGCTCGGCCCCGAGCTGGCCCATGCGGAGCCCCACACCTGGGACCGCCCGTGACCCGAGCGGCCGCGTCGGTGGTGGGCCGCGGTGGCTGAGTCGCTCACGGTCACGGTCCTCGGCGCCAGCGGCAGCTACGCGGGCCCTGGCGGCGCGTGCACCGGCTTCCTGGTGCGCTCGGCCAGCACCAGCGTCTGGCTCGACGCCGGCCCCGGGACCTTCGCCAACCTGCAGCACCACGTGCGCCTGGCCGAGCTGTCGGCGATGGTGCTCACCCACGAGCACCCCGACCACTGGGTCGAGCTACCCGTGGTGTGCTCGGCTCTCAAGCACTACGAGCCTCGGCCACCGCTGCCGGTCTACGGGACCGCCGGCAACCTGGAGCTGGCCGAGAGGCTGAGTCCCGGGCTGGCGGAGATCGTCGACTGGCAGGTGGTGTCGGGCGATGACCGGGCGACCATCGGCGACCAGGAGTGGCGGTTCTCCCGGACGGATCACTACGTGGAGACCCTGGGCATCCGGGTCGACGCCCATGGCCGGTCGTTCGGGTTCACCGCCGACACCGGTCCGGACTGGTCGGTCGCCGAGCTGGGCGAGGGCATCGACCTGGTGGTCTCCGAGTCCACCTTCCTCTCCGACCTCGAGTCCGAAGGCATCCTGCACCTGTCGGCTCGCCAGGCGGGCCGGCTGGCCGCAGAGGCCGGCGTGGGGCGGCTGGTGCTGAGCCACCTGGCGCCCGGCGCGGACGCCGATGCGCATCGCCGCGAAGCCGAGGAGTCCTTCGGGGCCCCCGTGGCGGTTGCGGCCATCGGCGACACCTACGAGATCTGACCACCGAGCAAGGGGTTCCCCGTGAGACCAGACGACCGTCGACCCGACGAGTTGCGACCGATCGCCTTCCAGCGCGATTTCACCACCATGGCCGACGGTTCGGTGCTGGCAGCGTTCGGTGAAACCAAGGTGCTCTGCACCGCCTCCGTCGACGAGGACGTGCCCCGGTGGATGCGGGGTACCGGCACCGGCTGGGTCACCGCCGAGTACTCGATGCTGCCGGGGTCGACCCCCGAGCGGGTCCGGCGCGAGACCAAGGGCACCAAGGGACGCACCCAGGAGATCCAGCGGCTGATCGGCCGCTCGCTGCGGGCCGTCTGCGACCTGTCCGTCCTCGGCGAACGCCAGGTGATCGTCGACTGCGACGTCCTGCAGGCCGACGGTGGCACCCGGACCGCGTCGATCTGCGGCGGCTACCTGGCGCTGCACGACGCCCTGGCCCGACACATGCAGCGGGGCCTGCTCACCACCCACCCCCTGCTCGAGGCCTGCGCCGCGATCTCGGTGGGCATCGTCGACGGCGAGCCCCGTCTCGACCTGCCCTACGTGGAGGACGCCAACGCCGAGACCGACATGAACGTGGTCATGACCGAGAGCGGCGGCTTCGTCGAGGTGCAGGGCACCGCCGAGGGCGTCGCCTTCAGCAGGGCCGAGCTGGACACGCTGCTGGCGCTGGCCGAGAAGGGGATCCGGGAGATCGTGGAGATGCAGCGGGCCATGGTGGCCGAGGTGCCGGCGCCACGCCCCGAGCACGCGCAGCGAGCCGACGTCACCCATCTGGCATGACCAGCGGGCCGGTGCTGGTCGCGGCCACTGCCAACGAGGGCAAGCTCCGCGAGATCCGCGCCATCCTCGGCGACCGGGTCCGGTTGCAGCCCCGCCCCGCGGGGCTGGGCGAGGTGGTCGAGGACGCCGACACCCTCGAGGGCAATGCCCGCCTGAAGGCGGCGGCGGTCTGCGCCGCCACCGGCCAGGCCGCGGTCGCAGACGACACCGGGCTGGAGGTCGATGCCCTGGGTGGGGCCCCCGGGGTGCACTCGGCTCGTTACGCGGGTGAGGACGCCATCGCCGAGCGCAACGTGGCCCGCCTGCTCCGGGAGCTTGCCGGGGTGCCCGCCGAGGAGCGGACCGCCCGCTTCCGGACGGTGGCGGTCGTGGTGCGACCCGACGGCAGTGAGGTGGTGGCCCACGGCGTGGTCGACGGACGGATCCACGACCAGCCCCGGGGTCACGGCGGGTTCGGCTACGACCCGGTCTTCGTACCCGACGACGGTGACGGTCGCACCTTCGCCGAGATGACCGATGCCGACAAGAACGCCATCAGCCACCGGGGGCGGGCGTTTCGCGCCCTGCTGGCGGAGCTCCGAGCTGGCTGAACCGCCGCGAGGCGCGGCTGGCGAGCAGCATGAGCACCGTGGCGGCGACCGCGAACCCGAACGACAACATCCATGCTGCGTCGAAGCCGGCTCGGTCCGCCACCGCCCCGAACGCCACCGGCGACGCGAGCGCGCCGAGACGGATGCTCGTCTGCAGGATGGCGGTGGCTGCTCCCGGCTCGGCCGGGTGGTGCTCCACCACACCGAGGATGACCAGCCCGGGCCACGACCAGCCGACGCCGAAGACCAGGGCGGTCCCCGCGGCGATCGACGCTTCGGTCTCGGCCGCGAGGAGCAGGTAGGCGACCGAGCCCACCCCGATGGCGCAGGCGACCGCGAGGAAGCGATCGAACTCGAAGCGATCGGCCAGCCAGCCCCAGGTGAGGCGGCTGGCGATCATCACCAGCCCGCCGAGGGTCAGCAGCAGGCCGGCGGTGCCCTCGGAGTAGCCGGCCTCCTGGGCCGCGGTGGTGAGGAAGCCGGCCACGGTGATCACGCTCGCGGCCGCCAGGGCCCCACCGGCCGATACCAGCTGCAGGTGCCGGGTCCGCCAGAGGTCGCCACGGGAACGATGGGGGCCGTCGGCGGGAGCCACGCCCCGGGGCACCACGAGGAAGGCAGGCACTGCGAGCGCGGCCACCAGCGCGTAGGTGCCCCGCCAGCCGATGGTGCCGCCGAGCAAGGGCACCGAGAGCCCTGCGAGCGCGGTGGCCAGCGGGATGGCCGACTGCTTGGTGCCCATGGCCCGCCCCCGCAGGCGGGCCGGGACCGAGCGGGACACGAGGGTGTTGGTCGCCGGCTGCACCACCGCCTCGGCCAGACGGTTGGCGCCGAAGGCGAGCACCAGCAGCCAGTAGGCCTGCGCCCCGACGCTCATGAAGAGCGATGCCGCGGCGGCGAGCACCATCCCGAGGCGGAGAGCGTCGGTGGGTCCTCGCCGGTCGGCGTAGCGCCCGGTCACCTGCAGCGCCGTCGCGGACACGAGGAAGCCGAGGGTGAACAGCGCGCCGAGCGCGGTGTCGCCGAAGCCGAGGTCCTCCTTGATGGTGGGCGCGAACGCGCCCACCAGGAACGAAGGAAGCGCCACCACCGTCAGCGCCAGCGCCGCGGCACCGGTCGGCCGACCGAACGACCCGGGGCCGGCGTCGGGAGAGGGCACGGCAGCCGACCCTACCCGTGACGCCCGAGCCGGGCCGGCGACGCCGGTGGCGGGCCGGGTGCCGGGTCAGCCGATGACGCGTCATCAGCCGATGACGCGTCATCAGCCGATGACGACGTTCACCAGGTTCGGCGGTCGGACCACCACTCGCTTGATGGACTTGCCGTCCAGCTGACGCTGGACCCCTGCGGAGGCCACCGCCAGCTCGCGCAGCTCGTCCTCACCGATCTCGGGGGGCACGTCCAGGCGGTCGCGCACCTTGCCGTCGACCTGCACCACGCAGGTCACCGACTCGACGACCAGCATGGCCTCGTCCACCTCGGGCCAGCCGTGCTCGGCCACCGAGGCCTCGCGGCCCAGCGCCGCCCATGCATCCTCGGCGGTGAACGGTGCGAAGCACGAGATGATGCGGGCCAGGGCCTCGGCCCCTTCGAGCACCGCGGCGTCGGCTGGTCCGGGGTCGCCGTCGACGGCCTTGCGCAGTAGCGACGTGAGCTCCATCGACCGAGCGATGGCCACGTTCAGCCGCCGGGTCTCCATGAGCTCGGTGATCTCGTGCACCAGTCGGTGCACCCCCTTGCGGGTCTCGAGGTGCCCGTCGCCGCCGGCCGGGCTCGCGGCACCGACGTCCTCGGCCACCCGCCGGACCCGGGCCAGCCACTTGACCGACCCGGCCGGTGACACGTGGGCCCAGTCGATGTCGTCCTCGGGGGGACCGGCGAACAGCATGGTCACCCGCACCGCATCGGGGCCGAACCGGGCGATCTGGTCCTGCAGGTCCACCAGGTTGCCCAGGCTCTTGCTCATGGCCGCGCCCTCCATGATCACCTGGCCCTGGTTGGTCAGGCGGTCGAAGGGCTCCTCGAAGTGGAGCATGCCCTCGTCGTGGAGGAACATGGTGAAGAACCGGGTGTACATCAGGTGCAGGATGGCGTGCTCCTTGCCGCCGATGTACTCGGTGACGGGGAGCCAGCGCTCGATGCCGCGCGGGTCGAAGGGACCGTCCACGTAGTCCGGGTTGGGGTAGCGCAGGAAGTACCAGGCCGAGTCCACGAACGTGTCCATGGTGTCGGTGTCGCGCCGGGCCGGCTGGCCGCAGCGGGGGCAGTCCACCCGCCACCAGTCCTCCGCGCTGTCCAGCGGGGCCATGCCCTCCGACGCGCGGAGGTCGTACCCCTCGGTGGGCAGCACCACCGGCAGATCCTCGTAGGGGACCGGCACCTCGCCGCACGCCTCGCAGTGGACGATCGGGAACGGGGTGCCCCAGTAGCGCTGGCGGGAGACCAGCCAGTCGCGCAGCCGGTAGTTGACCGCAGCCCGGCCCAGGCCCCGGGCGTCCAGGTCGGCGACGATGGCCTCGTTGCCGTCGGAGCTGCCCATGCCCGTGTAGTCACCGGAGCTGATCATGGTTCCGTCGCCGGTGGTGGCGACCCAGGTCTCGGCCGGGTCGGGCTCGCCGGTGTCGATGACCGTCCGCACCGGCAACCCCATGGCCCTGGCGAAGTCCAGGTCCCGCTGGTCGTGGGCGGGCACGGCCATGATGGCCCCGGTGCCGTAGCCGGCCAGCACGTAGTCGGATGCGTACATCGGGATCCGCTCGCCGTTGACCGGATTGACCGCATGCCGGCCCAGGGGCACCCCAGTCATGGCTCGCTCGGTGGACAGGCGGTCGATGTCGGAGGCGGCCCAGGTACGGGCCTGGTAGGCCTCGAACTCGGCCCGTTGCTCGTCGGCGCAGAGCTCCGCGGCGATCGGTGCGTCGGCGGCCACCACCATGAAGGTGGCGCCGAACAGGGTGTCGGGCCGGGTGGTGTAGACGGTGAGCGGCTCGTCGCGCCCCTCGACCTCGAAGTCCACCGACGCCCCCTCGGAGCGGCCGATCCAGTTGCGCTGCATGGCCAGGATGTCGTCGGGCCAGTGCGGCATGTGGTCCATGTGGTCGAGCAGGCGCTGGGCGTAGTCCGTGATCCGGAAGAACCACTGGGTCAGGCTGCGCCCCTCCACCAGGGTGCCGCAGCGCTCGCAGCGGCCTTGGATCACCTGCTCGTTGGCCAGGACCGTGTTGTCCTTCGGGCACCAGTTCACCGTGGCCTCGCCCCGGTAGGCCACCCCCTGCTCGTACATCTTCAGGAACAGCCACTGGTTCCAGCGGTAGTAGTCGGGGTCCGAGGTGTGCAGCCGGGTGCGCCAGTCGAAGCTCACGCCCAGGCGCCGGAACCCCTCGGCTTGGACCTCGATGTTGTCGTAGGTCCACTCCCGGGGATCGCGATCCATGCGCAGCGCCGCGTTCTCGGCCGGAAGCCCGAAGGAGTCCCAGCCGATGGGCTGGAGCACGTTGTGGCCCCGCAGCCGCGAGAACCGGCTCAGCGCGTCGCCGATGGAGTAGACCTCGGCGTGGCCCATGTGCAGGTCACCCGACGGGTACGGGAACATGGTGACGATGTAGCGCCGGGGCCGGTCGTCGCCGGTGTCCTCGACGAGCCCGTCGGCCTCGAACACGCGGCGCTCGGCCCAGACCTTCGTCCAGCGGTCGATGCTGTCGGCCTGGTCGTCGGGTGCGTCCTGGGCGGGCTCGTCCATCGCCCGAGGATACCGGCGGCCCCTGGGCCCCAGGTGTCCATTTCGGTGTGGTGGCGGCTCGTCAGCTCAGCACCAGATGGTCCACGATGGCCCCTGACGGAGCCAGCAACAGCGCGGTCTCGCCCCGGTTGGACCACACCCCGGCTGGGGAGTCCCAGTGCAGCTCGGTTGCGGTGTCGGCGCCGGCGCCGGTGCGGAGCCGGATGCGGCCGCCGGGCGGGATCGTGATCTCCTCGAACAGGTACCGGTTGCTGGTGGACTCGTCCCGCAGCGCCCAGCCGGTGAGCTCGACGGGATCGGCGCCCCGGTTCTCGATCTCGATCCACTCCTGGTCGAGCACCTCGTCGTCGGGGCCGGGCGGGTCGGGTTCGATGTCGCTGATCACGATGGTTGCGTCCGGCCGGGGACACTCGTCGGCCATGCCCCACATGCCGAGGCTGCGGCTGGCGGCGTCGTCCATGTCGTCGAGCCACTCCTCGCCCTCGCCATCGTGCAGCGCCAGGGCCCAACCTCGGGAGACCAGCGCCCGGTTGACGCTCTCGCCGTTGGCCGCCAGCGCCACCAGCCGTCGGCCGAAGCGGTCGTTGCCGAAGGACTCGACGGCGAGGGAGCGGTCCTCGACCAGCTCGGTGAGCGCCTCGCGGGCGGCCCGGCCCTGGCAGTCGGCCAGCTCGGGCGCGTTCACGCCGATGAGCCGGGCCTCCATCACCTCGCCCCCGAGCGCCAGCTCCACCGAGTCACCGTCGATGACCCGCTCGACGGTGGCCGCTGCGGTGTCCTCGGCCGCCGGGGAGCAGGCGGCGACCGCGGCCAGCACGGCCACGAGCAACGCAGCCACGAGCAGTCGCTGGCCGGTCCGGGACACCGGGGCACCGTACCCGCCGACGGGGGACCGGTAGGGTTGCCCACGCCACGCGCGAGTGGCGGAACTGGCAGACGCGCAGGGTTTAGGTCCCTGTGTCCGCAAGGACGTGAGGGTTCGAGTCCCTCCTCGCGCACGGCTGAGGTCGTCTCTGGAGCGCCCCGGTGGGCTGTCCCCCGGAGTGCGAGATTCTGGTCGAAGGGCCCTGGTCAGGCAGTACGGGGCTCCTGGAACCTGGGGGGAGGCACGGCAGGGAGGTCTCGCGATGGTCGGCCCCCAATTCCCAGGACGGAGTCCGGGCCAGCAGCTGCAACAGCGAATGCGCGAGCAGCAGCGGACCCAGCAACGGCGGCGGGACCAGATGGGCTACGCCTGGCAGCAGCAACAGCGCGAGCGCGGGCGAGGCCCGATGGGGCCCCGCCCACCACGGCGTCACGGGTTCTTCGCGCGCCTGATCCTCGGCGCGTTCGAGCTCGTCTTCAGCGTTGTGGTCCTGGCGGCGATCTTCTTCGCGGTCTATGCCTTTCCTGCCGAGGACGTGCCGACCGAGACCGCCGTGGCCGGCGTGGTCATCGGGGTGGTCGCGCTCTTCCTGCGGCGGCGGGTCCGTCGCGCTCGGGGCGCCCGGCGCCAGTGAACCCCGGCGTGGCGGTGGCCTCTTCGCGGCCGCCAACGGGTGGCCGCGAAGGAGAGCCACTACCATCGGCAGGCGGCGGTTCTCGACGACGTGGCGGTGGCGTCATGCAGCTTCTCTTGGTTGCCCTGGGCATCTTCCTGGTTGTGGCGGGTCTCTTCTTCGCCGTTGGCGGCTTCGGCGGGGACCGGGGCACGGGCGGCTTTCGTGACGTCAAGGTCGAGGGCCCGGCGTGGCTGTTGCTGGTGCTGTTCGGGCTCGGGATGGTGATCTTCGGCGCCACCTGGGACTGGGATGACGGGGACGACGGTCCCGACGATGCCGTGCTCGCTGGTGGTGACGACGAGGACGAGCCCGAGCCGGAGCCGGAGCCCGAACCGGAGCCGGAGCCGGAGCCGGAGCCCGAACCGGAACCGGAGCCGGAGCCCGAGCCGGAGCCCGAACCCGAGCCGGAGCCGGAGCCGGAGCCCGAGCCGGAGCCCGAGCCGGAGCCGGAGCCCG
>JBFKRY010000113.1:0-12864 GCA_041636995.1 Acidimicrobiales bacterium | reverse complement strand
GGTCGACACCAGGGTGGCCCAGCTCCTCGACAAGGTGTCGAAGCCACTGCCGCCAGCGGCCCGCCAGCGACTCCGTGACGCCGCCGGCCCCCTGCGCCGGGTGTGGGAGCGGCTGCGGTTCTGGGACTAGTGGCCTCCTACAGCGTCAACCCGCACGCCGTCGAGCGGGCCCGGCGGCTCATCGACTCGCGCCAGTACGTGCTCGACTCGAACTGGGGCGAGGTCCAGCCGACCGCTGACGACCAGAACGCCTACCTCGACCGCCATGGCTGGGACGAGTACGCCGCGTGGCACCTGGGCCTCACCGACGGCGCCAACGATCAAACCAAGGCCCGGTACGCCTTCGTCTACGGCGACTTCCGGCGGGTCCACCGCATGGGGCTCATCGCCTGCCGGTACCGGGCGGCCGAGTGGCGGCACAAGGAGATCGAGCTCGTAGCGCACGATCTCCTCCAGCACCTCGACGACACCGCCGGTTAGGAGACTGCGGTCGGGTCGACCTGGCTAGAAGTCCAGCTGCACCGTCTGGATGGGTCGGGTTCCACTCGAGTCGTAGCTGACAACGATCGGGCCGTGGGCGATCTCGGCCGCCGAGTCGGGGCACGACGGGAGCCGGGAGACCACCTGGGCGACGGTGGTGTCGCCGGTGCGGAGGACCGAGGTCTCGAAGCCACTGATGTCCTCCAGCGCACCCACGGTGATCCCCTCGACGAAGATCGAGCGCAGCCGCAGCTGCTCGGCTGCGTTGCTCTCGAGCTCCATGGTGACGAGCCAGCTGCATGCGCCGTCGTCGGCCGGCTCCACCAGCTCGACCAGGCTGCCGTCGACGAGCTCGACATCAGGAGTCCCTCGCAGGTCGAGCAGCGCCTTCACTCCGACCAGCAAGCCGATGGCGAGGACTGCGACCCCGATGACTGCAAAGACCCGTCCGGTCCAGCTGCTGTCGCCGAGGCCGATGCGCGGATCGAACCAACGGGGCGAGCTGCGCTCGGGGCGGGAGAAGCCCTCCTGGTGGCGTACGTCGGCCATGTCGGTCCTGGCGTCCTCGAGCCGGGCCCGGCTGGACGCCAGCTCGGTGACCCGGTCGGGCGTGCGGGGCGCCCGCCGGTACGAGTCGAATGTCCGACCGAGTCGACGCAGCGCCTGGTTGAACCTCTCCGACACTGCCATGGACGGATTCTACCAGCAGGGCCGGATCCGGAATCGGCCAGGTTCTGGGCAGACGGGAGCTACAGGATCTGGCTCAGGAACAGCTTGGTGCGGTCCTCTTCGGGGCTGGTGAAGAAGTGCTCGGGGGTCCCGACCTCGACGATCTCGCCCGACTCCATGAAGATGATCCGGTCGGCCACCTCACGGGCGTAGCCCATCTCGTGGGTCACCACCATCATCGTCATGCCACCCAAGGCGAGGTCCTTCATGACGTCGAGGACCTCCTTGATCATCTCGGGGTCCAGCGCCGAGGTCGGCTCGTCGAAGAGCATCACCCGGGGCTCCATCGCCAGCGCCCGGGCGATGGCCACCCGCTGCTGCTGACCGCCCGAGAGCTGGCCCGGGTACTTCAGCGCCTGTTCGGGGATGCCCACGAGCTCGAGCAGGCCCATGGCCTTGGCCTCGGCGTCGTCCTTGGGAAGCTTGCGCACCCACTTCGGCGCCAGGGTGACGTTGTCCAACACGGTGATGTGAGGGAAGAGGTTGAACTGCTGGAACACCATGCCGACGTCGGAGCGGATCTTCTCGATGTTGCGCAGGTCGTTGGTGAGCTCGACGCCGTCGACGATGATCGTGCCCCCCTGGTGGGCCTCGAGGCGGTTGATGCAGCGGATCCAGGTGGACTTCCCCGAGCCCGACGGGCCCAGGACCACCACCACCTCCTGCTCGCCGATGGTGGCGGTGACCCCCTTCAGTGCCTGGAAGTCGCCGTACCACTTGTCGACGCCCTCGCAGACGATCATGTCCGGGCGGGGCTGGCGTGCTTCAGCGGTGCTCATCGGACACCACCTCCCATGGTGAGGATACGTCGGCGGCGATCATCGCTCACCGAGACCGAGCCGGCGCTCGAGGCGCTGGCTGTACTTCGACATCGAGAAGGCGAACACCCAGTAGACCGCGGAGACGAACAGCAGGCCCTCTCGCTTGACCCCGAGGAACTCCGTCTGGGCCCCGATCACCTGGTTGGCGATGCGCAGCAGGTCGAACCCGCCGATGATCGCCACCAGCGAGGTCTCCTTGAAGGTGGCGATGGTCTGGCCCACCAGCGGCGGGATCGACACCCGCAGCGCCTGGGGCAGCACGATGAAGCTGGTGCGCTGCGCGGTGGTGAGCCCGACCGCGTCCGCGGCCTCGAACTGCCCGCGGCGGACCGACTGCAGGCCACCACGCACGTTCTCCGCGAGGTACGCCGCGGAGAAGAGCGTGTAGCCGGTGACGATGGCGGCCAGCTCGGCGATCTCCATCCCGGGCGGGAGGAACAACGGCAGGATGTTCGAGAAGAAGAACAGGATGGTGATCAGCGGCACCCCGCGAATGGTCTCGATGTAGACCGTCGACATCACCCGGAAGATGGGCAGGGTGGAGGTGCGGGCCAGTGCCAGCATCACCCCGATCGGGAAGCTGAACAGGATGGTCAGGACCGCGACGAAGAGCGTCAGGGAGAACCCACCCAGGTAGGTCGGGCCCTGCAGCTGCAGGGTCGATGGGGAGTTGACCGCGGTGACCAACCAGTGGAACAGGCCCATGAAGAAGATCCACCCGGTCACGAAGCGCAGCCGGGTGGCCCGGTCCCCGGCGAAGTTCGGCGCGGCCAGCGCCACCAGGGCCAGCAGCAGGAAGCTGAACCTGGCCTTCTGCAGCATCCCGTACCAGCCGAAGAACGCCGCCACCCAGTTGAACGCGGCGAAGCCCAGCAGCGCGACTGCGATGATCCGGCCCAGCTCTCCCAGCCGGGGCTTGGCCAGGAAGTAGAGCAGCGCCCCGCCGCCGAGGCCGAAGCCGAGCGCCAGCGGCAGGTCGGTGGACCAGACGTGGCCGTAGTCGAAGTTCGGATCGCGCAGGATGATCCAGTTGACGATGAACGGCGAGGTGAGCCACAGCACCGCCAGCCCCATCTTGGCGGCGTTGGTGGGGAGGTGATCGCGAAGTACCCGCCCCAGCACGTAGGAGCCGACCAGCACCAGCCACATCACCGTCCACGGCATCTGGGTGGAGAACGCCACGGTGGTGCCGGTCTCGGCGATCACCTCGCCCTCGGCGAAGGCGTAGTGGCCATAGGGCACCACCCACAGGCTGAGCACCACCAGCCCGAGCACGGTGAAGGCGACGTAGACGGTGGGCACGAAGGTGGAGCGGCGCCGCACCTCACCCATGCCGTACCAGATGGCTGCGCCGATCCCGAACACGATCAGGCCCGTGATGACCCACCCAGCAGTGCCCGAGGCCGACAGCGGGGCCAGCACCCCGAGGGCCGCCGCGGCTCCGCCGAGGTTCATGATCCAGATCGAGATGCGCTTCATGGACAGCCGCCCCGAAGCCCGCCAGATGGCGATCGAGAAGCCGGCGAGGCCCATGATCACCCCGAGCGACACCCACACCCGCACGAACTGGTTCTCGGGATAGCCCTGGGCCATCAGCAGCCGCATGTTGGTGGCCACTGCGTCCCACTGCCGCTCCTCGCTGAACACGAACTGCAGCAGGCCCCGCACCGTCAGGATGACGAATAGCCCGAAGACGACGGTCAGGATGCCGTTCCACATCGATGAGAACAGGTGCTCGCGGATCCATTCCCGAGGACTCAGGCTCGGTTCCTCGGGCTTGACCGGAGCCTCGGCCTCTTCCTCGAGATGGGCATACATCTCGTCGGTGTCGAGCGCTGCTCCTATGTGACCGGTCTCCGACATCTCAGCGCTCCACGATCTTCATGCGGACGTTGAAGTAATTGACGACCACCGAGATCGTCAGGGAGCAGGCCAGGTAGAACAGCATCCAGATGGCGAAGACCGACAAGGGCTTGCCGGTCTGGTTCCCCACGGTCTGGCCCACCTGCACCACGTCGCTGAATCCCACGGCGATGGCCAGCGACGTGTTCTTGGTCAGATTGAGGTACTGGTTGCCGAGCGGCGGCAGGATGACCCGGAAGGCCTGGGGCAGGATCACCCGTCGCAGGGCGGTGGCCCGGCGCAGCCCGACGGCGGCGGCGGCCTCGGTCTGGCCCTTGGGCACCGCGAGGATGCCGCCGCGGACGATCTCGCCGATGAACGCGGCGGTGTAGAAGACCACGCCGAAGAACACCGCGGCGAAGCCCAGCGACATGGTGAGCCCTGCCGGGCCGTAGTTGGGGAAGTTGCCGCTCTGGACGATGTCCGGACGCTTGGCGTCGATCGGTATCCCGTCGCGGCCCTCCCCGAACTTGTCCTCGAGGACGCCGAAGAAGTCGCTGCTGGCGTTGATGATCCAGCTCGACAGGCCCGGCCACATGACCAGGAACACGGCCACCCCGATCAGCGAGAGGACCCCGGCGAAGATCATCCGGAACCAGTCGTCGTCGGTCAGCTTGGCGAGCCCCGCCGGCGTGCGCCGGCTGTCGAGGAACCGCCGGATCCAGATGACCGCGCCCGCGATCGCCCCCGCGGACAGCACCACCTGCAGCAGCAGCTCGGGGATGCTCGAGATGGCGTCGCTGATGGCTCCGAACACCCCACCCAGCCAGCCGAAGATCGGATGGATGAACCAACCGACGACCCCGAAGACCACCAGCACGCCGAGGCCATAGAGCACGGGCTGGCTGTCCTCACCGGTGCGCTCCTGGTGTGCCACCCGCAGGTGGTACACGTAGCGAGCCACGAGGCCGCCGATGATCATGACCACCAGCCACTGGTAGAACCCGTCGGCCACGAAGACCCGGGGGATCGAGACCCCCTTGTTGGACACGTGGAGCCAGCCGTTGATCGGCCCGGTGTCCTCGCTCACCCGGTCGAGCGAGGACAGCACCGCGGCGTAGAGGAGGATCTGCACCAGCAGCGGGATGTTGCGCAGGGTCTCGACGAAGACCGTGCCGATCTTGTTGACGACCCAGTTGTGCGAGAGCCGGGCCAGGCCCACCGCGATCCCGATGATGGTGGCGAACAGGATGCCGGCACCCGACAGGCGCAGGGTGTTCACCATGCCCACCCAGAGCGCTCGCCCCCCGGTGTCGGGCTCGGTGTCGATGCCCTCCGAGAGGCTGATGCCGGGATCGATGCTCAAGAAGTCGAAGCTGGTCGAGATGCCCTTGGCTTCGAGGTTGTCGCCGGCCTCGTTAGCGAGGAAGACCAGGGCGAAGACCACCAGGACGAGCACGACGACCTGGGTGAGCCACTTGACGACGGTGACGTCGCGGTAGAACGGCGGCTTCTGATGGTGATGTGCTCTCGAGGCCGACGTCGTCGACGCCACCGCTTCCCCCCCGTTGGCGGCTCAGTTGCAGGACGCGGGCCGGAGATCCGTGCGGAGCCCCGGCCCGGGCCCCGTCGTGTACTGACGGCGGACGTTAGACCAAGCCAACGTCCGCCGTCATATCTGCAGAATCAGCGAGCAGGCGGGGCGTAGATCAGGCCACCCTCGGTCCAGCGAGCATTCGCAGAGCCGTCGCGGCTCAGGCCCACCGGATTGAGGTTCCGGGCGTAGATCTCGTCGTAGTTGCCGACCTGGAGGATCACCTGCTGGAAGGCGTCGGGAGCCAGGCCCATCAGGCTCTGGATCTCGCCCTCGCCGCCCATGAGACGCTGGGCCTCGGCGTCGAAGTCGTCGTTGCCGACCACGGTGCTGGCGTTCGCGGAGGAGATGCCCATCTCGTCGGCGATGACGGTGGCGTACACCGTCCAGTTCACCGCGTCCGCCCAGGCGGAGTCGTTCTGGCCGTAGGTCGGGCCGAGCGGCTCCTTGGAGATGGGCGTCGCCGGGAAGATCACCCACTCCTGGTCCGCCGGCTGCTGCTCGGCCTTGCGGCCGACCAGGCCCGAACCGTCGGTGGTGATGACGTCGCAGGCACCGGAGATGAAGTTCTCGGTGACGATGTCGAAGTCCTCGAAGGTGTTGAGGGTGATGTCGATTCCTGCAGCCGCAGCGGCGTCGGAGATGTTCTTCTCCGTCGTGGTGCCGGCGTTGGTGCACACGACCGCGCCCGCGACGTCGGGCACGTCGGAGTCGGGGCCGAAGCCGTCGCTGGCCCGGGCCATCAGCTGCTGGCCGTCGTAGTAGGTGGTGGGACCGAAGTCCATGCCCACGTCGGTGTCCCGGCTCTGGGTCCAGGTGGTGTTCCGCATGAGCACGTCCACGTCGCCGGTCTGCACCGCGGTGAAGCGCTCGGCTGCGGTCAGGGCCACGAAGTTCACGGCCTCGGCGTCACCGAGCACCGCTGCGGCCACGGCCCGGCAGTAGTCGGCGTCGAAGCCCACCATCCGGCCCTCGGGATCGAGGGTCGAGAAGGCGACTGCGGCACCCGACACGCCGCAGTTCAGCGTGCCCCGGTCCTGGACCGCATCGAGCACGGATCCGCCTTGAGTGAGGGTGACCGAGTCGTCGCCGTCGTCGGCCGCGCTGTCGTCTGCTGCGTCGTCGGCAGCGGTGTCGTCGGCGGCGGCATCGTCGGCCGCGGTGTCGTCTGTTGCGGCGTCGTCAGCGGCGCCGTCGTCGGCGGGGGCATCGTCTCCCCCTGCAGTGGTGTCGTCGTCGTCGCCGCATGCCGCAGCGATGAGCGTGAACACGAACAGCACCGCAAGCAGCCTCCAGAGCTTGCTCTTGCTGGTCATTGACTATCTCCTCCCTCACCGACGCACGTCTCCACGGACGGTCCGCTCCAGCGCTCGAGGCCGGTGACAGTCAGGGAACCATAGTCTCTCGGTCGCGCCGAGCAACAGCGGGGTGTTGCGGTCCGGTGACGTGCGTAATGTCGACGCTCGGCGCTGCTACCTTGCGCCCGATGACCCGACCGGCAGCTCGCGCAGCATGGCTCGGCGTGGTCGCCGCACTGGCCGTCGCCATCGCGGTCGCCACCCAGGAGGCGCCGCGACCGCTCGGCTCGGTCATCCCCACCACCCCGATCCCGTCGCCCCCCGAGCCCATCCCGCCGGCCGAGGCCATCGGCGAGATCGACGGGGTGGAGATCGATGGTCGCGAGGTCACGGTGACCGGCTGGGCGATCGACCTGGACGACCCCACGAGCCGCGAGGTGCGGGTCAGCCTCGACGGGGAATTCGTGGCCACCGTCGCCGCCGACACGCCCCGTCCCGACGTCGACGCGGCCCACCCGGGCCGCCGCGCCGGCGGGTTCGTGGCCACGGTCGCGCTGGGCCGGGGCGGTCACCGGATCTGCATCTTCACCGCGCCCGACGACGACTACGTGACCTGCGAGCGGATCGCTCGCGCCGGCCACGAGGGCGTGATCATCACCCCGACCGACGTGATGGTGGACCTGGTGGAGGTGGTCGACGGCGGGTTCGAGGTGATCACCCCCTGCGGACATCGGGCGGTGATCCCGGACGGGCGACGGGTCCGCACCACCCAGATCCTCATCGACCCCGGCCACGGTGGATCGGAGGTGGCTTCGGTCGGCCCGAACGGTCTGGGCGAGAAGCAGCTCAACCTCGACGTGGCGCTGCGCACCGCCGACGCGCTGCGCGAGCGGGGGTTCTCGGTCGAGCTCACCCGCACCACCGACGTCCGGCACCCGATCGCGATCCGTGCCGGGCTCGCCAACGCCCTCGATCCCGACGTCTTCCTCTCGCTGCACCACAACGGCGGCGCCGTGGTCCGGACCCCCGTCCCGGGGACCCAGGTCTACTACCAGCACGACGACCCCGAGTCCCGGCGCCTCGGCGGCGTCCTCTACGAGGAGCTGTTCGCCGCGGCCAGCCGGTTCCCCACCGCGTGGGTCGGCAATGTCCGAGACGGCGTGAGCACCCGCCTCAACGACGAGGGGACCGACTTCTACGGCATACACCGCCGAACCCCCGACGTCACCTCGGTCATCACCGAGTTCCTGTGGCTGTCGAACGGCCCGGAGGCCCGGCTGCTCGCCCGTGACGACGTCCGCGACGCCGAGGCCCAGGCCCTCGCCCGAGGGATCGACCGTTGGTACCGGACCGAGAACGCCGGCTCGGGCTACCTCCGGCCCTTCGTCGACACCTTCGACTCCGGCGGGGGTGGCTTCGAGGGCTGCGTCGATCCCCCGCTGTCCTGAGCGCCCCCGCCGTCGGCGCCCTCGGTGGCCCCGGTGAGCCGGGGAAGCAGGAACCCCAGCCTCATGATGCCGGTCCCGATGAGGAAGAAGAGGCCTGCCCGCCAGAGGGTGTCGACCTCGCGCAGGTCGACGGTCAGCAGCTTCGCAACCGTGGCCGCGAGCACGGCCAAGCCGGCCCCGCCGGCCTCGGGGATCTTCCGGACCGCCCCGGTGACCAGCACCGCGATGCCGACCACGGCCCACGACACCGAGACCGCCGCCTGCCCCTGGGGGAGGTGGACCAGCACCGACCCCAGCCAGACGAGGACGCCGACCAGGACCGCCATGGCGGTGAGCCTCCGGACCTGCTCGTCCCTGGCCTGCCAGCCGGCCACGGCCAGGGCCGCGATGGTCGCCAGGTGGGCGATGTCGTCGCCGACCGGGGCGTCGGTGGTCCAGGCCTCGAGCATGTCGACGGTCACCACCAGCGCCGCGATCGCGGCCACGATGCCGGCGTTGACGAGCAGCCGGGTGTTCGAGCCGAGCGCCCGGCTCAGGATCACCAGACCCACGGCCTGCACCGCGAGGGCGACGGCCATGAAGTCGGACGACAGCAGGGCGACGAAGCCGATCGACATGGCCACGCTGGCCCCGACCAGGAGGGACACGAAGTGCGCATGCTTGACCCAGACCCGCACGCCGACGGCGATCGATGCGCTGGCGGCGGCAACGGCGAGCCCCGTCGAGCCCACCGCGGTGTCGCTCTCGAGCTCGAAGGTGATGCCGATGACCGCGATGGCCCAGGGGGCGGCAGCCATCACGAGCTGCACCTCGAGCTGCTCCCAGGGGGTGTCCAGCTCGCCGATGCTCGGCAGCCGCGCCAGCGACGCGAACACCAGCGCACCCGCGACCAGCACGAGGAACTGCTCGACGTCGCCGTCGGCGTCCACAGCCAATCCCACTGCGACCCACATCCCCATCACGTGACCCAGGAGCCGCAGCCCGAACCAGCGTTGGTCGAGAGCCAGCGTCAGGGCCCCGGCGACGAGCACCACCATCCAGATCCAGGTGGCCACGAACGGCGGCTCCCCGTCGGCGATCACCAGCCAGGCCGCGATGCCACCCACCAGGCCGACCGCCCCGACCCACTCCGATGGCACCAGACGGGCCAGCCCGTACCCGCCGAGACCGATGACGAAGGTGCAGACGAACGCGGTGTCGTCGCTCGTCTGGTCCAGGAACAGGTCGGACGCCACGGTCGTGAACAGCGCCGCCACCCCACCCGAGCACAGCGCGTGGGTCCATCCCGGTCGTGTAGGGCGCAGGCGCAGGCCCACGGCGATCAGGACGATCGAGACCAGCAGGGCCCCGACCAGCTGGAGCCCGGGGCCGATCCAGCCCCGCCGGATCGCGGTGCTCACCGCGAAGCCGACCGCCAGCACCACCAGGACCACGCCACCCCACTTGAGGACGGTCTCGCTCTCCACGACCAGCTGCTGCCGATCGGCGGCAACCTCGACCGGCGCGGCGCCGGGGCGTTCGATGGGCGGTGGCGGCAGCCGGGACGGCGACCGGGCCCATGGCGGGGCCGGCCCGGGTGCCGGCACGACCGGCGGGGCCGTCGGGGTCACGGCCCCGGCGGGCGGCGTGGCCCCAGCGACCGCTCTGAGCTGCTCCAGCTCCAGCTCCAGTCGCCGGACCCGAGCCTCCAGCTCGTCGATCCGCTCCTCGGCGGGACCGTCGTTCACGGGCCCTGGCGGTGACGCCCGCGCGGCTCGTCGTCCATCGTCGCCTCCGTGGTGGGGTGACCCTGCACCTCCACGATGGGCGACGAGGCCGAATCCCGCAAAGTGCCAGAGGTCATGAACCTCGGCGGTCCGTCGACCCCCGGCTACCTCACACGCTTCGGGGCGGGCTCAGCGCGTCGGCCCGGTCGGCGGCCTCGATCTCCTCGCGGCTGATGCCCAACAGGAACAGCACCGCGTCGAGGTACGGGACCCGCAGCGCGGTGTCGGCGGCCTCCCGGACCACGGGCTTGGCGTTGAACGCGATGCCGAGCCCGGCCAGGTTGAGCATCTCCAGGTCGTTGGCGCCGTCGCCGATCGCCACCGTCTGCTCGATGGGGATGCCCTCGCGGCGAGCCACCTCCTGGAGGAACGTGGCCTTGGCGGCCCGGTCGACGACCGCACCAACCAGCTTCCCGGTGAGGTGCCCGTTCTCCACCTCCAGCTGGTTGGCCACGCCGTAGCGGATGTCCAGCTCCCGTCGCAGGCGCTGGGTGAACACCGTGAAGCCGCCGCTGACGGCGGCGGTGGTGTAGCCCAGCCGGTGCAGGGTGCGACAGAAGGTGCGGGCCCCGGGGGTGAGGGTCAGCGACCGCCACGCCCGCTCGATGGCCACCTCGTCGAGGCCGGCGAGCAGCTCGACCCGCTGGCGAAGGCTCGCTTCGAAGTCGAGGTCCCCGTTCATGGCGTCGACGGTGAGGGCAGCCACCTCGTCGCCCACGCCCGCCTCCCGGGCCAGGACGTCGATGACCTCGTCCTGGATGAGCGTCGAGTCGACGTCGAGCACCACCAGCCGCTTGGCCCGCCGGGCCAGGCCCTCGCGCTGGATCGCCACGTCCATGCCGTCGTGGGTGGCCGCGGCGCGGAGCAGGTTGGTGCGGATGACGTCGGGGTCCCCGTCGCTGATGGTGAGCTCGTAGCTCATGACCGGGTACCGCGAGAGCCGCACGATGCGGTCGATGTTGCCGTTCCCGGCGGCGATGGCCTCGGTGGCGGCCTGGATCTCGGCCGGATGGAGATCGTGGCCGAGGATGGTGACCACGTGAGGCTGGCGGTGCTCGGAGGGCTCCTCCTCGATGTCGTCGAGGCCGATCTCGAGGTTGTTCTTGAACCCGAACAACAACAGGTCCTTCAGCGGGTCGTCGCCGGGGGCCACCTCGATCAGCACGTCGAGGTTGAGCCGTCGCCGGACCACGAACTGCTCGATGTCGATGACGTTGGCGCCCATCTTGTCGAGGACACCGAAGAGCTCGGCGGAGATGCCCGGGTGGTCGGGGCCGGTGACCCGGACGAGCACGGTGCGGAGGTCGCTCACACTGCGCGACGGTACCGGCTGGGCGCAAGAATCATGTGCCATTCACCGCCTTCGGCAAACCGTCAGGAGGACGTGCCGTCCGGCAGCACCAGCAGGGGGTGCTCGCTCGGCGCCGATGCCCCCAGCACCCCCAGCTTCACCACGATCCAGTCGGCGCGGAGCGGGAGCATGAGCTTGAGGACCGGCTCCGCATCGAGGTCGATCCAGGCGATGAAGGACGAGTCCGGCGCCCACGTCGGTGCCACCATGCCCGAGCCGTTGACCCACCAGATGCTGCCGGTGGCGGGGTCGTACAGCTCGCCGCGGCCCGCCGGCGTGGTCCGTAGCACCGAGAGCCCGTCGGGGGCCACCCAGTAGCGGTCGTCCGGCCCGACGAGCTCGGCGGGCAGCACGCTCTCCGCGGCCCCGTCGCGACTCACCAGGACCAGCTCGCAGGTCGTGTCCTCGCCGTCGCACCGCCGCTCCAGCCAGGCTCCGGGGCTGGCTGCGAGCACCTCACCCGCGGTCAGGAGCTCGAAGCCGTCGAGGGATGCGACCAGGGAGCCGACCCCGCTCACGTGGGCAACGACGCCCACGGCGTCGATCGCGCGCAGGGTCGCACCCGGCGGAGCGTCGAGCGACGTCCACCGGGGCACCTCGCCCAGCTCGACCAGGGTGACCTCGCTGGCGTCGGGGGCGTCGGCGAACGCCAGCACGGTCTCGTCGACGCTGGCCACCAGGCCACTGGTGGCCGCGATGTGCACCAGGTCCAACCGGTCCGGATCGACCGCGTAGGTGAGCCCCTCGGTGGAGCGGAGCAGCTGGCCGCCGCGGAAGCCCCTGAGATTGGTGACCTCGCTGCGCACCCCGAGGGCCTCGCCGGTCGACAGCCTGAGCTCACCCACGCCCTCGCCCGACACGTAGAGCACGGAGTAGCCGGGGGCGGCCGCCGCCAGCTGCCGGCGGGCGGTTTCGGCAGCCCGGGCGTCGAGGAAGTTCAACGGCTCCGGGGGCCCGGGTGTGGGAGTGGGGGTCGGTGTCGGCGTGGGCGCCGGGGTCGGCGTCGGTGGCGGGCTGACCCCGACCAGGGCCTGCTCGGCGGGTTCGGTCTCGGTGCGCTCTACCGGGGTGTCCTTCGCGGTCAGCGAGGTCAGCACCCACAGGGCCGCCAACGCCGACGCTGCGGCCACCGCCCCCAGCCATCGGGGCAGCGGCGTCGGTGCTGCTGACGCCGCCGGACGGTGGTGTTGGTCGAGGTCGACCTCGACCGGATCGCCACGATCGGGGCGCATAGCCCCAAAGTACCCTGACCAGCCTCGGCGGCACAGCCGGTCGACTGGGTCACTCGGCTCAACAGCGATCCCTGGCGGCCGATGGGACCTCATGGGTGACGCCACTCCGGTGGCGGATCTCGACCCCTCCGGGGTACCACGACAACGGACCGCCACCGAGGTTGCGCGGCACGGTCCCGCCACATGGGAGCGGATCCGCCGACGCGCGGAGGATCGGCTGGTCACGGTCGAGCTCCACGCGCAACGACTACTCGACAGGGACCTGACGGCCTCGGAGGTCTCCGAGGCCGTGGCCGCCGCGCG
>JBFKRY010000112.1:0-12940 GCA_041636995.1 Acidimicrobiales bacterium | reverse complement strand
TCGGATCGTGACCCGATACTGGTGCGAGCTGGCCTGGCTGGGAGGTGAGGACGTCCACCCGGGGGTGGTGCTCCGGACCGAGGACGACCGGATCGCGGCGGTCGAGGTGGGGGTCGGCGTACCCCCCGACGGGGCCGAGCCGCTGGCCGGGCTCACCCTCCCGGCGCTGGCCAACGCCCACAGCCACGCCTTCCACCGGGCGCTACGTGGTCGCACCCACGGGGGCCAGGGCAGCTTCTGGGAATGGCGTGAGCTCATGTACCGGGTGGCCGGCCGGCTGGATCCCGACGGCTACCACCGCCTGGCCCGCGCGGTGTACGCGGAGATGGCCCTGGCCGGGATCGGGGTGGTGGGGGAGTTCCACTACGTCCACCACCAGCCCGACGGGACCCCCTACCGCGACCCCGGCGCCATGGGGGCGGACCTGGCGTCGGCCGCGGCCGAGGCCGGCGTGAGGCTCACCCTGCTGGACACCCTCTACCTCCACGGCGGGCTGGGCCAGGCCGGCTACGTCCCGCTGGCCACCGACCAGCGTCGCTTCGGTGACGCCAGCGCAGCGGCCTGGGTCGAGCGGGTCGAGCAGCTGGCGGGCACGGTCGCCGGGTCGACCTGCCGGGTGGGGGCGGCCATCCACTCGGTGCGGGCCGTCGACCCCGAGGCCATGGGTGTCGTGCGGGACTGGTCCGCAGACCGGGGGGCGCCGCTCCACGTGCACGTGTCCGAGCAGCCTGCCGAGAACGAGATGGTCGCCGAGGCGTTCGGGTGCTCGCCCCTGGAGCTTCTCGACCGTCACGGGGTGCTGGGCCCCCGAGTCACCGTGGTGCACGCCACCCACATCGAGCAGTCGGAGGTGGAGCTGCTGGCCCGCGGCGGCGCCTGCTGCCTGTGCCCCACCACCGAGCGGGACCTGGCCGACGGCATCGGGCCCAGCGCCGCGCTGGCGGCGGCTGGCGTACCCATCTGCGTGGGCTCGGACTCCCATGCGGTCATCGACCTGTTCGAGGAGGCCCGGGCCGTCGAGCTCGACGAGCGGCTGGTCTCGGGCCGGCGGGGCACTCATGCGGTGCCGGCGCTGGCGTCGATGGCCACCGAGGCCGGTTACACCGCACTGGGCTGGCCCGAGGGCGGCCGTCTCGAGGCCGGCGCCCTGGCGGACCTCACGACGGTGCGGCTGGACTCGGTCCGCCTGGCCGGGACAAATCGGGCCGACGCCCTGGCGGCCGTGATCTTCGCTGCCGCCGCAGCCGACGTGAGCGATCTGATCGTCGGCGGCCGCAGGGTGGTACGCGGGGGCCGTCACCTGTCCGTCGACGTGGCCTGCGAGCTGGCCTCGGCCATCGGGGAGGTGGTGGGTCCGTGACCACCCTGGTGATCGACGGCATCGCCGAGCTGGTCACCAACGTCCCTGCCGGGGGCGACGGCCCGTTGGGGGTCCGCCACGATGCGTCCGTGGTCGTCGACACCGCCGCCGGCACCGTGGTCTCCGTCGGCGATGCCGGGCAGGCGGCCGACGAGCGCCTCGACGCCGGTGGCCGCTGCGTGCTGCCCGGGTTCGTCGACTCGCACACCCACCTGGTGTTCGCCGGCGACCGGGCGGAGGAGTTCACCCGGCGGATGGCAGGCGAGCCCTACGACGGCGGTGGCATCCGCAGCACCACCGAGGCCACCCGGTCCGCCACCGACGGGGAGCTGCGGGCGCTGCTCGACCGCCGCCTGGTGGAGGTGCACCGGGCCGGGACCACCACCGTCGAGATCAAGACCGGCTACGGCCTGTCGGTGGGCTCGGAGGCTCGGCTGGCCGAGCTGGCGGCTGCGGTGACGCCGGAGGTCACGTTCCTGGGGGCCCACCTGGTGCCCGCCGAGATGGAGGGGCGGGCCGACGAGTACGTCGAGCTGGTGTGCGGCCCGATGCTGGAGGCGGTGCGGCCCCACGTGCGCTGGATCGACGCCTTCTGCGAGACCGGGGCCTTCGACGCCGACCAGTGCCGGCGGGTGCTCGAGGCCGGGCGGGACGCCGGGCTGGGCCTGCGCCTGCACGCCAACCAGCTCGGTCCGGGGCCCGGGGTGCAGCTGGGGGTGGAGCTGGGTTGCGCGTCGGTCGACCACTGCACCTACCTCACCGACGACGATCTCGACGCCCTGGCCGCCAGCGACACCGTCGCCACCTTCCTGCCGGCCACCGACTTCTCGACCCGCCAGCCATACCCGGACGCCCGCCGGGCCATCGACGCCGGGGTGCGGGTGGCCCTGGCCTCCAACTGCAACCCCGGGTCCAGCTACACGTCGTCCATGTCCTTCTGCATCGCGTTGGCGGTGCGGGACCTGCACATGACCATCGACGAGGCGCTCGCCGCGGCCACCACGGGTGGCGCGGCGGCGCTGCGACGCGACGACGTGGGTCGTATCGTCGCCGGCGGGCCGGCCCACCTGGTGGTGCTCGACGCACCGAGCCGGCACCACCTCGCCTACCGCCCCGGGGTGCCGCTCGTCCACCGGACGATCGGCTCCTCGTACGCCCTGCCCCACGCCGAGCCAGCAGAGGAGGTCCGGTGAACGCTCCCACGCCGCCCAACCCGACCGAGCACAACCAGTGGTACCCGTTCTCGGATCGTCCCCTGCCGCCGGTCGTCGACGGCAGGCGCGCCAATCCCGCGGTCATCCCCGTGACCGACCCCGACCCGCTGCCCGACCGGGCCCGGTTCGTGGTGGTGGGGGCCGGGATCCACGGCCTGTCCACCGCCTACCACCTGGCCATGGAGCTCGCCCGCAGCGGCAAGGGGGGCCCGGGCGACGTGGTGCTGCTCGACAAGCAGGGCCCGGGCGCGGGTGCCACGGGGCTGGCGTGCGGCTGCGTGCGCAACTTGTACATGACCGGGCCGCTGCACGCCATCCTCCGGGCCAGCGTCGAGGTGTGGGAGTCCGACCCCGTCAACCTCGGCTTCCAGCAGGTCGGCTATGTCTCCATCGGCGAGGCCAACCAGGAGGCCGACTACGTGCGCCTGCACGCCTCGCAGAACGACGCCGGCTACCCGTCGGACCTCTACGTCGGGTCTGACGCCCACGATTTCCTGTTGGGTTTGTGGCCCGACTTCAGAACCGACCACTGCGATGTGGTGCTGCACGAGCACCGGTCGGGCTACGCCGGGACCCACCTGGCGGTCTGGGGCCTGGACCAGAAGTGCCGTCAGTGGGGGGTGCGCCGGGTGTACGGGGTGACCGTGAAGGGCTATGCCCTGGACAACTCGGGTGCGGTCACCGCGGTCGAGACCGAGCACGGCCCCATCTCCTGCGATCAGCTCGTGGTCGGCGCCGGGGCCTGGACGCCGAGGCACTGGGAGTGGCTCGGCGGGCCGTCCACCCTCGACGTGGTCTACCCCGACGGTCACGTCGAGGCCGGCGCCGACATGTGGACGTACTGGCGGCTGCTCGAGGGCGAGGTGCTGCTGCCCGACGGGGTGGACTTCCGCACCGCCCAGCATCGGGACTCGCCGGTCCTGCACGTGGAGCTCATGGACACGCCCGTGTACGGCGACGACGGTCGGATGATCCAGGACCACTTCTACTCCTACGTCCGCTACGCCGCGGAGCGGGTGGGTGCCCCCGGGCTCCAGGGGGGCACCATCCCCATCCGGCTGGGGCCCACGGCCGAGGTGGAGCCCTACGGTCACCTCAACGACCGCTACCAGGCCGACGAGTGGTTCGCCGACTATTGGTGCGCCACCCTCGCGATGCTGTTCGGGCGTTTCGAGCACCTGCGGCCCCACTTCAAGGAGCGGCGCAACGGCGGCATCGGCGCCTTCACCCCCGACAACGTGCCGGTGTTCGACCATGTCACCGACAACGCGTTCGTCATCGCCGACTCCAACCACGGGTTCAAGATGATCGGTGTGGGCAAGCTGACCGCGCGGATGCTGGTGCACGGCACGAAGCCCGACGAGCTGAAGCCCTTCACCTTCGACCGGTACCGCACGGGCGGCACCTTCGGCGACCGCAACTCGAACTGCCCGTGGGTCTGATCGCGGCCACCTACCTGGGCGAGAACACGGTCCCCATCCTGGCTGCGATCGCCGAGCGCCTCGGCGCCGGCTTCGATCCGGACAGGCCGCGGAGCTCGGCCGACGCCCGCCGCGACTGCTCCACCGCAGGCGGGCCGGACCTGATGTGGGCCTGCGGCCGGCTCACCGCCCAGCTCGTGGCCGAGGGGGTGCTCGACGGCGACGTGGTGGCGGCACCGGTGTTCGCCGGGCAGCAGGCGGCGGTCTACCACTCGGTGCTCCTGGCTCGACCCGGCGGCCCGGCGTCGCTCGCCGCCGCGGCGGGCGCCCGGCTGGCCGTCAACGAGGCCGAGTCGTGGTCGGGCCACCACGCCCTGCTGGCCCACCTCGCTGGGCTGGGGCTGTCGATCGACCAGTTCTCGACGGTGGAGTGGACGGGCTCGCACCGGGCCTCGGTGGCTGCGGTCGCCGAGGGTCGGGCCGACATGGCTGCGATCGACCACACGGTCTGGGAGCACCTGGGTCGCTCGGTCGAGCTCGCAGTGATCGACCGCACCAGGGACTGGCCCGCCCCGCCCTTCACCCTGCGACGGGGGGCGTCCTCGGCGGCTCGGGACCGCCTGCTCGCCATCGGGCCGGGCGACGTCGCCGGCCTCGACGGGATCGAGCCGGTCGACATCGGCCACTACCAGCGCCTTCTGTGACACAGGGGGTCTGACCCCCGCGTCACCAAGTTGTCTGCAACTTGTATACGTGCGGGTGTCATGGTCGCTGCGCCGTGATCAGCCAGGTGGCGGACTCCAGCAGGACCCCGTCGGCGGTCTCGTGGGCGACCAGCAGCTCATGCAGCTTGTCGACGGCCCGAGCGCGGGCCCCGGGAGTGAGGCGCTCCAGGAGGCCGCGCACCAGTCCCATCGACGTCACGAACTCGAAGGCGTCGGCGGCGTCGCTGCCCAGCCAGAAGGGTTCGGTGAAGGGGATCAGCCGCCCGTCGACGAACCCTGCCCGCTCCACGATGCGCTCGACATCGACGGCGGCCGCGAGCCCGAAGGGGCCGGGCTCTCCAGCCGGTGGAATCGGGACGCCATCCGGGGCGCCGACCGACTCGACGATCGCGGTGAGCCATCGGTTGTCCTCGAACCGCTGCCAGGTGAGGAACGCGATCCGGCTGCCGCGGCGGAGGCTCCGACCGATGTTGGAGAAGGCGGCGACGGGATCGACGAAGAACATCGCCCCGAAGGTGCTGATCGCCACGTCGAACGCCTCCGGCTCGAACGGATGGACCTGCGCGTCGCCTCTCACGTAGGTGATGTTGGCGAGTCCCTCGACCTCGCTCTGGCGCGCGGCGTGGTCCAGCATGCGGGTCGAGAGATCGATCCCCAGCACCCAGCCGTGTTCTGCGTGCCGGGCCGCGGTTCGGGTCGACTTCCCGGTCCCGCAGCCGACATCCAGCACCCGGTCGGTGGGATCGATCCCGACCTCGGCGTCGAAGCGAGCCACGATCCATCGGTCGGTGGCGTCGTAGCGGTCCGCGTTCTCGGTCCACTCGTCGCCCTCTTCTCCGTCCCAGATCGCTGCCATCTCGGTGTTGGCGATTGCTGTGGTCCGTGTGTCCGTCATGGGGCGATCGTGACCATCGCCGAGCAGCTGCGCATCGGGGGAACCCCCGATGTCCCAGCCTGTTTCTGGCCGCCTATTGCTGGCTGCGCAGCGCGTGGACCGCAGCCTCGGCCCGGTTGCGGAGCCCGAGCTTCGCCAGGACGCGTGAGACATGGTGCTCGACGGTCTTGGCGCTGATGAACAGCCGGTCGGCGATCTCGGCGTTCGAGAGCCCGTGACCGAGCAGCCGGAGGACTTCACGCTCCCGGCGGGTCAGGGTCTCCCCGTCCCTGGGTCCGGGGCGAGACGGTGAGCCGAGCGTCCGGAGGAGCGCTGCGGCCGCATCGGCGTGCCCGGTCGCGCCCATCTCCTCGAAGGCGGCGAGCGCGGCGGTTGCCTCGGCGATGGCTGCCCTCGGTCGGTCGGACACCAGCTTCCGAGCCAGCTCGAGTCGCGCCAGGGCCGTCTCGAACGGCATCCTGGCTGCGCTGAGGTGCGACACCGCCTGGCGCAGGCGGGGGGTCGCGCCCGGTTCGCCCCGGGCATCGAGGAGCGCCGCCTCGGCCAGCGCGGCGATCCCCTTGATGTACGGCGACGCCTGCTGATGTGCGAGCGCGCAGAGCTGTCGTGCCGGGGCCGTCGCGGCGTCCACGTCTCGTTGCGCCAGCTGCGCGCGCACGGTGAGTGCGAGCAGGGGAGCCGTCACGTGGTCTTCGGCGGGCACGGACAGGGCCTGATCGAGCAGCTCGAGCGCACACTCGGGTTCGCCCTGCAGCAGGTGCAACGAGGCCAGGGGTCGGGCGGCGTCCTCGTGCGCCTCGAGCCCGGCGAGCAGCATCGCCGCCTCCTCCAGCCTGCCCTGTCGAGCCCGCAGGTCGGCGAGGCGGCACAGGGCGCTGGTGCGCACCGACAATCCCTGGGGCAGCGCAGAGATCGTGGCGCTGAGCTCGGCCTCCGCCTCGGCCCAGCGGCCACTCGCGATGAGCACTCCGGCGTAGTGGGTCCGGCAGTAGCCGGCGACGGCGACCAGGTTGCGTCCCGTGACCACCGGGTCCGCAACCCGGAGCCACTCCTCGGCTCGGGTGACGTCATTGGTGCGTTCGCACGCATTGAGGAGCCCGCACAGACAGCCCTCGACCACCGGCAGCTCCTCGACATCGCCGGCACAGATCGCGGCGAGGGCTTCGTCCAGCTGCCCCATCCCGTCCTCGACGTGACCCGAGAACACGAGCATCATCCCGAGCGAGGCCCGGGCCTCGCACTCGAGGTCCCAGTCCCCGTACTGTCGCGCCAGGGCGATGACGGCGAGGTAGCGACGCTGCTGCTCGCCCAGATCGTGGCCGTCTCGCGCATCGTCGAGCATCAACCAGGCCTGGTGTCGAGGCTCGGCGGCCTGGTCCTGGAGCAGGGTGCGAGCCCGGCTCAGCCAACCCCGACAGACCGCCCAGTCGCCGAAGATCCAGCCTCGGAACCAGCCCACGGTCCGGGCCGCCCGGGCGGCGCTGAAGAGCTCGCCCTGCCTCGCGTAGGTGGTGTGAGCGCGCTCGTACGCGTCGATCGCCCCGAGATAGTCGCCGTCCCGGTGGCGGGCCAGACCGATCGCCTCCAGCTCCGAACCCGACGGCTCGCCCACGCGCTCATCATCGCGCCCGGACGGCGCAGTGCTACGTCGGTAGCCAGTCGGCGATGGCCTGGCCGATCTCGTGGGGGCTGTCCTCCTGGACGAAGTGGTTGCCGGCCACGGTCACCTCGGTCTGGTTCGGCCAGGTGCGGCAGAGCTCGCGCTGGGCCCCGGTGAGGATGGCGCCGGGGTCGGCGTTCACGAACAGCTTCGGGACCTGCGAGCTCGCCAACCACTCCGAGTACGCCTGGACGATCTCCACCACGTCGGCGGGCTGGCCGTCGAGCGGGATCTCCCGGGGCCAGGTGAGGGTGGGCCGCCGGTGCTCGGGCTCCACGAAGGGCCGCCGGTACTCGTCGTGCTCCTCGGTGGAGAGGGTGCGCAGGATCGACGCCGGCAGCACCGCCTCCACGAACAGGTTCTTCTCGATCACCATGTCCTCGCCGGCCGGCGACCGGAACCCCTGGAAGATGCCGACCGCGGCCTCGGGCCACTCGTCCCAGGTGACCGGACGCACGATCGCCTCCATGTAGGCGAGGCCTGCCACCCGGTCCGGGTGGCGCCTGGCCCAGTCGAAGCCGAGCGCCGAGCCCCAGTCGTGGACCACGAAGGTGACCCGGTCACCGAGATCGAGCTGGTCGAGCAGGCCGTCGAGGTACTCCCGGTGCTCGACGAAGCGGTACGAGCCCGGACCGGTGTCGTCGAGCTTGTCGGAGGCGCCGTGACCGATCAGGTCCGGGGCGATGCAGCGGGCCCGGTCCGACACGTGGGGGATGACGTTGCGCCACAGGTACGACGATGTGGGGTTGCCGTGCAGGAACACGACCGGATCGCCCGAGCCGGACTCGTGGTAGGCCATCTTCTTGCCCTTCACGGTGGCGTAGGATTTGGAGAGCGGCGCGGTGTCGAGCGGTTCGTCCGTCATCGGGAGACCTCGGCTGTTGGGTGGCTGGGCGCGGCCTGTGCGGCCCGCGTTGAACGTTTCCTATCACCCCGGCGTGGTCCCGTGCGCCCGACGCCGTCACCGGCACCCAGCAGGCGCGCGTAGGGTGCACGTCATGGCAGGACCGATGTTCCACATGGCGGCCGGGGCACCCACCCCGGTGGCCCCGTTCAGCCACGCGGTGGAGGCCGACGGCTGGGTCCTGGTCACCGGCCAGATGCCGAACGACCCCGCCGACGAGGACGCGCCGCTGCCCGACACCATCGAGGACCAGACCCACAACGTGGTGGCCAACCTCACCACGGTCCTCGAGTCGGTCGGGCTGGGTCTCGAGCACGTGGCCATGGCCCGCATCTACCTCACCCACTTCGACGAGGACTACGCCCGGATGAACGCGGTGTGGCGCAGCTACTTCGAGCCCGGCCGGCTCCCGGCGCGCACGTGCATCGGGGTCACCGGGCTGGCCCTCGGCGCCCGGGTGGAGATCGACCTTCTCGTCAAGCGCCCGTGAACCGGGCGCTGGCGCTCAGAGCCCGAACCGTGGGTACTTCGTGTGGACCATCAACACGTAGGCCCACACCCGCAGCCAGTAGTTGTCGAACCTGACCAGGAAGCCTCGCAGCCCGGCGGGCCAGGCGCCGGTGAACAGCACCGCGAACCAGCCGATGATCAGGACGACCACCGCGCCGATGGCGAAGACGGCCAGGACGACGTAGTGGGGGATCGCCAGGATGAAGTTGAACGCCGCCGTGCGCGGCGTGGTCTCCGGTGCCTCGGGGAGGTTCACCCGTACCGGCGGGTAGGCACCGCCGTCGGCGGGACCGAGGTCGAAGTCGAAGGGTGGATAGCGCTCGCTGAAGCCGAACAGGAAGCTGGTGGCCCGCTGGCTGTAGCGCTCGATCATGGCGAGGGCGCCGTAGAGGCCCGGCAGGATCCGGCCGGTGAACACCACCCCGAACCACACCACCACCGCGAGCGCGCTGCTCAGGCTCTGCATGGCCGACTGGATGATCCAGTGGGGGACCACGAGGATCCAGTTCGCCAGCGGGCGCCAGCGGGAGAGCTCGTACGGCGAGTCCAGCACGTACATGTCGCCCGGTTGTTGGTCGGTCATGGCTGCTCCCTTCGTCGGGGTGAACGCCACGCCCACACGAGACCTACTGGGACCAGGCCGGGCGCGCCAGGGCCCGAAGTCCACTCCTCGACCCGTCGCGCCGCGCTCGCTATTCGAGGGTGGCGTAGTCGGTGGAGCGGTCGTCGGCCCGCTGGCCCCGCACCTCGTCCACCGCCTGGCGCAGGTCGTGCACGTACTGGTCGATCACGCCGGTGTTGGAGTTGGAGACCGTGGCGTGCAACGAGTCCGGTGGGCCCTGCCGGTCGTGGAACCAGCCCCGGCGCTCCATGGCGTCGGCCAGGGCGAACACGTCGACGGGGTCCTCGGCATCGGGGTCGTGGCTGATGGCGATCACGTGGAAGCCGCCGTCGCCCAGAACCCGGAGCCCGTCGATCCCGGCAATTCCCTCCCGCATCTGGTCGGCGCTCTCGATCACCTGGCGGGTGAGCTCCACGTAGCCGTCGATGCCGAGGGTCTGCATGACGGCCCAGGCGGCCGCCATGGGCAGGCCGGGTCGGGAGCCCTGCAGGTTGGGTGACGCGTAGAAGCCGCCGAGCCAGTCGTCGAAGACGAAGGTCTGGTACCGGCGCAGCTCCTTGGTGCGGTGCACGATGACCGACACCCCCTTGGGGGCGTACCCGAGCTTGTGGATGTCCGCCGAGATCGACGTCACCCCCTCGACGCGGAAGTCCCACGGCGGGAGCTCACGGCCGAGACGCTCGACGAACGGGAGCACGAAGCCACCCATGCACGCGTCGACGTGGCAGCTGGCGCCGGCATCGGCGGCGAGGGCGGCGATGTCGGCCACCGGATCGAGCACCCCCTGCGGGTACTGGGGTGCGGAGGCCACGACCAGCGCGGTGTGGTCGTTCAAGGCCGCAGCCATGGCGTCGACGTCGGCGGTCCAGTCGTCGAGAACCGGCGTCTTGTGCAGGGTGAGGCCGAACAGGTGAGCCGCCTTGTGGAAGGCGGCGTGGGCGCTCTCGGCCACCACGATCTCGGGCCGAGTGACGCCCCGCTCCGCCCGAGCCCGTTCCCGGGCGGCGAGCACCGCGCAGAGGATGGACTCGGTGCCCCCGCTGGTGAGGAATCCGGCGGCGGTCTCCGGCCCGTGGAGCAGCGCCGACGTCCAGGCCACCACCTCGGACTGGATGCGGCGCAGCGACGGGAAGGCGTTGGTGTTGAGGGCGTTCTCGTGGAGGAACATCACCGCGGCGCGCTCGGCGGCCTCGTGGACCCGGGGCCCGCCGTCGTAGACCATGCCGAACGCCCGGCCGTCGGCCCAGCGCACGTCGTCGACCCGCATCGCCGCCAGCTCGGCAATGACGTCGTCGACGTGTCGACCGGGCTCGCCGAGACTCCCCATGGGGGCGCCACACTACCGAGCGTCGTGGACGGCGTCGACGGCGCCCGGCCAGCACCGGGCTGACCTGGGGGAACGGACCGCGGCCGGGCTGCAACGAGGTTGTAACGAGAGCGTCGTCCAGACGCGCGCAATGGGGGTTGCGCGCGTCGTACATTTCGCCGATGCACAAACCCCTCCCGCTCCTGCTCGTCGTGGTCATCGCCATGATCGGGCTAACCCCCACCGCCCAGGCCGCCCCCGGTGACCCGGGCGAACCGCTGGCCACCTCGGCAACGGTCTGCTGCACCCCGTCACCCGACAGCCGGCACATCCTCTACACGATCACCGCCGGCCCCGACGCGGTGCTGTACTCACGCCCGATGGACGGAGGCCGGCGGGTCCGGCTGAGTACCGCGGGCCAGGACGTCGAGGCCTACGTCATCAGCCCCGACAGCAACCAGGTGGTCTACGCGGCCGGCACCGGGCTCCATCGGGTCCGGATCACCGGCGGTGGGGCCTCGGTCATCGACAGCGGCAGGGTCTCGAAGCTGGTGTCGAGCGCGGACGGCGGGACCATCGTGTACGCCGCCGGCTCCCAGCTCTGGGCCGTCGCAACCGTCGGCGGCGCGCCGGTCCGGCTCGACCTCACCAGCACCGGCTGGAACGCCGCCATCACCCCCGACGCCACCACCGCAGTGGTGTGGGCCGACCCGGCGGGTGCCGACCAGGGCGGGATCTTCGCCGTTCCCCTCGACGGCTCTGCCCGGCGCCTCCTCGCGCCGGCACCGGATCCCGCGTCGACCGGCGGGCGCGTGCTCGTCTCCCCCGACGGCGGGCACGCGGTTGTGCGGATCGAGCAGCCGGGCAACCAGTGGGAGCTCTACTCGGTTGCCCTCGACGGTGGCGGCCTGGCCCGGCTCAATGGCGACCTGCCCGCCGGCGGCGACGTGAAGCAGTTCGACGTCACCCCCGACAGCACCACCGTCGTCTACCGCGCTGACCAGGCCGCCGACAACGTGGAGGAGCTGTGGGCGGTACCCGTCGACGGCGGCCAGGCCCGCCGGTTGAACCGGGCCCTCCCGCCGGGCGGCGACGTGAAGCGCGGCGGCATCGGCAGCGACGGCAGGCCGGTGGCGTTCATCATCACCCCGGACTCGCAGCGGGTCGTCTACCGGGGCGACGTCCGCTCGGACAACGTGGTCGAGCTGTTCACAGCCGACCTCGGCGGCGGGCCCGCCCAGCGGCTCTCCCACAGCATGCCGAGCCACAGCGACGTCGACCGGTTCGCGCTGACCAGCGACGGCGCGACCGTGGTGTTCCTGGCCGACCAGCACGAGAACGACGTCAAGGAGCTGTACGCGAACACGATCTCGTTCGGCCCCCTCACCAAGCTGAACGGTCGATTGGTGCGCGGTGGCGACGTCAAGGCGTTCCTGGTCTCGCCCGACGGCACGACCGTGCTGTACATCGCCGACCAGGACGTGAACAACCAGAGCGAGGCGTATGCGGCGCCCATCGGTGGGCGCCGGGTCACCAAGCTCAGCGGTCCGATGCACCCGCGTGGCGACGCGGGCGGCAGCCTCTGGTGGTCACCGGACTCCCGCTGGGCGGGCTTCGCCGCCGACGACCACGCCAACGAGCACGGACACCACCGGGTCGCGTTGCGCTGACCCGGCCGTCCACCTCACCTGAGCCCCTCGCGATCGACGAGCTACCGTGTCGCGGTTGCGGAGCGCCGATCGACGAGGGGCGACATGGAAGAACGCTGGATAACCGACTGGGAGCCGAGCGAGCGGTTCCCGTTCTACACCCGGGCCAACTCCGGCGAGATCATGCCCGAGCCCAGCACCCCGCTGGGGTGGACGACGGTCTGGGGCGACGCGGTGGCCAACGGCTGGGCCGACGGCTGCCTGCGCTGGGGCAGCATGAGCGCCGACGAGATCGACCGGTCGGCACCCCAGGTGATCGCCTGCTTCGGCGGCTACGTGTACCTCAACTGGTCGATGATCCGGCTCACCGGCGAGCGATCGCCGGGCATGTCGGCCGCCGACATGGACGCGGCGTTCTTCGGCGATCACCCCGACATCCCGCCGTACGTCCCCCACCCCGACGACCAGCGGCCCGACCTGACCGCCAAGGTCGAGGAGACCGTGGGATGGATCATGAGCAGCACCGAGCTGCCCGACGAGCTGGCCGAGGACCGGGCCAAGGTGCTCGCGGCCCGCGACGCCCGGCCCGAGTTCGAGCAGTTGTCCGACCAGGAGATCGTCGACCACGCCCGCTCGATGCTGCCCCTCATCCGCGAGTTCTTCGACCCCTACTT
>JBFKRY010000111.1:0-12966 GCA_041636995.1 Acidimicrobiales bacterium | reverse complement strand
TCTCGTTGGCGAGCGCCACCAGCGCACCGCGCATGCTCTCCACCACTGCGGAGGCGTCGACGGCGACCGTGGCGTCGAGGAACCAGGCGGACAGGTCGGAGGCGAGCGAGGTGAGCAGCTCGGCGTCGAGGCGGGCACCGGCGGCCAGCTCGGCCCGAATCGCGGCAGCGCGGCGGGCGAGCTCCCGGCGCAGGGCCTCGACCTCGCGCTCGAGCGCAGCCGTCGCCTCCTGCCGGCCCAGCTCCCGCCCCTGCGAGAACGCCTCGGCCAGCGCGGCGCGCACGCCCTCGGGCGGAACCCCGGCCGTCCGCGCCACCTCGGGCGCCTTCAGGACCCGGGCGGTCATGACGGCCGGCGGTAGGCCGAGCGGGTTGCGCCCCGGGCCGTCACCGCCCGCTCCGTGGCCTCGTCGAGGAGGGCTTCGCACCGCCAGAACAGCTCGATGGCCCGCAGCCGGTCGGTGCCGATGAGCGGCGCGCTCGGGGGATCGATCTCGAGCGGCGGCGGCGAGCCGTGGCCTCGCCGCAGCGCCGCCTCCTGGCGGTCGATGTGGCCGGCGAGGGTGTCGAGCAGCCGGCTCCACGAGCGATCACACCGGGGTCTGACCCCGCGTATCACCGAGTTGTCTACAACTTGTCTGGTCATGGGGCACCGCCGGTCTGGCTCAGCACCCCGGCGAGGTAGGTCGACTGGCTCTGGAGCTGGCTGATCAGCGACTCGAGCGCCGCGAACTGGCGCTGGTAGCGCTCCGCCACCGACGCCAGCCGCACCTCCTGGTTCTCGATCAGGGCGTCGAGAGCGTCGATGTTCTCCTCGGCCGCCACGATGGCGGTGGGGACCCGGCCCCCGGCGCCCAGCAGCGAGCCCAGGGTTGTCGACACCACGTCGAGGACCCCGTCGTCGTCGACCGCGTCGTCCCCCACCAGCACCTGGCGAACCCCGTCGGGGTCGGTGGTGAGCGCGTCGCGCAGCGTGGCCTCGTCGAGGCTGTAGGTCCCGTCCCGCTGGATGGAGATGCCGATCTGGCTCAGCAGCACGAAGCTGCCGCTGCTCACCACGCTGGCCAGCGCCCGCGAGATCTCGCTCGACACCGAGCGGGCGGTGAAGCTCCCCACCAGGGGTCCGCCCTCCTCGGCCTCGACGTCGTAGCTGGCGTAGGTGGACAGCTGGGCCAGGACCTCGGTCACCCCGTCGACGACGGCGGCGACCGACTCGACCCGGCTGTCCACGTCGGGGGAGACCACCACCTCCACGTCCTCGCCGTCGGAGACGCCGACCAGGTCCATGACGAGCCCGTCGAAGAGGTCGCCGATGGTGTTCGTGGGGCGGGTGATCGTGAGCCCACCGTCGCCGAGGCTCACCGTGGCGTCTGCGGCTTCGCGCAGGGTGGTGAGCCCGCCGCTGAACAGGGCCAGGTCGCCGAGGTCGATGTCGGGGGCCTGGTCGACGCCGGTCTGGCGGGAGGTGATGACCAGGCGGAAGCTGGTGGCGGTGCCGTCGCCGGTGTCGATCACCTGGGCCCGGACCGCCCCGCCGGGCGCGTTCAGGGCCGCAGCCAGCTGGTTGACGGTGGTGGTGTCGTCGGCCTCGACGATCGTGATCGACGCTCGGCCTTCCCGGAGGTCCTCGCCGCCGAGCTCCTGTAGCTCGAGGGTGCCGCCGTCGGCGGCGGTGACGGTGAACCGGCCGTTGCCGGTCAGGCGGACCGTCTGCTCGACACCGTCGAAGACGACGGTCGGCTCCCGGCCGCCGTCCGCGATCGACACGACCGTCAGGCCGTAGGTGCCGGCGGTGAGATCATGGCTGCGGATCTCGGTGCCGATCCCCGCGAAGCCGCTGGACACCGAGGCGCCGCCGGCGCCGACGAGCTCGTCGCCCGAGGCCAACCCCTCGGACGTGACCTGCCGGGCTGCGGCCAGGCTGTCCACCCGGAACGAGTAGCTGCCCGGCAGGGCACCCGGCTGGCTGGTCACCCGGGCCACCCGCTCGTCGCTGCTCTCCGCGACGGTGGCTCGCAGCCCGTCCCCGGTCCGGACCGACGCGACCGCCGCGGACAGGCTCTCGAGCTTGGCCTCGATGTCGGCCCAGGCGTCGCGGGTGGCGGCCTCGTCGGCCTGTGACGCCTCGAGCCGCCGCAGCCCGGCGCGCTCGGCGAACATCAGCCCCTCGACGAGGGCGGCGGTGTCGAGTCCCGACGCGATGCCCGAGACCGAGAAGCTCATCGCCGATGTGGACCTTCCGTGGGGGCGGGCGGGTCGGGGACGGGGAGCGGCGCCCGCAGCTGGTGCTCGCCGTCCTGGATCACCTGGCAGATGCGTCCCCGGCTGACGTTGACCACCACGGGCGCCACCAGGTTGGCGCTGGCCCGCCGGTGGCGGCGGTCCATGGTCACCAGGCAGTACACGATCAGCTCGTCGCCGGGCTCCATGCGCAGCGCGGCCTGGTCGGCGTCGCCCAGGTCCACGTCGTAGGCCGGGAAGTACACGAACGGGTTCACCGCCAGGAAGGCGACGCCGTCGTCGCCGGGCGACTGCAGCCAGGCGAACAGCGCATGGTCGTCGACGGCGGAGATGGTGAGCTCGGACAGGGAGGGGAAGCCCGGGAACCCGCCCTCCACCTCGAAGATCCGGGTCGCGGCGCCGGTGACGGTGCTCATCGCAGGTAGTCCACGAGGCTGGGGAGCTGCAGCCGGGCGGTGGCGGCGAGCACCGACTGATAGGCGGTCTCGGCCTTGGTGAGCTCGAGGGCGGTCTCGGCCAGGTCGGCGTCGACGATCGAGCTGCGGTAGGCGCGGATGTCGTCGCGGCGCGAGACCGACGCCTCCCGGGCGCTGGTGACCAGGTTGCTGCGAGCCCCGACTGCGCCGAGGGACTCGGACAGCCGGCCGCTGGCCGAGCGCAAACGATCGAGATCGCCGGTGGTGATCGCCGCCGTGTCCCCGGCCCGCACGTGTCCGGCGATGTCGTCGACGAGCCCGAAGACGTCGTCGCCGGCGTCGAACCCGAACGCCTCGCGGCCGGACACGTTCACCTGCACCACCCGGTTCTCGCCGACCCGGCGCTGGACCGCGCCGCTGTCACCCACGAAGCCGACCGTCCCACCGCTCTCCTGCACCGCCTGGTCGCCGAACCCGGCGAAGACGGCGCGCCCGTCGAAGGTGGTGTTGGCGATGTCGACCAGCTGGGCCCGCAGGCCCTCGAGCTCCACGGCGATGCCCTCGCGGGCCTCGGGTCCCAGCGGCGCTCCCGCCGAGATCGTCAGCTCCCGGATCCGGTGCATGATGCTCAGCGCCGACTGCAGCGCCCCGTCCTGGGTGGCGAGCCAGGCCCGGGCGTTGTCGGCGGCCTCGCCGTAGGCTCGCAGGGCGCTGTCCTCGGCCAGCAGCCGGTCGGCCTGCACGGCCAGCTCCGGGGCGTCGCTCGAGCGGTTGATGCGCCGGCCGGTCGCCAGCTGCTCGCTGACCCCGGCCAGGCTGCTGCTGGTGCGGATCAGCTCCCGGCGGAGCAGGTCGAAGCGGGCCGACTCGGTGACCCTCATCGGGTGACCCCGGTGCCGTTGATGAGCCGGTCGAGCAGCTCGTCGACCACGGTGATGACCCGGGCCGATGCCTCGTAGGCCCGCTGGTAGCGCAGCATCTCCGTCAGCTCCTCGTCCGTGGAGACCCCGCTGACCTCGGCGAGCAGCCGAGCGGAATCGTCGACCACGATCGCTGCGAGGTCCCGCTGGTTCGCAGCGTGGCTGGCCTCGAGGCCCAGCGTCCCCTGCAGCGCGTTCACGAGCTCGGCCACGGTGCTCCCCGAGGAGCCCGGCGCGTTGCGCAGCCCACCCATCACCAGGGCGTGGTTGCCGTCGGCCGGAGCGCCCGACGCCGACGCCGCGACGGTGGAGCTGGTCAGGGCCGCGTCGAGGGCCAGGTCGGCTGCGCCGCCGCCGGCGAAGAAGTCGCGCCCGTCGATCCCGTCGAGACCGAACCCGCCCCGGTGCGCCCCGTTCACCACGTCGCGAAGCTCCCGAGCGATCTGGTCGAGGTCGGCGTGCAGGGCGTCGGTCCCGGTGCCGGCCAGCTCGACCAGGGCACCGAGCTCACCCGAGACCCCGGCGGGATCGCCGGTCGCACTCCAGCCGATGGTCGGTGGCGGCCCGGTGACCTCCAGGGCGCCGGCGCGGTCGCCGTCGACCAGGGGCAGGTTGTCGATGGAGACCCTGGCGTCGCCGTCCTCCTCGATCAGGGTCTGGGCCCCGGCCAGGCGAGCCAGCTCGGCCACGGCCAGGTCGCGGCGGTCGAGCAGGTCGTTCGGGACGTCGCCCCGGGCCCGCGAGGACTTGATCTGGCGGTTCAGCTCGGCCACCTCGACCGCCCGGTCGTTGAGGTCGGAGACGGTGCTGGCCATGTCCAGCTCCAGGCCGGCCCGCAGATCCGTGACCCGCTGGTGGGCGTCGTTCAGCGACAGGGCCAGGCGCCGGCCGGCGTCGAGAACCTGGTCGCGTCCGGTGGTGCTCTCGGGCGACTGCGAGAGCGCCTCCCAGGTGTTCCAGAAGTCCGCCAGGGCCTGCGAGGTCCCGGCGTCGAGCGGTCCCAGCACCTGCTCGGCCCGGGCGTAGTAGCTCGCCCGGGTGGTCCAGGAGGCCAGCGTGGCCGCGGTCTCGCGGTGGTTGGTGGTGACCAGGGCGTCGGTTGCCCGGGTGATGGCTTCGATGGCGACACCCTGGCCGGTGGCGCCCGGTCCGAGCAGCCCCCGGTGGGCGTCCAGCGGTTCCATCGTCGAGGTCTCGATGCGCTGGCGGGAGTAGCCGACGGTGTTGGCGTTGGCGACGTTGTGGGCTGCGGTCTCGAGGGCCCGCTGCGCCGCGGCCAGCCCTGACGCCCCGATGCGGAGGCCGCCGAAGGACATGGCGTCAGATCTCCACCACGAAGGGATGGCGGCTGCGGGCCAGCGCTGGAACCGCAGGGCCCGGAGCCTGCCGGTGGGCCGCCTGGAGGGATCGCTCCGCCGCAGCGGCGGTCGTGGCCATGGCCACCCGGACGTCGCGGGCGATCGCGTGCAGGGCCCCGGCGCGCCGCTCCAGCTCCGGCGCGGCCTCGGGGCAGCGGTCGGCGACCTCACGCAGCGACTCGACGCCGTCCCGCGCGAGCCGCTCGCGGGTGACTCGCTCCGCGGCCTCGTAGCCGGCCATGGCCCCTTCGAGCTCGGCGGCGGCTCGGTCGACGAGGCCATGCTTGCCGCTGGCCATCAGCAACCGGAGCGTGGTGAGTCGAAGCAGCACCGTCTCGAGCTCGCGTATCTCGTGGTCCAGCGCATCGTCGAGCTCGGACATGGGCCCTCCATCGGCCATACGGCCCACGACTTGAGCCGTTCGACCCATGTCGGGCCCGTTTTCACGACCGGAGCGGGGGCCTCGGGGCCCCGCAGTGGGCCTCACGACCCAGTCCGTTCGGCCGATGGGACGTCGATGGCGAATCCAGGGGCCAACCGGACCGAGAAGCCGACGGCCAAGAAGCGCCGTGACGCCCGCCGCAAGGGCATGGCCGCGCGGTCCTCGGAGCTCCCCCAGGCGGTCTCGCTGGTGGTCGCCGCGCTGCTGCTGCCGGCGCTGCTGCCGGGCCTGGTGAGCCGCATGGCGGACATCTGGGAGACCTCGATCTCGCCCGACGCGGTCCTCGATCCTGCGACCCCCACCGCCACTCTCGGCCAGCTGCTGTGGGAGGCCCTCCGGGTCTTCGTCCCGCTGGTGGCCCTGACCGCGGGCGCCAGCGTCGCCGCACAGCTGGCGCTGGCGGGCGGCCGCCCGAACCCGCACAAGCTCAAGCCCCGGTGGCGCAACCTGAACCCGGTCGAGGGCCTGAAGCGCTTGCTGTCGGTGCAGGTTCTCTGGGATCTGGGCCGCACCGTCGCCAAGCTGGCGCTGCTGGTCGCGGTGACCTGGGGGCTGTACGACCAGACCGTCGAGCGGGTGCTCGGTGGTGGCCGGGTGCTCTCGTCGAGCCTGGCCGGCATGGGCACGACCATGCGGGATCTGCTCGTCCGGGCCGCTGCGGCGGCGGTGTTGGTGGGCGTGGCCGACGCCATGTTCAACAAGGCCCGGTTCACCCGCCAGCTGCGCATGACCAAGCAGGAGGTCAAGGAAGAGCTGAAGCAGCAGGAGGCCAGCCCGTTCGTGAAGGCCGAGATCCGGCGCCGCCAGGCGCTGCTGTCGCGCAACCGGATGATCGCCGCGGTCGGCGGGGCCGACGTGGTCGTCACCAACCCCACCCACCTGGCGATCGCGCTGGGGTACGAGCAGGCCGACGGCGCACCGCGGGTGCTCGCCAAGGGCGCCGGGGTCGTGGCCGAGCGCATCAAGGAGGAGGCTCGGCGCCACCGGGTGCCCATCCGGGAGGAGAAGACCCTGGCCCGGGCCATGTACCGGACCGTCGATGTGGGGGAGCTGATCCCGGTCGAGCTCTTCGCGGCGGTGGCGGCGGTGCTGGCCGCCATCTACCGGGCCCGCCGGCGCTGACCGGGCTGTGGGCGACGGATTCGCCATCAGCTGAGGAGCGACGCGTAGAGCTCGTAGCCCCGGCGGATGTCCACCGCCAACCGACCGTCGTACAGCGGCATCAGGCCGGCCTCCTCCAGGGCGTCGTCCACCGCGGTGGTCGGTGGCAGGCCCGGGCGGGCCTCGATGATCAGCCGCGCCAGGCCCTCGGCGCCACCCAGGAACCGCTGCATCCGCTCCGGGTCGACGGCGGGGGTCACGTCCAGGCCGTCGGGGTTCCCGTAGGAGGCGAAGGCGTCGGCCATCACGCTGGTCACGCCGGCCATCAGGGCCTCGGATGCGGCCCGCTCGTCGTAGCGCCGGGTGATCTCCTCGGCGGCGATGCCCACCCAGAGGGCCCGCCGCCAACGATGGGCGTCGCCCGGCTCGGCTGCGCTGCCGATCGAGCCCAGGTCCCGGCACAGGGACAGCACGACCAGCTTGCGGATGGTCACGAAGCCGAGGAGCACCACCGCCCGGGCCACGGTGAGGTCGGGCGATCGCAGCCCACACAGCGGCGAGCGGGCCATGCGCAGGACCTGCCGGCCGAGGGTCTCGTCCTTCTCGAGGGCCTCGGCGACGTCGGCGCCGGTCGAGTCGGGCCGGTCGAGGAGTCGGAGCACGTTGAAGGCCACGCCGATGCGCTGCCGCTCGCGTGATGTGGTTGCAGTTCCCATCTCGGGCCTCCAGCGTGTTCCCTCGCCGCCGTCAGGCGAAGGCGATCGCCACCTCCTCGGCGCGCTCCCCCGCCTCCGCCAGGACCTCCAGCACGACGTCCTCACCCACCTGCAGGCGGACCCGGGCCTCCTCCACCAGCAGCTCGACGTCTGGGTCCGCCCCCTCGATCAGCGACGCCCACTGGGCGATCTCGTAGCCGTCCAGCTGCTCGTCGTGGTGCACCGACACCGACTCCCGCAACGCCTCGGGCAGGCCCCATTCGGCGCACAGCAGCTCACCGATCTCGGGATGGGTCCAGCCGAGGGTCTCCCGCTCACGCTCGGCCAGCTCCCGGTGGGAGTCGCCGACGGCCCGCACCAGCTCGGCGTAGTCCGGGTCGTGGTGCAGCAGGATGGGCTGGGCCATGTCCTGCAGCAGCGCCGCGGTGAACTGGTCGTACTGCGACGCGGGATCGATGCGGGCCGCCATCGCCGCCGCGGCCGACGCCCGGAGCGCGGCCTCGGACCAGAAGCGCCGGGGTGAGTAGCCCACGGTCTCCCGGGGTGGGAGGGCATCGGCGACTCCCCTGGAGATGAGCAGGGCCTCCAGCTGGTTGCGGCCGAGCATGACCGCGGCCTGGTGCACGCTGGTGACCGGGCTGCGGGGCGCGAAGGCCGGCGAGTTGGCCAGCTTCAGCACCGCCACGGTCAGGCGCGGGTCCGCCGAGATGGTGGCCGCCACGTCGCGCAGGTCGACGTCGGGCGAGGACACCTGCTGGATGGCCTCGGCGACGACGTTCGGGAACGTGGGGATGCCGCCCTCGTCGAGCAGGTGCCGGAACCGCTCCTGGGCCCGGGCCCGGCGGCGGCTGAACAGCTTCACTCGGCCCGCCTCCCCATCTTGGTCGCGAAGATGCTGAGCAGCCCGCCGAGCATGAGGTAGCCCGTGAGGACCTCGGCCAGCACCACCACCTGGGCACCGAGCGACGCGGGCAGCACGTCGCCGTAGCCGAGGGTGGTGAGGGTGACCACGCTGAAGTAGAAGGGCGAGAGCGCCGTCTGGTGGTCGCCGTAGTCCAGGGTGACCTGGGTGTACGCGCCGCCGAACAACAACGCCACCGCGCAGGTCAGCGCGGCCCAGCGGGTGAGGCTGCGGCCGCAGTCCGAGGTGGCCTTCCAGACCGCGTAGACCAGCGCGTTGGTCCTGCTCGTGGTGCGGAACTCGTGGAGATAGTTCTCGTCGAGGATGGTCCGGCGCAGCGAGTAGGCGCCGGTGAAGTCCACGTCGGAGATGTCGACACCCACCCAGGTCGCGGTGGTGAAGCCGGTGATGCCGCGGAGCCGAGCCCCCCGGAGGGAGGCCTCGCCGAAGTCCGCGGATCCGACTGCGGCACCAGTGAGGTCGGCGCCGCCGAGATCGGCGCGGCGGACCTCCGTGGCGGTGAGGTCGGCGCTGCGCAGGCGGGCCCCACCCAGTCGTGCCGACCGGAGGTCTGCGTGGCGGAGGCTGGCGTCGGTGAGGGTGGCGTCGGCGAGGTCGGCGTCGAACAACACCGCCCCCTCGAGCCGGGCCGAGCCCAGGATGGCGCCCCGGGCCCGGGCCTGGGTGAGGTCGGCGCCGCCCAGGGCTGCGCCCAGCAGGTGGGTTCGTTCGAGGACGGCTCCGAAGAGCGTGGCCCCGGTGAGGTCGGCGCCGATCAGGCGGGCCCCGCTGAGGTCGGCGCCGGAGAGGTCGGCGCCGGCCAGGTTCGCGTGCGAGAGGTCGCGTCCGGACAGATCCGCTCCGACCAGGCGGGCGCCGGGGCGGATGGCGTCTGGGTCCACGGTGGCGGAGGGCGGCCGTTCGGGCCGCTCGGCGACACGCTGGGGGATGTCGGGCACTGCATTCCCTCGACGGGGGCCCTCGACTCATCGCTTCCATCGGCTGGGCCCCGGCGGCGATGAGGGTTCCGGCCACGGCCCCCCGGGGTCATGGGCAAGGCGGGGGGTGATTGCGCCACCGCCGCTGGTCGGCAACACTGCTGCCTGGGACAGAAGTCAACTATCGAGGCCAAAGGGGTTCCTGTGGCTGTTGTTGTCCCTGTTTCTCATGACATCCACCGCCCGGACCTGGCCCGGTCCGTGGGCGAGGCCCTGCGCCGCCGCCGTCGCCGCCGCGGTCTCCGGCTGCGCCAGCTTGTCGACCCGACGCTCGACCTGGCCACGCTCAAGGCGGCCGAGCGGGGCAGGCTCCGGCTGACCCGGCCCCTGCTCACCGAGCTGGCCGGTCGCTACGGGCTCGATCTGGAAGCGCTGTTCCCACCCCGGCGGGCAGTGGAGATCGGCGCCGGTGGTCTCGTGATCGACGGCCAGCGCGAGCCGTGCGACGTGGGTTCGCTCGGCTCGATGCTGCGCGCCTACCTGCGCCTGGTCGGCCGGCTCCGCGCCGACGTGGGGCCGGCCCGGCCGCTGCGGCGGGACGACATCCGGGCCCTGGCCGACCGGCTCGACATCCCGTGCACCGACGTGATCAGCCGCCTGGCCGACCTGATGGATGCCAGCGGCGCCGAGACCAGGGCCATGATCGAGCTCTACCTGTCCGGGGCATCGGTCGTCGGCCTCGGTGGTCCGCCCCGGGTGCTCGCCACCTCGCGCCCCGGCGTCGCCTGACGGTGTCGCCCAGCGGTGTCAGGCTCGTGCCGCCTGGCACCAGCCGTTGAGCCGGTCGACCCATTCAGGGTCCGGGGGGTCGCTGCCGATCAGCGGTGGGAATGGACGCCTTCGAGATCATCTACCTCGGACGGTCGCGGTTCCACCGCCACCAGGACGCCACCGCGATGTACTTCCGGGTGCTGCGGGGCGGCCGGTACGTGGGCGCGTACGCGGGCGCGGTGGCCGGCCCCGACCTGGTCTCGCTCGGTAGGCAGGGCAAGCCGTTCTGGGCCGCCCTGGCCCACGCCACCGCACGAGCCATCGGGGTGCGGCTGGTCGGCAACATCAGGAACGGCTCGGACCTGCACGAGGCCGACACCATCTGGCTCAAGGCCGCGGACCTGCGGTCGCACATGGGCAAGGACCTGCCGCTCCCGCGCGAGGACGAGGTGTTCCGAACCCTCGAGCTCGACGAGGATCCGCTCGCCCCGGGCCCGGGCGGTACGGGCACCCGCATCCTGTCGGCCGGCTCGACCAGCATCAGCCTCAAGGCTGCGGCCGTGGCCGGATCCGACGGCCCCGGAGGCGCCGTCGAGACCGCCTGAACCACGTTGGGCGCAGCCGGTCCGGGTACTAGGCTGATCCGGCCCTCGGGGATGGTGTAATTGGCAACACAACTGGTTCTGGTCCAGTCATTGGGGGTTCGAGTCCTCCTCCCCGAACCACTGCCGCCGCTCCGGCGCGCCGTGAATCCCGCCCCGTTCGTCTAGCGGCCTAGGACGCCACCCTCTCAAGGTGGTAGCACGGGTTCAAATCCCGTACGGGGTACCAGCAAAAGCCCAGGTCAGAGCCACTCCCCGGAGTGGCTACTCTGGTTCTCGGCCCTCCTTGCCAATCCGTTGCCAATCCATGGCTGGCAGATGTGGCACCATCTATCCACAGGGCGAAGGAGGCGGGCATGAGAGGGTTCATGCGGCAGCGGGGCGAGTCGTGGGAGCTGAGGGTGTTCCTCGGCAGGGATCCCGTCACGGGGAAGAAGCGGTACGCAACGAAGACGGTCCGCAGTGGCAAGCGCGCGGCGCAAAGGATGCTGGCGACGATGATCGCTGATGCCGAACGTGGCCTCACACCACGAAGCTCGGCGACGGTCGCCGACCTGCTCGAGGCCTGGTTCGAGCAGGCCGCCAAAGACTTCTCCCCCACCACGGTGAAGGAGACCCGTGGCTACATCGATCGATCCCTGCTGCCGGGCCTGGGCGAGCGACCGCTCGCCAAGTTGACGCCGGCCGACATCGATTCCCTCTACGGTCGCTTACGGGAGGCCGGCGGCGTGAACGGCCGACCACTTGCGCCGGCGACCGTGCGCCGCATCCATGGGATTCTCCGGCGTGCGCTCGGGCAAGGGGTGAAGTGGGGGTGGATCGGCGTCAACCCCGCGGCATCGGCGTCCCCGCCCAAAGTGCCGCCGTCGACGATTGCGCCGCCTGACCCTGGGCAACTGGCCCAGTTGCTCGCACGGGCTCGTGACGAGTCGCCGGAACTGGCCTGCTACGTGCTCGTCGCTGCCGCCACGGGCGCTCGGCGATCAGAGCTCGTCGCCCTGCGCTGGAGCGACGTCGACCTGGCGAATGCCACGCTCGATATCAACCGGGGCATCGTCATTGGCCAGAACGGCATGGTCGAGAAGGCCACGAAGACCCACTCGTCCCGCCGGGTCTCCCTCGACGATCAGACCGCGGGTGCGATCAGCGCGCATTTTGAACAGATGATGTGTCGGGCGGCTGCGTGTGGCGTTGTGATCGCTGAGGACGGCTTCGTTTTCAGCAACGCCCCAGACTGTTCAGTGCCGTGGTTTCCGGCTTCGGTGTCCCGTTCGTTCAAGCGCCTGTGCGAGGCGGAAGGAATCGCCAACGTCCGCCTGCATGACCTACGACACTTCGTCGCCACCCAACTTCTCGGCGCCGGAGTGGACGTCCGCACCGTCGCCGGCCGACTCGGCCACCGCAACGCTGCGACGACGCTCAACGTGTACGCACACTTCCTGGAGCAGTCGGATCGCGCAGCAGCCGATGTCATCGGCAACGTCATTGCTGGGTCAGGCACCAACCACTAGCAGGCGGGGTCCGCCATCCTCGATCTAGCCCGGGATCATGAGTCGCGAATAGCTTGTGTTTTCGTCTGTGACCATTCTGTGGCCATTTCGCCCGATCCGAAATGTGGGCAAGCCCGTCGACTATCGAGCCAGGTCCTCGTCGCGGCCCGCGAGGCGAGCAGGAGCCAGCCTGCCACGGCTGCAAACCGCTCCGCCTGAGCCGGCGTGCGCGTCTGCCAGCGACCGGCGCGCATGTCGATCGCGTGGGCGAGCTCCTGGGCGAGCGTCTCCCGCGGCGCGCCGGGCGAGACCAGGACCACGAATCTGTCGTGGTTCGCTGCAGCGATGCACAGCCCGCCACCACATGCGGCGAGCATGCCCGAGTCGTCGTCCGGGTCGACGCAGACGACCAGGTCGGCCGGATGCATCCAGCGCGCGACGAGATCGATCAGCTCGACGTGGTCGCTCAGCTCGCTGGGAACGTCGGCTGCCAGCGGCAGAGCCAGTGCGGCCGTCGCAGCGGGCGACGGGTCCGCTCGAGAGGCGTGGGCGACGAGGGCTCCGACGAGGTCGAGCACGTGCGCGTCCCGGCCAGCGCGGTTCGTCGCGGCGCTGCGCCGGAGGCCTCCTGAGCGGCTCGCAGTGTGGCTGGGCGGATTCGAGCGGGGACCCGGTCCGCGCGTACCGTGGCCCATCGGGACCTCCTCTGTAGGTTCCGGTCAGGGGGTCGGCCGTTCCCGCGGCGCGACCCCCACTTGGTCAAGTCAGACGTACCACGACGGTGTGCCAAGAATCGGGACGTCGTCACCGCCCCACGCGACGGCGCGGGCTGCAGCCCCGGCTGGGTCCTCTTCGCCACACCAGCCGCCACTCCACCCAGGTCACCCCTAGGGATGGGCGCAGGGCATTACGAGCGGGTGTTATCGAGCACCCCGGCCACGCATATCGCCGGTTCCCGCGGTCGCTTGCCCGGGATTCCGGAGTGGCGTTGTCGAGCGGATCGCAGGCCGCGCACGCCGTCCCATCCGGCCGTTGGACTTGAATCGCGCCTCGGCTTCTCGGGCTTCGGGT
>JBFKRY010000110.1:0-13034 GCA_041636995.1 Acidimicrobiales bacterium | reverse complement strand
GTACACCACCTCCCGCAGCGTGGGGATGCGGAAGTCCTCGGGCGTGAAGAACCGCGGTGGGTCGACGTCGCCGGTGCGCACCCCGCGGTGGACGTACTCCTCCTCGGGTAGATCCCGGCACGGCCAGCAGGTGGGCGCGAACCAGTACGCGTTGTCGAGGGCCTGGGCCTCCGCCAGGGTGAGCTCCCGGAGCAGTCCCGATCCGTCCGTGGTCCCGTCGACGGTCTCGTCGTGGTGGACCACGAGGGCGCCGTCGGACGTCAGCCTGACGTCGAGCTCGAGCATGTTGGCACCCTCCTCCACCGCGCGCGCCATGGCGAACAGGGTGGAGTGCGGCGCCATCTGATCGCCGCCGGCGTGGGCGATGTTGAGCGGGAACGGGATGGCCAGCAGCTCGTCGATGGTGGGGCGGCCGGTCTGGTCGACCTCGGGGGGCCGGGGCGCCGGGGTCGGCTCGACGGTGGGCGACGGGGTGCTGGTCGGCGCCGGCGTGGTGGGTGGCTGCGGGGTGGCGATGGGGCCGGTGCTGGAGTCCGTCGCCGTGCAGGCCGCGGCCAGCAGGATCACGCACCCGGCCACCGCGCTACGCCTGCTCATGGCGCCAAGGTACTGCGGGCACTCATGGTGGCGGCCGCGAGGGTCTCACCCCAGCATGGCCCGGACGGTGTCGATGGTGTCGGCCGCGGCCGGGTCCCGATCGTGGCGGTAGCCCCGGACCCGGGCGAAGCGCAGCGCCACCCCGCCGGGGTAGCGGGTGGATGCCTGCACCCCGTCGAGGGCGATCTCGACCACCTGCTCGGGCCGCACGTACACCACGTGGCCCCGACGGTGGGTCTCCAGCTCCAGGAACCGCTGCGTCTGCCAGGCCAGCATCTCGTCGGTCATGCCCTTGAACGTCTTGCCCACCATCACGAATCCGGCGTCGGGGTCGCGCGCCCCGAGGTGCAGGTTCGAGAGCCAGCCTCGCCGGCGCCCGTGACCCCACTCGACCGCGATGACCACCAGGTCGAGGGTATGCACCGGCTTGACCTTGCGCCAGGCCTTGCCCCGGCGACCGGCCTCGTAGGGTGAGCCCACGGCCTTGACCATCACCCCCTCGTGGCCCCGGCTCAGGGCCGCGTCGAGGACCTCGCCGGCCTCGGTGACGTCGGCGGTGACCCGCCCGGGGACCCGCAGCTCGCCCGCGACCCGGTCGAGCCGGGCCAGGCGGGCGGCCAGGGGCTCGTCGATCAGATCCTCGCCGTCGAGATGCAGCACGTCGAAGAAGAACGGCACCAGGTCCGGTGCGGACTCCGACTCCCGCCCGAACCGGCTCATGGTGTCCTGGAACGCCTGCGGTCGATCCCCGGCGGCGAACCCGATGACCTCGCCGTCGAGGATCGTCCGCTCGAGGGCCAGGCTCTGGACCGCGGTCACCACGGTGGGCAGCCGCGCGGTCACGTCGTTCAGGTTCCGGGTCCAGATCCGCACTTCGTCGCGATCACGATGCACCTGGACCCGAGCGCCGTCGAGCTTCCACTCCACCGACGCCTCGCCGACTTCTGCCAGCGCCGCTGCCAGATCCGCCGAGGTCGCTGCCAGCATCGGCCGGACCGGCCGGAGCACCTCGAGGCCGACGTCCGCGAGCCCCTCCCGGCCGCCGGCGATCGCGATCTCCGCGGTCAGCCCCAGATCGCCCGAGAGCATGAGCGCCCGGCGGACGGCCGCCGCGGGCACACCTGCGGCCTTGGCGACACCCTCCACCACCAGGCCCTCGTTGGCACCCTGGCGGAGCTCTCCCAGCAGCAGCCGACGGACGAAGTCGAGTTCGGCCTCGGTGGCCCGGCCCAGCAGGTCGGCGAGGGTGCGCTCACGGGCTGCGGTCGAGCCCGCGCCCGAGGTCGCAGCCAGCCGGTCGATGGTCTCGTCGAGCTGGGCCACCGTGAGGCTGGGGGCGCCGGCGGGTTCGACGTCGATGTCGGCGAGGGTGGCCCAGCCCACCCCGATTCGCCCCTGCCGGGCCTCGCCCGCGAGGTAGGCCACCACCGTGGCCACCTCGGCCGGCGGTATTCGCGCGAACAGCTCGGCCAGCAACTCGGTCTTGGCCTTGCGGGAGTTGGTGGCCGCCACCGCAGCGGAGGTCTCGACGACGTCGGCGAGCAGGAGAGACGTCACCTCGGGGACAGCTCCGGCGACGGGGCCCGGGCGTCGAGGCGAGTGAGAACAGCCGCCATCGCCCAAGTATCGTCGGAGCCCGATGGCCCCGTCATCCGGCCGTCCCGTCCGAACCGCCGAGGAGAACGCATGCGATTGGGAATGATCGGGGCCGGGCGAATGGGCGCCAACATGTCCCGCCGCCTCGCGGCCGCCGGCCACCAGGTGGTCCTCACCGACGTCGACGCCGGCGCGCTCGAGGCCCTGGCGGCGGAGGGCTTCGGGACCGCGCCGGCGCTCGGCGAGCTGGTCGCCGAGCTCGACCGTCCCCGGGTCCTCTGGATCATGATCCCGGCGGCGTTCGTCGGCGGCACCGTCCACGAGCTGGCCTCGCTCCTCGACCCGGGCGACATCGTCGTCGACGGCGGCAACTCGTGGTACCGCGACGCGATCGACCGGGCCGCGTCGCTCGCCGAGGTCGGCGTCCAGTTCCTCGACGTGGGCACGTCCGGTGGCGTGTACGGGCTCCACCGGGGGTTCTGCCTGATGATCGGCGGGGAGCCGGCGGCGGTCGCGCGGCTGGAGCCGATCTTCGAGGCCCTGGCCCCCGGTGCCGCCGCGGCCCCCAGGACCGAGGGCCGCACCGGCGACCCGTCACCGGCCGAGAAGGGGTACCTCCACTGCGGTCCGCCTGGCGCGGGCCACTTCGTCAAGATGGTGCACAACGGTATCGAGTACGGGCTGATGGCGGCCTACGCAGAGGGGCTGAACCTCCTCCACCACGCCGACGTGGGCCTGGGCGAAGCCGCCGCCGATGCCGAGAGCACCCCGCTGCGGGACCCGGCCGCGTACCGCTTCGAGATCGACACCGCCGAGGTCACCGAGCTGTGGCGCCGGGGGAGCGTGGTCGGCTCGTGGCTGCTCGACCTGACCGCGCACGCCCTCCACGAGAGCCCCGGGCTCGACGACTTCGAAGGCCGGGTTTCCGACAGCGGCGAGGGTCGCTGGACCGTGCAGGCCGCCGTCGACGCGGCAGTCCCCGTCCCGGTGATCGCATCCGCGCTCTTCTCCCGGTTCTCCTCCCGGGGTCGCAGCGACTTCGGTGATCGGGTGCTGTCGGCCATGCGCAAGGAGTTCGGCGGTCACGCCGAGAAGCACGGAGAGGTAGCACCATGATCCACACCGACTCCGTCATCCTGTTCGGCGCCACCGGCGACCTGGCCCGCAAGAAGCTCTATCCCGCCCTCTACCGGCTGTGGCGCGACGACGACGTGCGCCTGCCCGTGATCGGGGTCTCGCGCAGCGACTGGAGCGACGAGGACATGCGGGAGCGGGCCCGAGCTGCGGTCGACGAAGCCGGCGAGGAGCCCGACCAGGCCGACTTCGACGAGTTCGCCCGGATGCTGTGCTACGTCCAGGGCGAGTACGACGATCCCTCGACCTTCGACCGGCTGGGCGAGCGGATGGGCGCCGCCTGCGCGCCGCTCGCGTTCCTCGCCATCCCTCCCTCGATGTTCGACGTCGTCGTGAACGGGCTGGCCCAGGCCGGGCTGGAACGGGAGGGCCGGGTGGTCGTCGAGAAGCCGTTCGGGCGCGATCTCGCCAGCGCCCGGGAGCTGAACCAGGTCCTGCTGGCCACCTACCCCGAGGACCGCATCTTCCGCATCGACCACTTCCTGGGCAAGGAACCGGTCCAGAACGTCCTGATCACCAGGTTCGCGAACGGCATCTTCGAGCCACTCTGGAATCGCCACCACGTCGCAAGCGTGCACATCACGATGGCGGAGGACTTCGGCGTCGAGACCCGGGGCGGGTTCTACGACGGCGTCGGCGCCATCCGGGACGTGGTGCAGAACCACCTCATGCAGCTGATCGCCATGCTGGCCATGGAGCCCCCGGTGTCGGACTCGGCGCCGGCGCTGCGCGACGAGATCTCGAAGGTGTTCCGGGCAACTCGACCTGTGGCCCGCGAAGACGTCGTCCGCGGCCAGTACGAGGGCTACCGCAGCCACGACGGGGTCGACCCGAGCTCACAGACCGAGACCTTCGCCGCCCTCAAGCTGGAGGTCGACTCGTGGCGCTGGGCGGGCGTCCCGTTCTACATCCGGGCCGGCAAGGCCATGGCCGCCGACGTCACCGAGGCCATCGTCGAGTTCCGGGCCGCCCCCCGGCCCCTCTTCGCCGACGCCGAATGCCATCCGCATCCCAATCACCTGCTGTTCCGGGTCAAGCCCGACGACGCCACGTCCCTGCACCTCCAGGCCAAGCTGCCCGGCGACCGGCTGGTCGGGCGCGGTGTCGATCTCCAGGTCTCGGTGGCGCGCGGGCTCGGGGAGGGCCCGGAGGCATACGAGCGGCTGCTCAAGGACGCCATGGAGGGCGACAACCGGCTCTTCGCCCGTCAGGACTCGGTCGAGGAGGCCTGGCGGATCTTCGACCCCCTGCTGGCGGACCCACCGCCCGTCCACGAGTACCCCCGGGGGAGCTGGGGTCCGGAGCACGCGACAGAGATCCTCGAGGCCGGCGACCACTGGCATCAGCCGACGGCCGACGGGACGTGCTCGTGACCCTGCATCTCGCGGCCGACGTCGGCGGGACCCGGATGCGGGTGGGCCTGGTCGACCAGGACGGCGCGGTGCTCCAGCGCGCCACCTGTCCGACCGCCTCCGCGAGCGACGGCGCCGCCGCCCTGGCCACGCTGGTCTCGAAGCTCGACACCCCCGGCGACGGGCCCGCGGTGGTGGGGCTACCCGGACGCATCGACTACGAGGCCGGGGTGCTGGAGATGGCGCCCAACCTGCCCCCGGCATGGATCCCCAGCTTCCGCGAGGCCATGCTCGGCGAGGTCCTGGGCCGGGTGGTGCACCTCGCCAACGACGCCGACCTGGCGGCGGTGGGCGAGACCTGGTTCGGGGCCGGACGGGGCCATGCCGACGTGCTCTACGTGACCATCAGCACCGGGATCGGCGCCGGCCTGATCCTGCGCGACCGGCTGGTGGCCGGGCGCCGGTCGAGCTGCGAGCTGGGGCACACCACCATCGACATGGACCGCACCGTGGGCGGGCACCGCACCGTGGAGCACCTGGGTTCGGGCACCGCGCTGGCCGAGGCCGCCGCCCGCGAAGGCCTGCCCGGCGGCGAGGAGCTGGCCGCCATGGTCCGAGCCGGCCACGAAGCCGCAACCCGCATCTGGAACCAGACCATTCGCCTCGCAGCGGTGGGGATCGCGAACATGTTGTGGGTGGCTGCGCCCTCGATGGTGGTGATCGGCGGCGGCATCGGCGCCAACGGGGACATCGTGCTGGGACCGGTGGCCGACGTGGTCCGCGAGTACGGCCCGCCCGGGCTGGCCGAGCACACCGTCCTCGCGGTGGGCGAGCTCGGCGGCGACGCCGGCCTCGCCGGCGCCGCGGCGTGGTACGAGGCCCGGGGCCTGGGCTGAGCCCGAGCCCGGGTCAGGCGCCGACCTCCTCCTGGCCGCCCTCGACCACGCTCTGCAGCACCGCCCGCACCTGGTCCTTGGCCCCGTCGAGATCGGGTACCGAGCGGGTCACCGCGCCATCCGGGTCGAGGAACAGCAGCACCGCTCGACTCACCGGTCGCTCGGTGGCGGCCTCGACCGCCAGGGCGTAGGCGCCGAGCTGGATCCGGTAGCGGGCCACCTTGTCGTCGAGGTCCTCCTGGTCGTGCCAGGCGTCGGTCTTGTGGTCGACCAGCACCAGGCCTTGGTCGCCCTCGTACAGCAGATCGACGTAGCCCTCCAGCAGGCGGGACTCCACCGGTGTGGCCACGTAGATCTCCCGCCAGTGAGGCCGCCTGGCGGCCTCCCGGACCAGCTCGCTGGCCAGCGCCGACCGGCACAGCGCCTCGATGTCGGCCTCGCGGCCCAGCACTCCCTCGGCGGCGGCCTGGGCCGCGACCGCGCCCGCCAGACCCTCGCCGGTGGCCAGATCGATGCTCTGGAGCACACCGTGAACCGCTCGGCCCACGGCGGTGCCGTAACGGCCCTTCTGCCAGGGGGGAAGATCGAGATCGCGCCCGGCCTTGCGCAGCCCGGGATCGTCGTGGCGCTGGGCGGCGACCCGGGCGACGGTGGTCGCCGCCACCGTGCGGCTGCGACGAGCCCGGTCCAGGGCCTGGGCCCGCTCCTGTTCCCACGCCGATCGAGGCGGCAGCGCCGGGCGACCGACCGGCTCGGTGGGGATCTCGAGCTGCCGGGGCTCGGGGCCGGTGGGCGTGGCCACCCCGACGCCGCCGCCGTGCTCGGCGAGGACCTCGGCCAGGCTGCCGCTCGGCTTCGAGTCGACTCTGTGCATGGATACCACCAGGTGGTCCCGGGCCCGGGTGCATGCCACGTAGAGCAGGCGCAGCCGCTCGTGGTCGTCGAGCTGCTCGTCGATCGGCTGGAAGTCGTCGTAGAGCGGGGTGGTGTTGTCGGCGCCGAGGCGGTAGCCGATGCCGCCCTCGGGGGGCCACACCACGTGGACCCGCGCCTGCTGGACCCGACGCTGGGTGGTCAGCCCCGAGACGATCGTGATCGGGAACTCGAGTCCCTTCGACGCGTGCACGGTCATGATCCGGACCGCGTCGGTGTCGGTCTCGGGCAGCACGGTCTCCGCCACCCGGGCCGACTCCGACGCCTGCAGGTGTACCCAGGTGAGGTACTGGCGGAGATCCCCCCCGGTGGCATCGGTCCAGGCCCGGGCCTGGTCGACGACGAAGCGGAGGCGTCGCCAGACCTCACGGTGACGGTGCCGGCAGGCCCCGAGCTCGAGGAGCTGGCGCTCCTCGATGATCCGGTCGAGGATCTGCGCCGGCGCCAGCCACGGGCGCTCCCGGTGCAGCGCCCCCATCCATGCCATGCCCGCCACCACCGGGTCCCGCCCCGGGAGGTCGTCGACCCGCTGGTGGTCCCAGCGGCCGCCGAGCTCGGTGCGGTAGCGGTACAGGTCGTCGTCGCCGCATCCCAGCGCGGGGCTGCGCAGCGCGGCGACCACGGCCAGCTCGTCGGTGGGGTCGTCGACCGCCCGCGCAATCATCAGCAGATCACGGACCTCGGGGGTAGCGAACACCAGGCTCGCGGTCTCGGCCCGGTACGGCACCCCGGCGTTCTCCAGGGCCTGCTCGAGCCAGGGCAGCGAGGTCCTCGCGGGCAACAGGATGGTGATGTCACCCAGCCGGGCCGGGCGCTGCCGGTCCTCGACCGGGTCGGTCACCGTCCAGCCGTCGGTCACGGCTCGGACCACGGTGGCCGCGACGTCGGTTGCCTCCTCGACCCGCAGCTCGTTCGCCTTCAGGTCGGTCTGGTGGGGCTGGGCGCCGACAGCCATCACCCCGGGCCCCACCGACGGCGCCGGACGCATGCCCCGCAACGGGGTGTAGCCGGGCTGGCTGTTCTCGGCGGCCACGATCACCTGCGAGAACACCCGGTTGACCCAGTCGATCACCGTGGCCGAGGATCGGAAGTTGGTGGTCAGGCTCACCGGGGAGCCCTCGCCGAACCGCTCCTGGGCCCGCAGATAGGTCCCGATGTCGGCCCGGCGGAACCGGTAGATGGACTGCTTGGGGTCGCCGACGAAGAAGAGCCGGCCCGCCTCGGTGGGGATGCGCTCCCAGTCGTCCTCGTTCACCGCCTCGTGGTCTGCGGCGTCGGCGGTGATCAGCGCTGCCAGGTCCACCTGGATGGGGTCGGTGTCCTGGAACTCGTCGATGAGGAGCCGGCGGTAGCGGTCGCGGAGGCTGGACCGGACCGCGGCGCCGGTGTCGGGGTCGCGGAGCACGTCGCGCGCCAGCACCAGCAGGTCGTGGAACCGGAGCCGGCCCTCCCGCCGGCGCTCGTCGACAGACGCCAGCACGAAGGCACCCACCGCCGACGCCAGGTGCTCGATGACCGCCTGGCCGAGCCGAGCGCGGCAGCGGTCGCGGGCCTGGCCCGCCTCCCACAGCTCGATCTTGAGCTCCTCGAGGCGACCGTCGGCCCACTTCTGACGATTCCCCTTCTGCTTGTAGGGTTCGCCCTTCGTGCCGAAGCTCGGCTTCGGGCGGGTGAGGACCTCGGCCAGGTCGACCAGCCGATCGACAGGATCGGCTGCCGCACGGGCTGCGTCCTCCACTTCGTTGGCGTAGGCCCCCACCGACTCGAGGAGCTGGGCCATGTGGTCCTCGGGATCGAGGGCCTCCGACGCCGCGGCACCGACGGCCCGCAGCTCTTCGACCACCGCGGTGACGTCGAGCGACAAGGGCTCGACGTGGTCGGGCAGCCGCCGGCGGAGCAGGTCCCAGTTGTCCTCGAACTGCTGGGCGAGGCTCTTCAGCTCCGGGATCCGGATCCCCAGGACGTCGCCGACCAGCAGCGGCCCGCCCATGTCCTCCCGAGCGAGCAGGACCGGGACGTGCGCTTCCCAGCGTTCGTCGAAATGGACCTGGGAGGCCAGCTCGTCGAGGACCTCGACCCCCGGCGGGAGACCGGCCTCGACGGGATGCTCGAACAGGATGCGCTGGGCGAACGAGTGCAGCGTGGAGATGGCGGCCGAGTCGAGCTGGTGCAGCGCCTCGCGCCAGCGGCTGTCGGCCGGATCGGCCCGCCGGGCCTCCTCGAGCCGCTCCCGGACCCGCTGGCGCAGCTCGGCGGCCGCCTTCTCCGTGAAGGTGATCGCCGCGATGTGCTGGACCTCGACGCCGCTGAGGACCAACGAGAAGATCCGCTCCACCAGCTCGCTGGTCTTTCCCGAGCCCGCGCCGGCCTCGACGAAGAGGTTCCGGTTGACGTCGGCGCGGATGCGGTCCCGCGCCGGCTGATCGAGCGGATCGGAGGGCCCGGGCTCGTCGTCGCCGTCCAGCAGGCTCAGCTGCTCGGTCATGTCGACGCTCGCTCCTCGAGCTCGGGCAGCTGCGATGGCGGGACCAGCGACGGCTCGGCCAGCAGCAGGTACGCCGTCAGCTCCGGCGCTGCGGCCTTGCGGCTCAGCCGGCGTCGGGCCTCCGCGACGCCGAGGCCGTCGGGATCGCAATAGGCGCAGCTCACCCACCCGCTCCGGGTGGTCTCGTCGGGGTGCTGGGGGAAGACACCGGCCGCCATGTCGTCGATGATCGTGCGCACGGCCCGGAGGACCTCGCTCTCCACGGCGGCGGTGACCGGGTAGCCGATCCGGCAGTACCGGGAACGCTCCCGCAGGTGCCAGTAGTAGCTGTGGACCCCGGCGTGCGGGCGGCCCAGGATCTGGCGAGCCGCCAGCGCGTAGAGCACCAGCTGGAGACGGGTGCCCCCCTGGTGCGGGTCGTCCTCGGTCAGACGGGTCTCCCGTCCGGTCTTGTAGTCGATGACGACCAGGTCGCCTCTCGCGGTCTCGTCGACGAGGTCGATCGAGCCCCGGAGCCGGATCGTCCGGCCATCTCCGAGCTCGATCGTCGCCGGCTCGGATCCCAGGCCGAAGCCGAGCTCGGTGGCCAGGGGACGGAGGCGTTCGTCCGTGCGCCGATCGTGATCGAGCGCTGCGAACCGGGCCAGGTCGCGCCGCAGCAGGACCTGATCCCGGCGCCAGTACAGGGGCTCGCCCGTGACCCCGCGCGCCTCTGCCGCCGCGAACTCCTCGGAGGCGATCTCCTGGAGGCGCTCCCGCTCGGCTGCGCTCCAGCCCCGTCCCGGCCGGTTGTCGTCGCCCGCGAGGCGCTCGTGCACGAACCGCTCGAGGACCCGGTGCACCAGGCTGCCCTTCGACAGCGGGTCGATGCGAAGCCGCAGCTCGGGGGTGTCGAGGGGCTCGACCCCGAGCAGGTAGCGCGCGAAGTAGTGGTACGGGCACCCGGCCCACGTCTCGAGCGCCGTGGCCGACAGGGGGCGATCGGACTGCACCGGGTCGACCACGCCGGCTGCCGACAGGTTGCCGTCGAAGCGGGTGAAGCCGGGCCCGTCCCGGCCCGCCTGCAGCGCCGCGCCCCGAACCACCACGTCGCCGACCTCCGCCAGGGTTCGAGCATCGAGGTGGCCGGCCCGGTCCAGCTCGTCGGCCAGCAGCCGTAGCCCGTGCTCCTGGTGAGTTGCCGGGAACCGGGCGTCGAGGATGCCCGCGGTCGAGGACGGGACGTGGCGGATCCAGTCGCCCTGCAGCCGCTCGAGATCCGAACCCGACACCACCACCTCGCCCGCCTGCACCAGCTCGCCCAACCACCGGCTGGGAGCCCGCTCGTGGGATTGGCGGAGATCGCCGCGTGGATACAGCAGGGTGGCCCGACCGCCGGGCCCCACCGTGGCCAGGGTCGCCAGCAGCTGGCGATGCTCGTCGCCGGTGCGCTCGGCTCGCAGCGCCAGGATCCCGGTCTCGCGCCGCTCACGATCGGGCAGCAGCGAGTCCTCGCTCGGCCGGCTCGGGAACGATCCCTCGCTCATCCCCAGCACCCAGACCCGATCGAGCTCCAGGCCCACCGAGATGCGGGCCGGCCCGACCAGCACCCCGTCGCCGAAGCTCCCCACCCGACCCAAGCCGCCGTCGAGCTCGAGATCCAGGGTCCGGCGGAACACCGCCGGAGTGGGGTCGGGTTCGACGGCATCGAGCCCGGCGAGGCGGTCGAGGATGGCATCGACCCGCTCGGCGGCCAGGCGCTCGGCGTCGGGCCAGCCGGCCCGATCGGCGACGTAGCGATGCAGCAGCCGCGCGCACCAGCGGGTCCGGGCTCGCCAGCCCCGGGCGGCATCGCCTTCCTGCAGCACGGCGACGAGATCGTCCATGAAGGTGCGGAGCGCCTCCGCGAGCTCGATGTCGCGCTCGCGGCGGTTCACCCGGCTCTCCTGCTCGGGGTCCCGCCCGAGCAGCTCGATCTCCGAGCGCACGTCGGCGACGAAGGTCCCCAACCGCTGCTGCCAGTCGTCGGCACCCTTCACCACCCCGGCGCGCCGCGAGATCTGGTCCCACGCCCGGGTGGGGGTGAGCCGGCCCCGCCACCGGATCGGCGACGACGCCAGCAGCCCGATGACGTCCTCGCGCCGGTATCCCCGCTCGGCGAGCGACAGGAAGCGCCGCAGGACCCGGCCGACCGCGCTCTCGCCGACGGTGGCCACCGCGCTGCCGTTGCGTGGGATTCCCGCGGCGGCCAGGCGATCGTGCAGCAGGCGCACGTATGGCTGGTCGGAGGCGTACACCACGGCCATGCGGTCGAACGGGATGCCTTGTCGGGCCGCGTCGACGATGCCCCGGACCACGTGACGCACCTCGTCGTCGGCGTCGGAGACGCTCAGCACCTCCACGGGCGGGGGCGCCGCGGGCGGTGGCGCCGGTGGCGGCTGGGTGACGCCCAGCCGGCTCAGGCTGGTGCGGACCGTGGCGTCGGCGTCGTCGGCGCCGCAGAGGCCGGCGATCACCACGACCGGCACCGCCCGACCGACCTCGCGCAGCAGCCGACCACCGGCGGGACCCAGACGCTGGGGGAGGAAGACCACCACGGTGCCGAGGGGCTCGGCGGTGGCGATGCCGTCGTCCAGCGCGCTCACCGCGGCAGCGACCAGATCCTGCTCGGTGTACCAGTGGGGGGCGAGCATCGACCGCAGCCTCCGGTGGATGCGCACCACGTGCTCCGCCCGAGGGCTGAGGCCCGCCAACCGGTCGAGGGAAGCCTCGTCGAGATCACACAGCTCCCGGTGGGCCGCCACCAGCCGCCGCTCCGTGGTGGGATGCTCGGCCACCCGGGCGAACAGCCCCGGCTCGTCCTGCAACACCGCTCGGACCGCCGCGGCGATGACTGGCGCGGAGACCGGACGCCGTCCCGCCCCGGCCAGCGACGCGGCGCCGAAGCGCTCGGCCAGGCGGTAGGCGGTGAGGAAGTCGACCCCGGCCAGGCCGCGGGCCGAGCCGGTGACCGGACCCAGATCGCCCCCCGCCAGGAGCCGGCGGGCCGAGAGCCCCACCATGTTGTTGGCCACTACCACCGTTGCCGGAGCCAGCGGATCGCCCTCCTTGGCGGAGGCCACGGCTCGGTGCAGCGCCTCCAGCGCCGGCCGGCCGTACGGCGTGGTGACGACCTGGGGCGGCGGGCTCATGATCTCGGATCGTAGGGGAGCCCACTGACGGTTTCGTTCGCAAGCGCACACATGTGCGCTTGCGGCTGCGCCGGAGGCGCCGTGCCGCTCCACCGGAGGCGCACTTCGTCGCTGGTCCCTCGCTCCTCCGTGGCGGCTGGGCCGGAGCCGCTGCTCCTCGAGGAGGTTCAGAACCTGCTCGGCGTACGGTCAGTCGACGAGGCCCTCGGCCCGCAACGCGGCGAGGTCTCGCTTGACCGTACTGACGCTGATGTCGAGGGCGTCCGCCAGATCGGCGATATGGGGCCGAGCGCCCGCGGAACGAGCCTCGTCCAGCAGACGGACGAGCCTCCGCTGACGCCGGTCACGCCGATCCTCCACGAGCAGATCCTCGGGTTGGTGCGGTGTCCAACGGAGGTCGATCACGAGCTCGGTGGATCCGTTCGATGCGAGCGTGACCGATTCCGCCCGCGGGAAGCGACGGGCGTGCTCCAGCATGATGTTCCGGTGCTCCGCGATCCGGTCGAGAGACTGTTGGCGCTTCTCGTCGTCGAGGCCATGGAGCAGCTTCGTGAGCAGCAAATGAGCGAGATGGAGCTGAGTCGACGCTTCGGCTTCGTCGCCCGTTGCCAGCAGTGTCTGATGACACCACCAGGCCGCGATATGGCGCAGTTCGCTCGTCGAATCGGACCGCCTCATCGAGTCCTGAGCGGCCAGACGGGCCGCCGAGGTTTCGCCAGCGCGCGCCAGTGCCCGGGACTGGAGCGCGAGAAGCGCTGGGAGCTCGGTGCCGAGATCGACGTCGTGGCACAGCCGAACGGCCTGCGATGCGGCTTCCTGCGCTGCCGGGATCCGCCCAGCGTCCAGCTCGTTCCAGGCGAGGGACCGCAGC
>JBFKRY010000109.1:0-13298 GCA_041636995.1 Acidimicrobiales bacterium | reverse complement strand
CACTGCGACCGCACGCTGTGCGTGCGACCGCACGCTGTGCGTGCAACCGCACGCTGTGCGTGCAACCGCATGCTGGGCGTGCGGCAGTGTCCCGAGGGAGAACCCATGCGTGTTGGAGTGCTGACCGGCGGTGGCGACTGCCCGGGTCTCAATGCGGTGTTGCGAGCGATCGTCTTCAAGGCCGAGAGGGTCTACCAGGACGAGATCATCGGGTTCCACGACGGCTGGCGGGGCGTGCTGCGCCGGGAGTACGAGATGCTGTCGATCGAGCGGATGCGGGGCACGATCTCCCGGGGCGGCACCATCCTCGGCACCTCTCGGGTGACTCCGTACATGCGGGAGCGGGGCATCGAGCGCACCATCGAGGCCCGCGACGAGCTGGGGATCGAGGCCATGATCGTCATCGGCGGCGAGGGCACCCTCTCGTGCGGGCTCCAGCTGTGGCGCGACGGGGTGCTCGACGTGATCGGGGTCCCCAAGACCATCGACAACGACATCGGCGAGACCGAGCTCACCTTCGGGTTCGAGACCGCGGTGGGCATCGCCACCGAGGCCATCGAGCGCCTGCACACCACGGCCGAGTCCCACGACCGGGTCATGGTGATCGAGGTGATGGGCCGCCACGTGGGACACATCGCGGTGTGGTCGGGGATCGCGGGCGGGGCGACGGTGACGTTGATCCCGGAGGAGCCCTTCGACATCGAGGCGGTGTCCGCGTCGATCAAGCGCCGCCACGAAGCCGGTCGGTTCGCCTCCGTGGTGGTGGTGGCCGAGGGGGCCATGCCCATCCCGGGCACCCTGGAGGTCCCCGAGCCCGAGATCGACGAGTACGGGCACCGGCGCCTGGGCGGGATCGGCAACGTGGTGGCCGCCGAGATCGAACGGCTCACCGGCTACGAGACCAGGGTCACGGTGCTCGGCCACGTCCAGCGGGGCGGGAGCCCGTCGCCGTTCGACCGGGTGCTGTGCACCAGGTACGGCATCGGTGCCATCGACGCGGCCCACGACCGGGCCTTCGGCTCGATGGTGGCCATCCAGCACGGCGACATCGTGCGGGTGCCCCTGGCCGACGCGGTGGATCAGCTCAAGACCGTCGACCCGGCGCTCTACGAGGTGGCCAGGACGTTCTTCCCGTGAGCTCCCGCTGAGGACCTAGCCACCGTCCCCCTCGCTCTCGGGCGACGGGGTGGCCCCCTCCGAGGGTGGCTCGTCCTCCACGGGCTCGGGCGTGGGCTCGACGAACGCAGGATCGAACGAGGCATAGTCGCTGCGGCGGAGGACGCTGCGGTCGTCCCCGTCGGTGGGCCAGCGCTCCTCGATGCCTTCGATGCGGATGATGATCCGGGTGATCGACGGGCTCTCGGTCAGGGTCCACACCAGCTGGGCCAGGGCCACGGTGCGCTGCTCCCCCTCGAGGGTGTCGAAGCTCCCCGCGTTCAGGTCGAGGATGGCCAGGCCGGTGTCGTCGGTGATCGGCTCGGCGAAGAACGAGGTCTCCGGGGGGATCACGGTGAACAGCCCCTGGGCGGTCTCCTCGTCGGTGGGGACCTCGCCCAGCTCGTCCACCAGCGCGGTGATGGTGAGCCGGGCGGGCAGCTCCCGCTCCACTTTGCGCACCCGGTTCTCCGCGTCGGTGAGGTAGATGGGGAACGCCTGGGTGGCCTCCGCCGGCGGGGTCGGCTCCTCGAGGGGCGGGGTCGGGGTCGCGGGCTCGATGGCGCGAGGCTCGCTGTCCTCGGGGATGCCACAGGCACCGACCAGGCCTGCCAGGGCGACAGCCGCGACGAGCAGCCGGGCTCTCACTGCGGTGCCACCGGCAGCTCGATGACGAACCTGGCCCCGGTCTGGCCGTCGGGCCGGTCGTCCACCCGCACCCGGCCGCCGTGGAGCCGGACGTGCTCGGAGGCCAGGGCCAGGCCCAGTCCGGTTCCCGTCCCTGCGCCGCGCCGACCGCCCTCGGACCCCCGGGCGAAACGTCCGAATATCAGCTGGCGCTCCTCGATGGGCACCCCGGGCCCGCTGTCCTCGACCGCGATCTCGATGGAGCTGTCGACCTGCCGGAGCTCGATGGACGTGGCCCCGCCGCCGTAGTTGGCCGCGTTGCTCAGCAGGTTGGCGATCACCCGGGCCAGCCGCCGCTTGTCGGCCCCCACCGTGGTGGTCTCCATCTCCGAGGGGTTGACGACCGGGACGTGGCCGTAGCCGCTGTCTTCGGCCACCCTGCGGACGAACTCGACGATCCCGAAGTACTCGCGGTCGATGGTGCCGCCGCTGGTGTCGTAGCGCGAGATCTCGAGCAGATCCTCGACGAGCTGGCGGAACCGCTCGAGGTCGGAGGTGAGGAGATCGAGCGCGGTCGCCGCTCGCGGCGACAGCTCGCTGCGCCGTGAGTTCAGCACCTCGGCCGAGGCCATGATGGTCATCAGCGGCGAGCGCAGCTCGTGGCTCACGTCGCTGGCGAACTGCGCATCGCGCTCGATCCGCTCCTCGAGGTTGGCGGCCATGTCGTTGAATGATGCCGCGAGCGCGGTGAGGTCGCGGTCGCCGGCCACGTCGAGCCGAGCGCTGAGGTCGCCGCCGGCCAGGGCCTCGGCGGTGACGCTCACGTCCTCGAGGGGCGACAGCACCCGCCGCGACGCCCATGCGCCCAGGGCCACGCCGGCCATGGTGGTCACCGCGCTCGCGCCCAGCAGCGCCAGGCCCAGCGAGCCCAGGGTGTCCTCGATGTCGTCGAGGGGCACGGCCTCGATGTAGATGCCCTCCCGGATGGAGAGCGGGATGCCGATCACCAGGAACGGCCGGTCGTTGAGGAGCCGGTAGCGCATCTGCGCCGCACTGGGCTCCTCGGGCGACGCCACCAGCTCCAGCAGTTCGGGATCGATGTCGGTCGGGGCCGCGAACACGACCGGATCGGCGGAGAACCACTCCAGCTCGCCGACCCCGCTGAGGCGCAGCGCCGGGATGGCATCGGCGATCGTCGAGCGGTCGCGCAGGATCGCCCGGACGTCCTGTTCGACCATCTCGTCGGTGATCAGCAGCTCCACCCGGCCGGCGTTGCGGGTGGCCACCTCCACCGCCGACTCCTCACGGGTGTCGAGCAGGTTGTCCCTCGTGAGCCCGTAGGTCACCGCGGAGAGCAACGTGGAGAGCAACAGCGCGCCGAGTCCGAACGCCAGGGTGAGACGAGCCCGGAGCCGGAGGCGCATCCGTGGTCGCCGGCCCCCGCCGACCTCGGCAACCGCCTCGTCCGGCGGCTGGTCTCGCTCCAACGTCTCCCTCAAGCCTGAAGCTTGTATCCCAGTCCGCGCACGGTCAGGACATACCGGGGCTTGGCGGGGTCGGGCTCGATCTTGGTGCGGAGGCGACGGATGTGCACGTCCACCAGCCGCCCGTCGCCGAAGTACCCGTACCCCCAGACCCGCTCGAGCAGCACCTCGCGCGAGAACACCCGGCCCGGGCTGCTGGCCAGCTCGACGAGCAGCCGGAACTCGGTCTTGGTGAGATGGACTTCGTCGTCGCCGATCATCACCATGCCCTGGTCGGGCAGGATCTGGAGGTCGCCGAACTCGAACTGGCTCGACGTCGGCGACGCCGAGCGCACCCGGCGCAGCAGCGCCCGGATCCGGGCGCTCAGCTCCTTGGGCGCGAACGGCTTGGTGAGGTAGTCGTCGGCGCCGGCCTCGAGGCCGGCCACCACGTCGTGGGTGTCGTCGCGCGCGGTGACCATGACCACCGGCACGTCGCTGTTGCGCCGGATCGACCGGCACACCTCGAAGCCGTCGATGCCCGGCAGCATGATGTCGATGAGAACCACGTCGGCGGTGTGCCGCTTGAACAGATCGAGCGCCTCTTCGCCACTTCGAGCCTCCACGACGTCCCATCCCTCGTCCTCGAGGGCGAGGCGCACCGCGGTCCGGATTCGCTCGTCGTCCTCGACGGTCAGGATCTGGGTACCCACATGGTCCTCGCTCGGCTGGAGATGCCCGCTAACGGTAATGCACGCCGCCTGAGACCCGCCGCCCGCCTCCCGAGAGGGCCGGCCACAGGCAGTGGTTCGAAGGGTACCCCGCGCGGCGACGAGTAAGGCCGCCCGGATCAGATGTCGGTCAGACCTGATCGCTCGATGAGGCCTGGCCGTTCGATGAGGCCTGATCGTTCGATCAGGGCCACCAGCTCGGTCGCGATCCCGGGGGCTGCGGCCACCACGAGCTGGTCGTCGGGACCCGCAGTACCCGGCGGACGGATCACCGCACCGGCCTCGGACGCGATCAGGCTGCCGGCCGCGAGATCCCACTCGCTCAGCCCGGTCTCGTAGTAGGCGTCGACTCGACCCAGGGCCACCCCGCAGAGGTCGTTGGCGGCCGAGCCCATGCGGCGGATGTCGGCGATCAGGGGCAGGATGATCTCCAGGGCTCGGGCCTGGCGGCGACGCTGGTCGGGCCGGTAGCTGAAGCCGGTGGCCACCAGGGCCTGGGACAGCTCGGTCGTCGGGCGGACCCGGATCGGCTGGCCGTTGCAGCGGGCGCCCTCGCCGATCGCGGCGTCGAAGATCTGGTCGTGCATGGGGTCGGCGACCGCGCCGGCCACGATGGTCCCGTCGACCTCGGCCGCGATGGAGACGGAGAAGCCCGGGTGGGCGAACACGAAGTTGGTCGTCCCGTCGATGGGATCGATGACCCAGCGGACTCCGCTGGTGCCGGGCTCGTCGGTGCCCTCCTCGCCCTTGAACCCGTCGTCTGGGCGGGCCGCGGCCAGGGCGTCCACGATCCGGCGCTCGGAAGCCCGGTCGACCGCGGTCACGAAGTCGGTGCCCGAGCTCTTGGTGTCGGGGTCGTGGGGTCGACCGACCTCGCGGCGCAGGAACGCGGCAGTGCGCCCGGCGACCTCGACGGCCAGGTCGCGGAGCCCGATCGGCGTCGGGTCGGCCACGGATCAGTTCTCCGGCCGCCGCCGGGCGGGATGGCTGTCTGGCTTCGCGTCCTTGACGGTCTCCCACTCGTCCATGGCCCGCAGCACCAGGACGGCGACCACGGCCACGCCGATGGCACCGGCCAGAGCGCCGATCACCCCGCCGACGCCCGCCAGCAGCGCGCAGCCGTCGTCGCACTGGAGGTCGGTGAAGGCGAAGCCGATGAGGCCGCCGCACAGCCCGCCGACGAGGATCGACACGAAGGCCAGGGCCCTGGCCGGCCTGGACGGCGCGGCCGCGGCGAGCCGCGTCGAGGGCAGCGACTCCGGATCCAGTTCGGCAGGCAGCGACGGCGGGGCGGGCTCGAGCTCCGCGCCGGCGTCGGGGTCGTCCTCCTGCATCGGGCTCAGGCTATTGGCTCGCATACGGTGGTGGCGATGCCGCACTCGGCCGCCGACATCCTCCACGTCGACATGGACGCGTTCTTCGCATCGGTGGAGCTGCTGCGCCGGCCCGAGCTCGGGGGCCAGCCCGTCATCGTCGGCGGCGCCGGCCCCAGGGGGGTGGTGGCCGCGGCCTCCTACGAGGCCCGGGTGTACGGGATCCACTCGGCCATGGCGTCCAGCCAGGCCCGCCGGCTGTGTCCGGACGCGGTGTTCCTGCCCGGCGACCACGCGCACTACGCCGAGGTCAGTGGCCGGGTCATGACGATCCTGCGCTCGTTCACCCCCCTCGTCGAGCCACTCTCGCTCGACGAGGCGTTCCTCGACGTCTCGGGGGCCATCGGGGTCCACGGCTCCCCGGTCGAGATCGCCCGGGCCATCCGGCGCCGGGTCCACGAGGAGGAGGGGCTGACCTGCTCGGTGGGCGTGGCCCCCAACAAGTTCCTCGCCAAGCTGGCCACCGAGGACGCCAAGCCGTCGCCGGGCCCCGACGGTCCCGTCCCGGGTCGGGGGGTCCGGGTGGTGGAGCCCGCCGAGGTCCAGGCGTTCCTCGACCCGCTGCCCATCAGGGCGATCTGGGGTGTCGGCCCGGCCACCGAGGCCCGGCTCGATCGTCTCGGGGTGGCCACCGTCGAGGATCTGCGGCGGATCCCGGTCGAGACCCTGATGGGCATCCTCGGCAGCGCCCACGGGCGCCACCTCCACGAGCTGGCCCACGGTCGAGACGATCGCCCGGTCACCCCGGACCAGGAGGTCAAGTCGGTGAGCCACGAGGAGACCTTCCCGATCGACATCCACGACGGGCCCCGCCTGGACACCGAGGCCGTCCGCATGGCCGACGCCGTGGGTCGGCGGCTGCGGAGCATGCAGCGGCGGGGTCGGACCGTGACCGTGAAGGTGCGCTTCGGGGACTTCCACACCATCACCCGGGCCACCACCCTGGCGTCGCCCACCGACAGCAGCGCGGTCATCGGTCGGGAGGCCAGGCAGCTGCTGGGCCGCATCGACCCCGGGCCGGGGGTCCGTCTGCTCGGCGTGGGCGTGAGCGGCATCACCCGCCCGGGCGAGGGCGAGCAGCTCAGCTTCGAGGACCTGACCGACGAGTGGCGCCGCACCGAGGACGCCGTCGACGCCATCCGCGATCGTTTCGGGGTCGGCGTGATAGGACCCGCCAGCAGCCTCGAGGCCGACGGGCTGCGCACCAAGCAGCGAGGCGACCAGCAGTGGGGGCCACCCGAGATCCCCGCCTGAGCGCCCACCGCGATTTCCCGGCTGCGCGTTGTTGATGCCCAAGGCCTGTGCGAAGATGGAGACGTGCCCCTGTCAGAGGACGAGCAACGCATCCTCAGCGAGATCGAGCAGCAGCTCTACGAGAGCGATCCGGAGCTGGCCCGAGAGGTGGGTTCGACCACGGTCTACTCCCACGCATCGCGCAACCTGCGCTGGGCCGTGTTCGGCTTCGTCGTGGGTCTGGTGGTGATGATCCTGACCCTCACCGTCTCGTTCTGGCTGGCCTTCGTCGGCTTCGCCATCATGCTCGGCGCGGCCCTGTACTTCGAGCAGAACGCCCGGCGCCTGGGCCGGGCCGGCCTCCAACAGATCTCGCAGTCGATGCGCTCGGGCGGGCTGCGCAACATGCTGGGCGGCAACGACTCCTCGGGTTCGCTGCGCGACCGGCTCCGCGGCGACGACGACCCCGACGACTCCTCCCGCAACTGAAGACGGGCTCGAAGAGCCCGCGGGCTCGAAGGGCCCGCGTCAGCGGCTCACCAGGGTCCGGGGATCGAGGGAGTCCTTGAGGCGATCGGTGGTGGTGGTCAGGGCCTGCACGGTCGCCGCCACTCCTTCGCGGTGCTGCTGGGCGGCCTCCACCGACTCGTCGGACGGCTCCCGGGGCCCGTAGGTGGCCTCCACCGCCAGCTCGCTCAGGCCCAGCAGGTCCCGGCGGGCCGGGACGCTGGCCCGGCCGGCGCGCTCGGCGAACTCCCGGATGGTCTCGGTCGGCTGGTGCTCGAGGCCCAGCGGACGCAGCGACTCGACGGTGTCGGTCCAGACCGCGTTGACCCGCTCCCGGTTGTCCGCGGCCCGCGCGAAGCGGTAGCGCGACCGCGAGCGCTTGATGGCGACGATCCCCAGCGCGTAGAGCCCGCCCAGCGCGGTTGCCGAGACCATCACCAGAGCGGCGATCTTCAGCCAGCGGGGCACGCCCTCCCGGGCGGCGCCGTCCGCTTCGGCCGAGCCCGGATCCGTTGGCACGTCGATCAGCGGCTCCTCGGGGACGTTGGGCGGCGCCGCCGCACCGTCGGGGGTGGGCTCGGGCTCCTCGGGAATGTCGCCGCCGGCCTGCGCCGGCTGCACCCCCGTCCACGGTGCCGCATTCGGGGCACCGCGGGTGGGCGTGGGCTCGAACGGGACCCAGCCCGAGCCCGGGATGTACACCTCGGGCCAGGCGTGGGCATGCTCGCCCCGCACCCGGTACAGGTCCTGCTCGACGGCGTCGCGCTCACCCCAGGTGAACCCCACGGCCACCCGCGCGGGCATGCCGATGGCTCGGGCCATCGCCGCGAACGACCCGGCGAACTGCTCGCAGTAGCCCACCCCGGCCTCGAGGAACGAGTCGATGCGGGCGTTCGAGTGTCCGGCACCGACGTCGAGGTCGTACGTGAAGTTGTCACGGAAGTAGTTCTGCAGGCTGAGGGCCTTCTCGTAGTTGTTGGCGTCGCCGGCGGTCAGCTCGAAGGCGAGCGCGGTGGCCGTGGCCGAGAAGTCGTCGGGGAGCTGCAGGTAGCGATCGAGGATCTCCTGGGGGTAGGCGTTGGGCGCCGCCTCGAGGGCGACGGGGTCGAACACCGGGATCGCGGACTCGACGGAGTAGGACAGCCCGTTCGACGACTCGAGGCTCCGGCCGACGATGAGCGTGCCCGAGACCGGCTCGTAGCTGATGTTCTCGTCGGACACCTCGAGGATGCGGCGGGGTTCGTAGGCGGCCGGGAGCCATACCGCGCCCAGGGCGGTGATGTCGAAGGACTGGGTGAGGGTGTCGACCGTGGCGTCGACGGGGTAGTCGTCGGGCAGGCTGCCCGAGGCCCGCGCGTACTTGTTGTCGGCACCCCAGATCTGGCCGTTGAAGCTGTCGAGGCTGGCCAGGCGCCAGTACGACGGCTGGGAGCTGCGCACCGTGAAGGCCTCGAGGTCGGCCTGGTCGACGAGGCGGCCCCGGATGTCGACGATGGGGCTGATGACCACCCGGGTGTCACGGCCCCGGGTGCGGGTGTCGAGGTCGACGAGGGGATCCTGCTCGGCGCCCGGCAGGGCTGGCCCCGCGGCCACCGCGCCCAGCACCACGATCACCGACACCACCGCGCCGGCTCGGGTGAGCGCGGAGGTGCCCGAGCGCTGGGTGCCGGCCAGCCAGCGCACCTCCTGGGTCTGGCGGGTGAGGTGGTGGAAGAGCTGGAAGCCGATCAGGGCTGCGAGGAACAGGGCCGACAGGGCGATGCGGTCGCCGTCGTCGCCGAAGAAGGCCACGAACACGAAGATCGCGAAGCCCGGCAGCGCGCTCTCGAGCGGCGACCACAGCCGGAACGCGGCCCAGTCGGCCAGGTAGGCGACGACCCAGATGGCGATGGTGGCCATCACCACGAACCCCAGGACCGGCTCGGTGGGGGCCTTGACGTCGCTGAACAGGTTCCACGCGGCGGTGAGGTCGGCGTCGATCGCGTCGCGAGTGGCCCCGGTGGGCAGCCCGGTCTCGAGGGTGGGGCGGTAGTGGGTCCAGGTGATCTGCAGGACCATCACCACCGCGCTCAGGGCGCCGCCGAGCAGTAGACCGCGGCCCATGCGGCGCACCGCGCCCACGGTGACGTGGGCCACGATGGTGGCCGCGAGCAGCGGGCTCACCCAGCTGGTGTCGTCGAAGAGCCGGCTGAAGCCGGCGACCGCCGTGAGCGTGGTCAGCACCAGGAACAGCTCGGCCGCTACCATCACCGCGACGTCGGGGCGGCGCTCGCTCATGTGGCCACCTTCTCGAGGCGGGTGCGCGAGAGCCGGGGACGGCCGAACTCGGCGCTCCAGGCCTCGGCGAAGGTGGTCGACTGACCGACGCGGATCACCGTCGTGGACCGTACCGCGGTGTCGCTCCCTACCGGGAGCGCGCTCCGGCCGAACAGCACGATGACCCGCCGACGGTACCGTGACGCCGCCCGGCGCATGATGGCGTCGTCGAGCTCGTCCTCGCCGGTGGTGATGGCCACCACCGCGCCGCCGCTCCCGGGCGAGGTCAGCTGGTCGATGGCCGGTCCGAGCGGATGCTCGGTCTGGGAGACCACGGCCAGCTGGCGCAGGATGTCGGTGAGGTGGTGGGGTCCGGTCGCCGAGGCCGAGTCGGTGCCGTCGGTGTGGAGCACCCGGACCAGGTCGCCCCGCTTGCTGCTCGCCACCGCGATCGAGGCCGCAGCCGAGACCATGGCTTCGAAGACCGCGGGGGAGGCCATCTCCCGGGTGTCCAGGATCACGGTGAGGCGACCGTGCCAGGGGATCTGGTCCTGGCGGACCATGAGCTCGTCGTGACGGGCCGACGACGGCCAGTGGACCCGCCGCAGGTCGTCGCCCACCACGTAGGCCCGCAGGGCGTAGAAGTCGTCGCCAGCCGGTGCCACCTGCTGCTCCTGGATGGTCTGGCGCTCCAGATCGCTGCCCGACGAGCGCCGCACCGGGGCCACGTCGTCGATGCGCGGGTACACGACGAGCGAGACCTCGCGGTCGCCGGTGGTGGTCAGCCGGGCCAGGCCGAAGGGATCGGTGACCGTCAGCCGCAGCGGCCCCACCTGGACGATGCCCCGCCGGTCGGTGGGCAGCCGGTAGATCGCCTGGGTCCCCGCGTTGGTCCGCATCGGTGACACCAGCAGCTCGACACCCTGGGTGCCCGACACGTCGTCGCGCAGCCGCAGCACCGGGCTCGGAAGCCGGGAGCGGTTGCGCAGCAACAGGTCGACGCGGCACGGGTTGCCGGCGTAGACGTGGGGCGGGCTCAGGTGCCGGGACACCTCGACCCGCAGACGGCGCAGGGCCACGTAGAGGACCGCGAGGACCAGGACGATGAGCCCGCCGGCACCGACGACGAACAGCTCGGGCAGGCCGAAGAGCCGCCCCCCGGCGAGGATCGCCAAGCTGACGGCCAGGGTGGCGACGCCGCGGCGGGTCAGCACCGGGCCCCGCTCAGTCCATGCGGGGGACCGGCACGGACCGGAGGATGTCCTCGGTGGTGTCGTACGCGGTCACGCCCCGCAGCGCGGCGTCGGCGGTGACCACCAGCCGGTGGTCGAGCACAGGGTGGGCCAGGGCCTTGATGTCGTCGGGGGTGGCGTACTCGCGACCCTGCGCCGCGGCCACGGCCCGGGCCACCCGCTGGAGGGAGAGGGTGGCGCGGGTGGACATCCCGAGCGCCAGGTCGCGGTGGCGGCGGGAGGCGTCGGCCATCTCGACCAGGTACGCCTGCACCGCCGGGGCCACGTGGACGGTCTGGACCGCAGCCGCCATGCCCTGGACCTCGGCTCGCGAGACCACGGGGCGGAGCTTTGCCAGCACGTCGTCGGCCGCGTGGGTGGTGAGGATCTGCAGCTCGGCGTCGCGGCTCGGGTAGCCCATCGACACCTTCATGAGGAAGCGGTCGAGCTGGCTCTCGGGCAGGGGGTAGGTGCCCTCGTGGTCGAGCGGGTTCTGGGTGGCCAGCACCATGAACGGCCGCCGCAGGGTATGGGTGACCCCGTCAACGGTGACCTGACGCTCGGCCATGGCCTCGAGCAGCGCAGACTGGGTCTTGGGGGAGGCCCGGTTGATCTCGTCGGCCAGGACGATGCCGGCGAACACCGGGCCGGGGCGGAACTCGAAGCGGCTGTCGGAACGGTTCCAGACGGAGAGCCCCACCACGTCGGTCGGGAGCAGATCGGGGGTGAACTGGATCCGGCCGACCTCGGCGTCGACCGAACGCCCCAGCGACTTGGCCAGGCTGGTCTTGCCGGTCCCGGGGGCGTCCTCGACGAGCACGTGCCCCTCGGCGACCAGGGCCAGGGTCACCAGGCGGATCACGTCGGTCTTGCCCTGGATCACCTTGCTCACATTGGTCACCACGGAGTCGAAGAGCTCGGCAAACGTGCGGGTGCGCTCTGCGGTCTGCTGGCTCACATGTGTCCTTTCGGTGACCTGACGCTGCGCGGTGTCCCGGATCCCGGCCGCAAGCTCTCAGGCTACGGGAACGAGCGGTCATCCGGACCCGCGGCCCCGGTCGGTACGCTCTGGGGTCGTGGGGGTCCGTTGGTACCTGACCGTGGGGCGCGCGGTGCTCGCCCACCCGGCGTTGTGGCCCACCGCAGCCACCCAGCTCTGGCGGTTGCGGCGCCGCCGTTGGTGGCGGCGGCCACCGTTCCTGCCCCTGCCCGGAGTGGCGTACCTCCGCTTCCGGATGGTGACCGCCTACGGCGACCCAGATCGCCGCCCCGATCCCGCGGACGTGGTCGCGTATCTGGGCTGGTGCCGGGACTGGCCGGCCGCCACTCGAGCGCCTTCACCGGGGTCGGACGGCGTCTCCGCGCGGGAACGCTTGCGCGCTCACCACTAGATTGTGGGGGTATGGCTCGGGCCCTGGTGTTGAACGTGACGTACGAGCCCCTCAGCATCGTGTCCTCCCGTCGCGCCAGCGTGCTGGTGCTCGGTGGCAAGGCGGACAGCGTCCACGGCAGCGATGAGATCATCCGGTCCGAGTGGCTGTCCCTGCATGTGCCGAGCGTGGTGCGGCTGCGCTACTACGTGAGGGTGCCGTTCGGCCGACGCTCGGCGCTCAGCCGCCGCGGGGTCTTCGCCCGTGACGAGCACCGCTGCCAGTACTGCGGCGGGCGGGCCGAGAGCATCGACCACGTGCTGCCCAGGAGCCGCGGCGGCGAGCATGTCTGGGAGAACGTGGTGGCCTGCTGCGGTCACTGCAACGCCAAGAAGCGAGACCAGCTGCTGGCCGAGACCTCCATGCGGCTGGCTCGCCCGCCCTTCGAGCCTCCCCACGGCTCGTGGGTGCAGTACTCGGTGCCCGACGTCCCCGAGGCGTGGGAGCCCTACCTTCCCGAGACCCGCACCGCGTGACCCGGCCACGGCGAGCGGGCCGGTGGCGGGTGGAGCGCCTCACCGGTACCGCCGCCGAGATCCACGCCCGCGACCTCGATCCCGACCCGGAACCCACGGTGTGGATCGTCGACGTCGACGCTCCGGCCCTGGTGCTGGGGAGCACCCAGCCGGAGGAGACCGTCGACCATCGGGCAGCCGCCCGGGCCGGGATCGCAGTGGTCCGGCGGCGCAGCGGTGGCGGCGCAGTGCTGGTCGATCCCGATGCCGTGGTGTGGGTCGACGTGGTGCTCCCCGCGGGCGATCGACTGTGGCGCGCCGACGTGGGTGAGGCGCCGGTGTGGTTGGGCCAGACCTGGGCCGCAGTGGCCCGTACGTTCGATCTCGACGCCACCGTCCTCAGTGGTCCCATGCCGAGGGACCCGCTGGCCCGGATCGCCTGCTTCGTGGGTCGAGCCCCCGGGGAGGTGACCGTGGGGCCGGGCAAGCTGGTCGGCCTGGCCCAGCGGCGCAGCCGCGCCGGCGTGCGGTTCCAGTGCGCGCTGTTGCGGGCATGGGAGCCCTCGTCGCTGCTCGGGCTGCTGGCGCCGCTGCCTGCCGCGGACGCCGAACGGGTCCGGGCTGCGGGGTTCGGGTCGGCGCTGCCGGCGGCCCGGCTGGTGGACGCCTTCCTCACCGAGCTGGCGCTCCGGTGATGATTCGGCTCCGCCATCGGTGGCGTCGCCTCATGTGTCGCCCTGCGGCGAGGCCGCGACGGGCGACCTGGCGGGTCGGGGTCAGCACCGGGTAGGCGGCCATCCATGGCCGCTGCCGTTCGCTGCGTTGATGATTCGGCT
>JBFKRY010000108.1:0-13298 GCA_041636995.1 Acidimicrobiales bacterium | reverse complement strand
GAGCACCGTGGTGGCGTCCAGGTGGGCGAAGGCCGTGGCGGGCGCCGGGTCGGTGAGGTCGTCGGCCGGGACGTAGATGGCCTGGACGGACGTGATGGAGCCCTTGCTGGTGGTGGTGATCCGCTCCTGGAGCATGCCCATCTCGGTGGCCAGCGTGGGCTGGTAGCCGACCGCGGACGGCATCCGCCCCAACAGGGTGGACACCTCCGAGCCCGCCTGGACGAAGCGGAAGATGTTGTCGATGAACAGCAGGACGTCCTGGCCCTGGACGTCGCGGAAGTACTCGGCCATCGTCACCCCGGCCAGGGCGATCCGGAGGCGCACCCCGGGCGGCTCGTCCATCTGGCCGAAGACCAGGGCGGCCTTGTCGAGCACCCCGGACTCCGCCATCTCGAGGAACAGGTCGGTGCCCTCCCGGGTTCGCTCCCCCACACCGGCGAAGACCGAGACCCCGCCGTGCTGGGTGGCCACCCGGTTGATCATCTCGGTGATGAGCACCGTCTTGCCCACCCCGGCCCCGCCGAACAGACCGATCTTGCCCCCCTCCTTGTACGGGGTGAGCAGGTCGATCACCTTGATGCCGGTCTCGAACATCTTGGCCGACGGCTCGAGCTCGTCGAAGCGGGGCGCCGGCCGATGGATCGGCCAGCGCTCCTCGACCTGCAGCGAGTCGGCCGGCACATCGAGGGGCTCGCCGATCACGTTCCACACGTGGCCGAGGGTGATGTCGCCCACGGGCACCTGGAGGCCTCCTCCGGTGTTGCGCACGGCTGTGCCCCGCTTGAGCCCGTCGGTGGGCTTCAGGGCCACGGCCCGCACCCGGCTGTCGCCGATCTGCTGGGCCACCTCGGCCATGATGGTGATGACCTGGCCCCCCAGCTCGACGTCGAATGACAGCGCGGTGTTGATCTCGGGCAGGGCGTCGGGCGGGAACTCCACGTCGAGCACCGGGCCGGCGATCGAGACCACCCGGCCGTCCTTGAGAACGGCGGTTTCTTCGGTGACTGTCATGGTCGGGGCTCCTGGACCTCGGGGGGATAGACGTGGCGGGTCTTGGCGTGCTCGCGGCGCCGGTAGCCGTGGTCGCCCCCGATGTGCTGGGAGGCGATGTGCTGGGTGGTGAGGTGCTCGAGGATGAGCTCCTCGTCCTCGACCCGGTCGTCGTCGAGGGCCTCGGCCCCACCGACGATCTCCATGATCTCGGTGGTGATGGCGTCCTGGCGGGCTCGGTTGAGAGCCCGGCTCAGCTTCACGATCAGCTCCTCGGCGTTGTCGGTGGCGGCCTTCATGGCCCGCTGGCGATTGGCGTGCTCGGACGCCGAGGCGTCGAGCAGCGCCGAGAAGAGCCGCGACTCCACGTAGCGGGGCAGCAGGGACGCCAGGACCCCGTCGGGTGAGGGTTCGAACTCGAACAGGGCCCGGGCCCCGGCGTCGCCCGCAGCTGCCACCGCCTCGAGCGACAGCAGCGGCAGGAAGCGTCGCACCGCCACCCGCTGGGTCCCCATGGACACGAACTCCTGGTAGGCCAGGATCACCTCGTCCACGACCTCGTCGACGAAGAGGCTGCGGACGTGGTTGGCCACCTCCCGGGCGTCCTCGTAGTGCGGGGTGTCGGTCATCCCCTCGAACACCTTGTTGATCTCGTAGTTGCGGAACCGGAAGTAGTCGTTGGCCTTCTTGCCCACCAGGACCAGCTCGTAGCTCTTGCCCTCGGTCTGGGTGGCCATCACCTCGCGCTCGGCGGCCCGGATGACCGAGGAGTTGTACGGCCCGGCCAGGCCCCGGTCCGAGGTGATGATCACGAAGGCGGTCGACCGCGGGCTCTCGCTCACCCGGAGGAGGGGGTCGTCGACCCCGGCGCCCCCGGCGGCCAGGTCCTCGATGACGCTGGTGATCTTGGCGGCGTACGGGCGGGCCGCGTTGGCTCGTTGCATGGCCCGCACCACCCGGGTGGCCGCGATGAGCTCCATGGCGCGGGTGATCTTCTTGGTCGACTGGACCGAGTTGATCCGGCGCCGCAGCGCTCGTTCCTGGCCTCCCGGCATGGCTGACCGCGCTCCCTACTCGTCGTCCCCGCGGTGGATGTCCTCCTCCGGCAGGGTGATGTCGCTGTCGACGATCGCCGAGACTGCCTCCGGTTGGGCCTCGGGATCGACGTGGATGCCGTGGGGAGCGCCGCTGCCCACGAAGTTGTCGGTGAACGCCTTGACCACCGAGTCGAGGGCGTCCTCGTCGACGGTCCCGCTCGAGGCGATGTCGGCGAGGAGCCCGCCGTGCTGGGTGCGCACGGTCTCGAGCAGCTTCTCCTCGTAGAGGCCCACGTCCGCCACGTCGACGCGATCGAGGTAGCCCCGCGTCCCCGCGTACAGGGTCACCACCTGCTCCTGCACCGGCATGGGTGAGTTGATGCCCTGCTTCAGCAGCTCGGTGAGCCGGTAGCCACGGTCGAGCTGGGCCTGGGAGACCGCGTCCAGGTCGGAGCCGAAGGCGGCGAAGGCCTCGAGCTCCCGGAACTGCTGCAGGTCCGACTTGAGGGTGCCGACCGCGGTCTTCATGGCCTTGATCTGGGCGGCCGACCCCACCCGGGACACCGAGATGCCCACGTCCACCGCCGGACGCACCCCGGACTTGAACAGGTCGTCCTGGAGGAAGATCTGCCCGTCGGTGATGGAGATCACGTTGGTGGGGATGTAGGCCGACACGTCGCCGGCCTTGGTCTCGATCACCGGCAGCGCGGTGAGGCTGCCCGAGCCCAGGCTCTCGTTCAGCTTGGCGGCCCGTTCCAGCAGCCGGCTGTGGAGGTAGAACACGTCGCCCGGGTACGCCTCGCGCCCCGGCGGCCGCCGCAGCAGCAGCGCCATCTGCCGGTACGCCTCGGCCTGCTTGGACAGGTCGTCGTAGACCACCAGCGCGTGGCCGCCGTTGTCCATCCAGTGCTGACCCATGGCGCACCCCGAGTAGGGCGCCAGGTACTTGAACGGGGCCGGGTCCGACGCCGGCGCCACCACCACCACCGTGTAGTCCATGGCGCCGAACTCGGCGAGGGTGGCCACCGCCTGGGCGACGGTGGACGCCTTCTGTCCGATGGCCACGTAGATGCACTTCATCCCCTGGCCACGCTGGTTGATGATGGTGTCGATCGCGATGGTGGTCTTGCCGGTCTTGCGGTCGCCGATGATCAGCTCCCGCTGGCCTCGCCCGATGGGGATGAGCGAGTCGATGGCCTTGATGCCGGTCTGCATGGGCTCGTGCACCGGTCGCCGGCCGGTTATGCCGGGGGCCTGCACCTCCATGCGCCGGTTCTCTGCGCCGGTGATGGGGCCCTTGCCGTCGATGGGCTCGCCCAGGGCGTTGACCACCCGCCCCAACATGGCGTCGCCGACCGGCACGGCCAGGATGTCGCCGGTGGAGCGCACCGGCTGGCCCTCCTCGATGCTGGTGTCCTCACCCAGGATCACGCAGCCGATGCTCTCCTCGTCCAGGTTGAGGGCCAGCCCGACGATGCCGCCCTCGAACTCGAGCATCTCGTTCACCGCGGCGTTGGGCAGCCCCGTGACCCGGGCGATGCCGTCGCCCACTTCGATGACCCGGCCCACCTGGCCCGAGGTCATGGTGGGCTCGAAGCCCTCCAGGTTCTTGCGGATCGCCGCAGCGATGTCGGCGGTGTTGATGGTGAGCTCTGCCATGGTGTCTAGAACGCCTCTCTCAGCTGCTTGAGTCGGGTGCGGACGGTGCCGTCGATGACCTCGTCGTCGATCTGGACGAGCAGGCCGCCCATGAGGGTGTCGTCGACGATGACCCGGATCTCGACGTCGCGCCCGGTGGCCTGCTTGAGGGCCGCAGCCAGCCGCGACTGCTGGTCGGGGCTGAGCTCCACCACCGAGCGCACCTCGGCCACGGCCCTCTTGCGCCGCTCGGCGCCCAGCTGGACGGCCCGGTCGGCGATCCGGCCCAGCTCGCTGGCACGGCCCGCGGCCACCAGCATCGAGACCAGCGCGGCGGTGGCGCGGGTTGCGGGCCCGTCGAGAAGGTCCTCGACGATCTGCTGGCGGCGGGCCACCGGGATGGTGCGGTCGGTCAGCGTCATGCGCAGCTCGTCGTTGCCCTCCATGGTGCGGGCGAAGCGGAACAGCTCGTCCTCCACCTCGCCGGTCACGTCCTCGGCCTCGGCCACGGCCAGCACGGCTTCGGCGTAGTGGGTGATGCGATCGTCGGCCATCGGTGCCTCTCGTGGGGGGGTCGGCTACCTCGAGCCGACCTGGTTGATGTAATCCTCGATGAGCCGCTGGTGGGTGCTCCGATCCAGCTCGGCCTGCACCACCTGCTCGGCGGCCGACACCACGATGTCGGCCACCTCGGCCTGGAGGTCGGCCATGGCCCGGGACCGGGCGGCCTCCACCTCGGCGGCGGACTGGGCCCGCATCTCGGCCACGTCGGCCTCGGCCCTGGCCTGGAGGTCGGCGCGGACCGTCTCGGCCTGCTGGCGGGCCTCCTCGATGATCCGCTGGGACTCGGACCGGGCGTCGGCCAGCTCGGCCTCGTACCGGGCCTTGACCTCCTCGGCCTCGATCCGGGCGCGCTCGGCGGCGTCGAGGTCGTTGGCGATGCGCTCGCTGCGCTTGTCCAGGATGTTCTTCACCGCGGGGAAGCCCTTCCACATCATGAACGACAGCAGCAGCACGAAGGCCAGGCCACCCCAGATGATCTCGTTGACCTCGGGGATGATCGGGCTCGGGGCCTCGATGCAGTCCTCCAGGTCCTCCTCGATCTCCTCGAGCTCCTCCTTGGCCTCCTCGTCGCCGGCCTTGGCCTCCTCCTCGATGGCGACCAGGGAGACACCTTCCTCCTCGAGCTCGGCCAGCTTCTCGGCGGCACAGCTCCCGATGGTCTCGCCCACCGCCCCGGCGGGGCTGGCGGTCGCCACCGCTGCGAGCAGCCCGGCGACCAGGGCCATGATCAGTCGTGTTCTCATCGGACCTCCTACGGCAGCAGCAGGATGAAGACGACGAACCCGATCAGGGCCAGCGCCTCGGTGAACGCGATCCCCAGGAACATCGTGGTCCGCGCCGTCCCCGCCGACTCCGGCTGGCGGGTCATGGCGTCGATGGCCGCGCCGACCACGATGCCGATGCCGACGCCGGGGCCGATGGCGGCCAGCCCGTAGCCGAGGCCGGCGCCGATGGCCGACAGGCCGTCGAGCAGTTCTCCGGCCTCGGTCTGAGCGAGGACGCTGAGGGTTGCTAGAACGCTGAGCACTGGTACTCCTAGTGTTCGGGATGGATCGCACCGCCCATGTACACGGCGGTGAGAATGGTGAAGATGAAGGCCTGCAGGAACGAGACCAGGATCTCGAAGCCGGTCATCAGGATCAGCATGATGAAGGGTGCGATGGCGCCGATGTAGGTGCTCTCCCACAGAGTGGCCGACAGCACCGCGAAGGTGACGAGCAGAAGGTGGCCCGCGACCATGTTCGCCCAGAGCCGGATGGCCAGCGACAGCGGGCGGATCACGAAGACCGAGAAGAACTCGATCGGGGTCACGATCACGTACAGCGCCTTCGGCACACCCGGGGGGAACAGGGTGTTCTTCAGGTAGCCGAGGGGGCCCTGGTGCTTGACCCCGAGGAAGTTGTAGATGCACCAGACCATCAGGGCCATGGCCAGGGGGATGGCCATGCGGGCGTTGGCCGGGAACTGGATGAACGGAATGACCTCGAAGATGTTGGCGAAGAAGATGAAGAAGAACATGGTGGTGAGGAACGGCACGTACTTCTTGCCCTCCGAGCCCATGGTCTGCTCGACGATGCTGCCCTCGACGAAGAGGATCCCGCCCTCGGCCACGTGGAAGATCCCCGACGGGACCAGGCTCTTCTTGGAGCCCGCCCACATGAACAGCCCGGCGGTGAGCGCGAACGCCAGCAGGTAGATCACCACCGTCTTGTTCATGGCGATCGGGGTGCCGTCGAACGCGAAATCCGGCCACTCGAAGAGGTGGCTGACCGGCGGGAACTCCAGGGCGAAGATGTTCACCTGCTGGCTACTCCTTCTCCGGAGCGGCGTCGCTGCCGCTCGAGCTGTCGGGAGCGGCGACCCGGCCGCTCGCGGGCTTGAGGCCGGGGTAGGCCAGGGTCGCCGAGACGAACCTGGTCTCCCACAGCAGCAGGCCCAGATGGGTGACGATCAGGGTGACCGCGAAAGGGGCGATCTCGAACCAGCCGGCGTTGCGCACCGGCAGCACCGCGGCGGTGAGCAACCCGAGGCGGGCGACGAAGCCGCCGAGGACCGCGCCCATCAGCATCTGGGGCGAGATCCTGACCGCCCAGTCGATGAGCCAGGCCCCGGCCAGGAAGTTGACCAGCACCAGGCCGAGGGCCAGACCGCTCGACGCCAGCCCGGCCGTACCCCAGATCGCGGTGCACCCGGCGACCAGGACCGGTCCCGCGATCAGCCCCCGCCGGAAGAGGTCGAGCGCCACTTCGCGCTCGGGCGCCACCGCGTCGGGGCCCACTGCCAGCTCAGCCATCGGTCTGCCGGCTCCGGGGGAGCGAGGACTCGTGAGACCTCATGCGGGCGTTGTAGTTGGTGACCAGCTTCCACACCTCGTAGGCGGCCACGATGCCCGCGAGCAGCGGGATGAACAGGGGCGTGGTCCCGAGCCAGCGGTCGACGAGGTAGCCGAAAAAGGCGAAGAGCGCCGGGGTCAGCACGAGCTCGAAGGCGGCGGTGAGGCCGTCGTCCGCTCCTTCGAGAGCTCTGGCTGGCTTGGCCACCGGGTGGGCTCCTCGGTTTCGATCGGGGCGCGAGACGCCGCGCCAGGGTTTGTGAACGGCTTCGCAATCTAGCGGACGGCAAACTCAAGTCGGCAACTTAGTCGCGATCATCTTCCCGTGTCGCCTGTCTGAACGCAGCTACCCGGCAGGTAATCGCGGCCCTGACCGACCGCGCTCGAGGCTCGTCCACTGCACGGCGCCGAGCCGGTACGCTCGGCCACCATGACTGTCCAGGACGACACGATCGCCCCCCCGGCCACCACCGCGGCCGACGCCTACCACGCGGCACTGAAGGTCATCGGCAGCGTCGAGCCCGAGGTGGCCCGCCACATCCGCGACGAGCTGGGGAACCAGCGCAGTCAGCTCAAGCTCATCGCCTCGGAGAACTACGCCAGCCCGGCGGTGCTGTTGACGATGGGCAACTGGTTGAGCGACAAGTACGCCGAGGGCACGCCCGGCCACCGGTTCTACGCGGGCTGCGAGCACGTCGACGCCATCGAGAACCTGGCGAACAGGTACGCCAAGGAGCTCTTCGGCGCCCACCACGCCTACGTGCAGCCGCATTCGGGCATCGACGCCAACCTGGTGGCCTTCTGGTCGATCCTGAGCTGGCGGGTGGAGGCCCCGTTCCTCGCCGAGCAGGGCACGGGCCACGTGAACGAGCTGTCCGAGGCCGACTGGGCCACGTTGCGCCGGGCCCTGGGCGATCAGCGGATGCTCGGCATGGCCCTCGACAGCGGCGGCCATCTCACCCACGGCTTCCGACCGAACATCTCGGGCAAGATCTTCGACCAGCGCTCCTACGGGGTCGACCCCGAGACCGAGCTGCTCGACTACGACGGCATCGCCGCCCTCGCCCGGGAGTTCCGGCCGCTGGTGATCGTGGCCGGCTACTCGGCCTACCCCCGCAGGGTGAACATCGCCACCATGCGCGAGATCGCCGACGAGGTCGACGCCACCCTGATGGTGGACATGGCCCACTTCGCCGGGCTGGTGGCGGGCGGCCTCTTCGAGGGCGACTTCGACCCGGTGGCCAACGCCCACATCGTCACCACCACCACCCACAAGTCGCTGCGCGGCCCCCGAGGTGGCATGGTGCTGTCCAACGAACCGGGGCTGTACGAGTACATCGACAAGGGCTGCCCCATGGTGCTGGGCGGGCCGCTGGCCAACGTGATGGCGGCCAAGGCGGTGGCGTTCGCCGAGGCCCGGCGTCCGGAGTTCGCGCAGTACGCCCGCCAGGTGGTCGACAACGCCGCCGCGCTGGCCGAGGGCATCGCCGCGGGCGGCGGGCGGATCGTCACCGGCGGCACCGAGAACCACCTGGTTCTCGTGGACGTCACCCCCTTCGGCATCACCGGCCGCCAAGCCGAGTCGGCCCTCGAGGACGCCGGCGTCATCGTGAACCGCAACTCCATTCCCTACGACGCCAACGGGCCCTGGTACACCAGCGGGGTGCGGCTGGGCACGCCCGCGCTCACCACGTTGGGCATGGGCACCGCGGAGATGGCCGAGGTGGCCGACATCATCTGCAGCGTGCTGCGCGACATCGAGCCCGTGACCACCCGATCCGGCACCCGGTCGAAGGCGCACTACGTGCTCGGCGACCCGGTCCGTGAGGCCAGCCGGGCTCGGGCCGGGGAGCTGCTGGCGGAGCATCCGCTCTATCCCGAGATCGACCTCTGACGCCGTCGCTGTCGCAGCTCGCCCGCGACCCTCACCCGGCGCTGGCCGAGCTTCGCTCCAGGGGACCGGTCGTCCGGGTGCCGGCGATCGACGGGTGGCTGGTCCTGGGCTACGAGGCCGCGATCGAGGTCATGCGCGACGGCGACACGTTCACGGTGGACGATCCACGCTTCACCACCGGTCGGGTGGTGGGGCCGAGCATGCTGAGCCTCGACGGGGCGGAGCACCAGCGTCATCGGAGCCCCTTCGTGGAGCCGTTCCGCCCCGCCAGCATCGGCCCGCTGGTCGACTGGGTCGCGGTCGAGGCCCGCCGGCTGGTGGGCGAGCTCGTACCCGCGGGACGAGCCGACCTACGCTCGGGGCTGGCGGCCCCGCTGGCGGTGGCCACGATCCACCGGTCGCTCGGGATCGAAGCCGAGCCTGCCACCATGCTCGGCTGGTACCGCGAGATCGTCGCCGCAGTCACGGCGCTCAGCGCCGGTGAGCCCGACGAGGGGGGCGCGGCCGGCGCCATGGCCGAGCTGCGGGCCGCGGTCGCCGAGACCGTCGACGCCGACCCGGACTCCCTGCTGGCCCGGGTCGCGAGGCAGGGGACGCTGGCGGCCGACGAGGTGGCCCGCAACGCGGCCATCGTCATGTTCGGGGGCATCGAGACCGGCGAGGGCATGACGGCCAACGCCCTCCTCCACCTGCTCGACCACCCCGACCAGCTGGCGAGGGTCGCCGCGGACCGGGCCCTGATCAGCGGGGCCATCGACGAGTCGCTGCGGCTCGAGCCGGCGGCATCGGTGGTGGATCGCTACACCACCGCCGACGTGGCCGTCGGGGACGCGTCCATCCGCGCCGGCGACCTGGTTCGGGTCTCCCTGGCGGCCGCCAACCGTGACCCGGACGTGTTCGCCGATCCCGACCGCTTCGACGTGGTCCGACCCAACGCCCGCCTGCATCTGGCGTTCGCCGTCGGCCCCCACACCTGCCTGGGCTCGCACCTGGCCCGGGCCGAGACCGCGGCCGCCATCGGAGCGGTGCTCGACCTGCTGCCCGGGGTGAGCTTGGACCCGGACCGCACCGACCCGCCGCGAGGCCTGGTCTTCCGCAAGCCAGCTCGCCTCGGAGCCCGTTGGTGACACCGGGGTCTGACCCCGCGTATCACCGAGTTGTCTACAACTTGTATGCAAACGCGGAGTTGCCCGTCGCCCCGGTCAAGAACAGAGCTCGTCGAGCTTCGCCACCCGGGGGACGTGGCGGCCTCCCTCGAAGCTGGCGGCGAGGAAGGCGTCGAGGGCGTCCTTGGCCACCTCGGGCCCGATGAGGCGCTCGCCGAAGCAGACCACGTTGGCGTCGTTGTGCTCGCGGGTGAGCCGGGCCGAGGTGGCGTCGTGCACCGTGGCCGCCCGGACGCCGGCGATCTTGTTGGCCGCCATGGCGATGCCGATGCCGCTGCCGCACACGCACAGGCCCAGCTCGGCCTCGCCGCTGGCGACCGCCCGGCCCACCGCGGCGCCGAAGTCGGGGTAGTCGACCCGGTCGGTCCCGTGGGTCCCGAGGTCGATCACCTCGTGGCCGGCCGCCTCCAGGTGGGCCACCAGGTCGGTCTTGAGCCGGTAGCCGGCGTGGTCGGAGCCGGCGGCGATGCGGGTCATGCCCCGACGTTACCGCTCCGCCTGCGACCAGACCGCAACCACCTCGTCCTCCCCGATGGCACCCGGGCGCAGCACCCGGGGCCGGTCGCCGACCACCGACACCACCGTCGACGCCACGTTGTCGGTCGCCGGGCCGCCGTCGATCACCAGGTCGATCCCGGCCAGCTCCTCGAGCACCCCCGCCGCGGTCGGCGGCGTCGGGCGCCCGTGACGGTTGGCGCTGGTGGCGGCGATGGGGCCCAGCTGGCGAGCCACCTGACGTACCAGCTCGTGATCGGGGCAGCGGACCCCGATCGTGCCGTCGCCGGCGCCGAGGTGGCCCAGCGCCTCGGCCGCGTCCGGGAGCACGATGGTGAGGGGTCCGGGCCAGAACGCCGCGGCCAGGGCCGCCACCTGCGGCCGCCGGTCGCCCGTCGCCAGCGGCAGCTGGTCGGCGTCGGCGATCAGCACTGCCAGGTGCAGGTTCGGCGGCCGCTGCTTCACCGCGAAGATGCGATCGACGGCCTCGGGCCGCGCCGGCAGCGCCGCCAGCCCGTAGACGGTGTCGGTGGGGAGCACCACCAGCCCACCGCTGCGCAGGGTCTCGACGGTGCGGGCGACCGTGGTGTCGGATTCGGCTGCGATCAGCTCGGCCATCGGGCTCGGAGCACCCGGTCCCGACCGGCCAGGTCGGGGATCACCGCGAGATCCGTGTAGCCGGCGGCAGCGGCCCGCGACCGGGCCCACTCGACGTGGTGCGGCGCCAGCTCCACCACGAGGGCACCTCCGGGGCCCAGCCAGCTGCCGGCGCCGTCGATCAGCCGGGCCAGGTCCGCTCGCCCGCCGTCGGCGGCGACCAGCGCCCCGGCGGGCTCCCAGTCGCGAACCTCGGGCGGGAGCTCGTCGGCGGCCGACACGTAGGGCGGGTTCGACACGATCACGTCGGTGGCTCCGGCCAGGCGGGCCGGCAGGGGCTCGAACCACGAGCCCTCGACGATCCGGACCCGGGTGGCCTTGCGGCCCAGGCCGGCCAGGTTGGCCCGGGCCACCTGCAGGGCGTCGGGCGAGATGTCGGTGAGCACCACCTCGGTGTCGGTCCGCTCCGCAGCCAGCGAGAGGCCGATGGCCCCGCTCCCGGTGCCGAGGTCCACGGCCGCCAGCCTGCGGCCCGAGCCGGCCAGGCGCTCGAGCTCTGCGAGGGCGACCCCGGCCACCACCTCGGTCTCGGGTCGGGGGATCAGGGCCCGGCGATCCACCAGCAGATCCAGGGTGCGGAACGCCCAGCGGCCCAGCACGTACTGGAGGGGCTCGCCACCGAGCCGCCGCTCGATCATGCGGTCGAAGGCCGCGACCCCCCGCTTGGTCGCCAGCGTCGACAGTCCCTGGTGGAACGAGGGGCCCTCGTAGCCCGAGGCCTCCTCGACGATGCGGCGGGCGTCGACGTCGGGCGACTCGAACCCCGCGGCGCCGAGCCGGGCCCGGGCCTCCTCGTAGAAGGCGTGCCAGGCCACGGGCCGGCCCGACGGGTCGAAGCCTGCCGGCTCACCCGGCAGGTCGGAGCCTGCCGGCTCAGCCACCCTGGTCCCCCGCGCCCAGGCTGGTGAGCTGGGCCGCCCGATCGTGCTCGACGAGCGCGTCCACCACCTCGTCGAGCTCGCCGGCCAGGATCCGATCGAGCTTGTAGAGGGTGAGGCCGATGCGGTGGTCGGTGACCCGGTTCTCCTTGAAGTTGTAGGTGCGGATCTTCTCGGAGCGGCCCCCGCCGCCGGTCTGGTCGCGGCGGGCCGCCGACTGCTCGGCCGCCACCTTGTCCTGTTCGGCCTGCAGCAGCCGGGCCCGGAGCACCTGCATGGCCCGGGCCTTGTTCTGCAGCTGGCTCTTCTCGTCCTGCATCGACACCACGATGCCGGTGGGTTTGTGGGTGACCCGGACCGCGGAGTCGGTGGTGTTGACCGACTGGCCGCCGGGACCGGAGGCCCGGTAGACGTCGATCTGGAGGTCGTTCTCGTCGATGGCGACCTCGATCTCCTCGGCCTCGGGGAGCACGGCCACCGTCGCCGAGGAGGTGTGCACCCGCCCCTGGGACTCGGTGACCGGCACCCGCTGGACCCGGTGGGGGCCGCCCTCGTGCTTCATGCGGCTCCACACCCCGTCCCCCTTCAGCAGGAAGGTGACGTCGCTGAACCCGCCCATGTCCGACACGTGGGCCCCCAGCATCTCCAGCTTCCAGCCCCGCCGGGTCGCGTAGCCGGCGTACATGTCGTAGAGGTCGCGGGCGAACAGGTTGGCCTCCTCGCCGCCCTCGGCGCCCCGGATCTCGACGATCACGTTCTTGGCGTCGTTGGGGTCCTTGGGAAGCAGCAGCTCCCGCAACCGGGCCTCGAGTCGCTCGGCAGTGGCCTCGGCGCCGTCCACCTCGGCGCGCAGCATCTCCCGATCGTCGCCGGCGGCCTCGGTCAGCATCTCCTTGCCGGTGGCGATGTCGTCCCTGGCGGCGCGGAGCCCGCGGATGCACTCGACGATCTGCTCGAGCTCGTTGTACCGCCGGGCGGCCGCGGCGAAGGCAGCCTGGTCCGCGATGAGCTCCTGATCACCCAGCCGTTGCTGGAGATCCTCGAACTCCCTCTCGAGCTCGTCGTGCACCGTGGACATGAGTCGAGGCTACAAGTGGCGGCTGCGGCTCAGGGCCAGGGATCGGCGACGGCCTGCAGCTCCGCGGGGACCGCCAGGTGCCGGGCCATGCGCTCGACCACGCGATGGTGGTCGCGCGCGGGCAGCACCAGCAGTACCTCGTCGGGCGGGTCGGCTGCGGCGTGCGCGGCCGCGGCGGGGACCAGGTCGAGGTCGATGCCGGTGGAGGCCACCACGAGCACCCGGCGATCGCCAGCCCGGCCCCTGGCGGCCACCGGGCGGGCCTCGTGGATGCCACCCCGGGGTTGGAGTGGGGCCTCGGCCTCGAGCTCGTCGAGCCCGACCAGACCCGGGTCGTCCAACAACACCGAGCGCAGCCACCGCTCCCGCGCCACCCGGTTCAAGGGGTGGGGGCGGGCCCGGCGATGGCGGTGCCGCCGCACCTCGGCGACGACCATCGCCAGCCGGGTCTCGACCGGGGTCTCGGCGTGGACCAGGGCGTGGGCCTCCTGGTCGTAGAGGCCGACGCCGGCGCGAACCGTGGCCGCACCAGCCTCGTCGAGCACCACCCGGGCCACCTCGAGCCCGAG
>JBFKRY010000107.1:0-13315 GCA_041636995.1 Acidimicrobiales bacterium | reverse complement strand
TCGGGTTTGGGGCCGGGCGGCCACGACAGCATGGCCTCCTCGAAGGGCAGCCCCAGCCGCCTGCAGAGCTGGCCCAGGACCTCGCGTGGGTCGCCCAGCAGGACCCGGGAGTCGACGACGATCGGGGTGTCGCCGGCGTCGAGGATGGACCCCAGCAGCTCGACCTGGACCGCCAGGCCGGTGTCGTCGATGGTGGCATCTGGGAGCTGCACCGCCAGCGACCGCAGCATGTCGTCGGGGTGGCGCACCAGCAGCAGGTTCCGGCACCGGCCCAGGAAGCTGTGGTCGAGGTCGACCAGGTGGTGGGCCATCTGCTTGAAGAACACCACCGGGGTGTCGTAGGTGCCCAGGATCACCTGCTCGACCACGGCCTCGCCGTCCACCAGCTGGCTGGCCAGGACCTCGTCGCGGCCGGGGTGGTCGCGCCCGCTGACCCGCAGGTAGTGGGCGTAGAGGGGCTCGTCCACCACGGTCGTGTCCGAGCGCTGCCGGAACGAGTACATGAACGCGGTGGAGACGTTGCGCGGCCCCGACCAGCAGCTGAGCCGGATCATCGGCCGACGGATGCGACCACGGCGCGTTCGTACATCTCCTGGAGCCGCGCGGTGACCGGGCCGGGCCTGCCGTCGCCGATGGTGCGGCCGTCGACCTCCACCACCGGGGTCAAGCCGCCGAAGGTGCCGGTCACGAAGGCCTCCTCGGCGGCGTACACGTCGGTCAGCGAGAACGGGCGCTCGTGGGCGGTCATCCCGGCGGCCCGAGCCTCGTCGAGGACCACCCCCCGGGTGATCCCGTTGAGGCAGTAGTGGCCGGTCGAGGTCCACAGCTCGCCACCGGCCACGATGAAGAAGTTGGTGGCGTTGCAGGTGGCCACCGCGCCGGTGGGGTCCAGCATCAGCGCCTCGTCGGCACCGGCGTGCATCGCCTGGACGAGCGCGATCACCTCGTGCAGCTTCGAGTGCGAGTTGAGCCGCTGGTCGAGGGTGTCGGGCGGCGGTCGTCGCACCGTGGCGGTGAACAGCGAGATGCCGGTCGCCGTCACGGAAGGGTCCGCGGTCTTGTGCTCGGCGATGATCACCACGTTCGGGCCGCCCACCACGTTGGCGGGGTGCTGCGATGGCGTCTTCTTGTCGCCGCGGGTGACCATCAGCCGCACGTGCACCCCGTCGTGCATGTCGTTGCGGCGGACGGTCTCGACCAGCGCGTCCTCCACCTCCGAGCGGGTCATCTCGATGTCGAGGCCGATGGCAGCGGCACCGGCGTAGAGCCGGTCGAGGTGCCGGTCGAGGAAGGCGAAGCGGCCGCGGTGGAGGCGGATGCCCTCCCACACCCCGTCACCGCAGAGGAAGCCGCTGTCGAACACCGAGATCCGGGCCTCCGCCCGCGGGTGGAACGTCCCGTTGACGTAGATCTCGATGCGGTCGTTGCGGGCGTCCTCGACCGCCTGGTGGGTGCTGGGTGCCATCGGCGCCGATCGTACGGGATCGGCGCCGACAGCAGGTCGTGTCAGGCGTGGACGCGGGCGTCGACCAGGCAGCGTCGGCAGGTCAGCACGAACCGGTGGCTGCTGTCGGTGACGGACACGGGCACCAGGGCCTCCGCATTGGCGGTCCGGAACGCGAGCACGAAGGTGGCGGCGATGGCGCCGAAGGTGAGCCCCCAGATCGCCAGGGTGCGGATCAGGACGAAGGACGGCAGCGACAGGGTGAGCAACAGCACCAGGGTGGTGGCCCCCTTCAGCAGGATCACCCCGCCCCACAGGAACGTGAGCCGGCGGAACAGCATCTCCATGCCCCGGCGGCCGGCGGCGTCGTCGTCCATGGGGACGAAGTCGGCGGCCAGCCATCGGATCATCGGCTTGTTGACCACGACCGAGCCGATGAACACCGACCCCATGACCGCCGAGGAGAGCACCGGCTGGGCGAAGTAGAGGAAGCTGCTCCCGGTGGCCACCGCAAGCAGGGTCTTGCCCGTGAGCCCGGCGCTGACGAGGAAGTGGAGCCCCGAAACCGGCCGCCCGGTCAGGGCCCGGGCAGCGATGGCTCCGTAGGACCAGGCGAGCGCGGTGATGTACGCACCCAGGAGCCCCCACAGCTGCAAGCTGGTGTAGAAGAGCACGGCCGGGATGGCCATGGCCTCGAGAAGCTTCGGACCGGCTCGCCGACCGATGGCGGCCAGGAGCGACAGCTTCGACAGCACCGCGTGCTTCGAGTGGGGCCCCGACCTCGTGAGGGCGCCGCCGGTGGTGCGCGTTTCGTTCAGCGTCAGGGGCACGGAGCGCCACCCTAGGACACATCGGGGGCCGAGTGGCCAATCCAGGGGCAGGTCGGTCCGAATTACCCGGTGCTGGCCTGCTCCCCCAGGTACGACGCCCGCAGGTCGGGGTCGGCCAGCAGGGCCTCGGCGGTGTCGTCGAGGACCACCCGACCGGTCTGGAGCACCCAGCCCCGGTCGGCGATCGACAGCGCCATGTTGGCGTTCTGCTCGACCATGAAGATGGCCACCCCGCTGGCGTGGATCTGCTCGATGAGCTCGAAGTTCTGCTGCACCAGGGCCGGGGCCAGGCCCATCGACGGCTCGTCCATCAGCAGCACCCGGGGTCGGGCCATGAGGGCCCGGCCCAGGGCCACCATCTGTTGCTCGCCGCCCGACAGGGTGCCCGATTTCTGGTTCTGGCGTTCCCGGACCCGCGGGAACATCTCGTAGACCCGCTCGAGGTCCTGGGCGATCCCGTCCTTGTCGGTCCGCAGGTAGGCGCCCAGCTCCAGGTTCTCCCGCACCGTGAGCCGCTTGAACAGCCGCCGGTTCTCGGGGACCATCGTCACCCCCCGCTCCACCAGGTAGCTGGTGGGCTTGCCGTTGACCACCTCGCCCTCGAGGAGCACCTCACCGCTGGTGGGGACAACCATCCCCAGCAGCGTCTTGAGAGTCGTCGACTTGCCGCTGGCGTTACCGCCCAGCAGGCACACCAGCTCGCCCGGGTAGATCGCCAGGTTGACGTCCTTGAGGATGTGGACCGCGCCGTAGTGGGTGTTCACGTCGCGAAACTCGAGCAGGGGGACCCCGGCCTGGCCGTCCAAGCGGTCGGTCATGCGGTCGGTCATGCGGTCTCCGCGGGCCGGCCGAGGTAGGCCTCGATCACGTCCGGATCGGAGGAGACCTCCTCGAAGCTGCCCTGGGCGATGGTCTCGCCGTGGTCGAGCACCACGACTCGGTCCGAGACGTCCCGGACCACGCTCATGTCGTGCTCGATGACGACGATGGTGAACCCCCACTCGGACCGCAGCCGCCCGATGAGGCCGGTGAGCTCCGCGGTCTCGATGGGGTTCATGCCGGCCACCGGCTCGTCCAGGAGCAGGAGCCGGGGCTGGGTGGCCATGGCCCGGGCGATCTCGAGACGGCGGCGGTTGGCGTAGGACAGGACGAAGGCCGGCTGGTCGAGCCGGTAGCCGATGAGGCGGGTGCCGAAGAACCCCAGGACCTCCACCGCCCGCTCCCGGATCTCCTTCTCCTCCTGCCTGAATGCCTTGGTCTGGAACAGGGCCCCCCACACCACCTGCTTGGTGCGGCAGTGCTGGGCCACCATGACGTTTTCGAGGACGGTCATGTTCGGGAACAGGCGGACGTTCTGGAACGTGCGGGCGATCCCGAGGCCCGTCACCTGGTGGGGATCGAGGCCGAGGAGCGACTCGCCGTCGAAGACCATGCTGCCCGCGGTGGGCTCGACCAACCCGGTGATGGCGTTGAAGAACGTGGTCTTGCCGGCGCCGTTGGGGCCGATCACGCTCACGATCTCACCCTCGTCCACGTGGAAGTCGAGGTTGTTCATGGCCGCGAGCCCGCCGAAGGTCACGGTGAGGCCGCGGATCTCGAGGAGGCTCATGCCGGCGCTCCTGCCGGGCCTGCGGTGTCGTCCGCCTCGTCGGCGTCGTCGTCGCGGGCCAACCAGGCGTCCTGGAGGAACTCCTCCTGGTGGAGCTCCCGGCTGCGGCGCACGTTCGGGACCAGCCCCTCCGGGCGCTGGAGCATCATCCACACCAGCAGGGCCCCGTAGATGAGCAGCTTGAACTCCGAGAACTCCTGCAGCAGCCCGGGCTGCTTCGGCCCGCCCAGGACCCCGATCAGCACCACCGCGCCCACCAGGACCCCTGCGATGTTGCCCATGCCGCCCACGATGACGACCACCAGGATGATGATGGACACCAGGATCAGGAAGCTCGACGGGAAGATCGATCCCACCTTCGCCGCGAAGATGGCGCCGCTGAACGACGCCAGGACCGCGCCGACCACGAACGCCAGCAGCTTCGCGTTGACGGTGTCGATGCCCATGGCCTCGGCCACCTTCTCGTCCTCGCGGATGGCCATCCATGCCCGACCGATGCGGGACCGCTCGAGCCGCCACGACACGTAGATGGCGATGGCCGAGAAGAACATCACCAGGTAGAAGACCGACCGGGGGTCGACGCCGCGGACGTCGAAGATGCCGAACACGCTGGCGCCGGGGATGTTGGTGATGCCCTGGGCTCCGCCGAAGTAGGGCGCCAGCCAGTCGGAGAGGAAGAGCAGGCGGATGATCTCGCCGAATCCCAGGGTCACGATGGCGAGGTAGTCGCCCCGCATGCGGATGACCGGCGCGCCGATCAGCAGGCCCACGATCGCGGCGATCACCACCACCACGAGGATGGCCACGAACCACGGCAGCTCCGGCGACAGCTTGGGCGAGTTCGGCGAGGTCAGCACCGCGGTGGTGTAGCCGCCCACCGCGAAGAAGGCCACGTAGCCCAGGTCGAGGATCCCGGCCAGACCGACCACGATGTTGAGCCCCAGTGCCAGCAGGATGAACAGGCCCACGTTGGCAAGCAGCTCGTTGACGATGGTGCCCAGGACCAGCGGCACGAGGACCAGAACCAGGGAGGACCCGGCGAGGATGGCGATGGTCGCCCGCTGGCGCTGGTAGTCGTCCAAGGAGTCGTAGCGCTGACGCAGGCTGGGCTGCGCTGCGTGCCGCCGCCGCAGCCAGGCCCGACCGAGCACCCCGGCGACCGCGGCCGCCGCCAGGAGCACCGCGCCCCCGAAGGTGAGGCCCCCCTGCTTGGCGTAGATCACGTCGTTGACCGCGTCGAGCCGCAGGCCCTCCAGCAGGTCGCTGACCGCGGTCTCGAGGATCGACACCCCCAACAGGACGAGCAGGGTGACCGTGACCAGCCGACGGGCCAGCGGGGGGAGCATGTGTAGCGACGCCCCGACGGCCCCGAGGCCACCGGCGATGAGCATCCAGATCACGATCCCGAAGGCCACGCTGTTCTCGAAGGTGAGCAGATCGAACAGCTGCGGGCTCCAGTTCACCAGCGGGTCGCGCAGGTCGAAGTTGTCGACCAGCACCACCAGCACCCCCAACCCCAGCCCGCCGATGACGCCGGTGAAGAGGCCGGCGAGCACGTCGCGCAGGCCCTTCGGGGGGGCGACCACGCCTTCGAGCTGGGTCTCCTTGGTGGCCACGTAGCCGATCACCAGCGGGATCCAGAGCAAGGAGAGGTAGCCCATGCTGAGGACCGGCTCGATGATCGGGCGGTTGTCCAGGCCCACGGGCATGCCGATCAGGGCCACGAAGACCAAGGCCAGCGCGCAGACGCCGCCCATGCGAGCCACCTGCGTCCAGTCCTGGTCCAGGGGCTTCCGCGCGGTGGCCTCGATCTGGGCGGAACGGACGGGGACCGCCTCGCGCGGGCCCGGCCGGGCGGGGACGGTCTCGGTCATGCTCGCTCCTCCTCCGACAGCCGCTCGCCGAAGAGGCCGCTGGGCTTGAAGAGCAGCACCAGCACCAGCAGGGTGAAGGCCACCGCGTCCCGCAGCTGGGACACCCCGTCCACACCGAGGGGCTCGAGCAGCACCAGGGGGGCGATGGACTCGGCCGAGCCCAGCGCCAGCCCGCCGGCCATGGCGCCGCCGAGGTTGCCGACCCCGCCGACCACCGCCGCGGTGAAGGCCTTGATGCCGGGCAGGAAGCCGGTGGTGTGGATCACGCTGCGGAACAGCAGGCCCCAGAGGATCCCGGCCACGCCGGCCATGGCGCCGCCGACCGCGAAGACCCGGGTGATGGTCTTGTTGACGTCGATTCCCATCAACGCCGCGATCTCCTTGTCCTCGGCGACCGCGCGCATGGCCTTGCCGGTCCTGGTGCGCTCGACGTAGTACCAGAGGCCGGCCATGGAGGCTGCGGCCACCACCAGCACCATGAGCTTGGTGCCCTCGATCTGGAACGTGAGGATGTTGCGCTGTCTGGTCAGCCAGTCGGGCAGCGCCGGGTAGCTCTTCGTGCCCGGCCCGAACAGGCCCACCACCATGTTCTGAAGGAAGAACGAGACCCCGATCGAGGTGATGAGGGGGATGAGGCGGGGCGAGCCCCGCAGCGGCCGGTAGGCGATGCGCTCGATGACCACGGCGGTGGTGGTGGACACGATGATGGAGATCATCACCACCACCAACAGGGCCAGCAGGAAGTTGTCCTCCCAGACCCCTGCCTGGAACAGCTTGTCGGACGTGACCCAGCCGGACATGGCCCCGAGCATGAAGACCTCGCCGTGGGCGAAGTTGATGAAGCCCAGCACGCCGTACACCATCGAATAGCCCAGGGCGATCAGCCCGTACATGGCCCCCTGGGACAGACCGGCGACCAGCAGGCCCTTGAACTGGGCTCCGGTCAGGCCGGTGGCGTCGCTGTTGATCTGCTCGGCCAGCGCGTTGTCGGGGTCGATCTGCTGGCCGACGAAGGCGATGAGACCGACCACGATCAGCGTGATCATCGCGATCCGGACCCCGTTCAGGAACCGGTCGACGTTGGTTGTCCCCCGCCTCGTTCTGGGGCGGGTGATGGCGGTCAAACGCTGCTCCCCCTGCGCTGGACTCCGGGCGCTGGCCCGGCGGTGGGCGCCCCCGCCCCCGCCCGCGGTGTGCGAGCGGGGACGGTAGCGCGATGTGGTCTAGGGCGCGAACTCGAAGACCACGTTGGCCTTGCTGGCGTCGAGGTCCGCGGCGCTCTCGTGCTGGATCACGGTGATCTTCTGGGCGCCGCAGTCACCGAACTCGTCGCAGCTGATCGGGCCGATGATGCCCTGGTAGCCCGAGATCCCGTCGAGGAACTCGCGCACCCCGGCCCGGTCTATCACGAGGGTGCCGTCGTCGCGCACCGTGGAGGCGGCGACGATGGCCTCCAGCAACATCGTGGTGGCGTCATAGGAGTGGGCCCAGAAGGCGGCCTCCGGGGAGCCGCCGAACTCGGCCTCGTAGCGGGCCAGGAAGTCGTCGGCGTTGACACCGGTGGACTCGTTGGTGTTGGCCCCGAAGCGCAGGTCCGGACCGGAGAAGTACATCCCCTCGGACTGCGGCAGCTCCATGAAGCCGTCGACCAGCAGGCCGTCGGCGGCGATCAGCTGGGTGTTCTCGAGCCCGGCCACACCTGGCGCCTGGTCGGCGATGAAGTCGCCCGCCGGCTGGAAGATCGGGAAGAACAGCGCCTGGGGCGACGCCGCCGCCACCTCGGTGAGGACCGGCACCATGTCGGTGTCGTCCTTGTTGACGGCGGTGAAGCCGGTGATGGTTCCGCCGAGCGCCTCGAAGGCGTCCGCGAACGCCCGGGCCAGACCGTTGGTGTACGGGTCGCCGTCGTGGATGGCGGCCGCGGTGGTGAAGCCCAGGTCCTCGAACACGAACTTGGCCATGGCCTCGCCCTGGAACAGGTCGTTGTGGGCGGTCCGGTAGTAGCCGGTGTTGTAGTTCTCGCCCGCAGTGCCCTGCAGGTCCGACGTGAGCGCCGGCGAGGTGTTCGACGGCGAGATCATGACCATGCCGGCCTCGGAGATCAGCGGGGCTGCGGCGGTGGCGGCACCCGAGCACGAGGTGCCGATCACGCCGACCACGGCATCGTCGGCCACGATGGTCTGCGCCGCGGCCTGACCGCCGTCGGCCGAGCACAGGTCGTCGAGCCCGGTCCCGATGGAGACCCCGAACCCCTTGATCTGCCCGAAGTCCTCGACGGCGAACTCCACGCCGCGCTGGTTGGGCAGGCCGAGGAAGGCGACGTCGCCGGTGATGGCATTGAGCGAGCGGATCTGGATCTCCTCGCCCGGGGCCACCTCGACCACGCCGAGCGATCCGTCACCGAGCGCGGCGCCGCCGTCGTCCGCCCCGGCGTCGTCCGCCCCGGCGTCGTCCGCTCCGGCGTCGTCGGCACCAGCATCATCGGCCCCGGCGTCGTCGACCGCGTCGTCACCGGTTGTGGTGGTGTCGTCGTCGTCACCGCAGGCCGCGGCGATCAGGGCGAACGACAACACGATGGCGAGAAGCGCCATGAGTCGTCTTGATCTCATCGGGTCTTTCCCCTCCTCTGGTGGTTCGTCGCCGCAGAGGCCATCTCTGCGACCCACGCAGGTTTCAACCCGAGAGCGTAGACCGCCGGCGCGGGGTCGTGACTGCAGGCGCCGCGCGGTTCAGGCGAAGACGTTCCCCGACGTCGCCAGCGGTTCCCGCTCGACGGAGAACACGCCGATGTCGACATCGGTGTCGTAGCTCGCGCTCGCACCCGTGAGGGCCTCGGCCAGCATGGCCCCCACCATCGGCGCCAGCTTGAAGCCGTGACCACTGAAGCCGTTCGCCACCCAGAACCCGTCCACCTCCGAGGGGCCGAGCACCGGGTGGGTGTCCTGCTGGTTGATGGTGTAGAGGCCCGATGTGCCCGTCACCCGGCCCCGATGGTCGATGCCCACCACCCGATGCTCGAAACCGGCCATGGTGGCCTGCACGGCATCGTCGTCGGGCGTCCGCCGAAAGTGGTCGGGATCGTCCACCGGCCTGGCGAAGGCGGGCACCTCGGGGACCAGCAGGACGACGCTCTCGCCGCCGGCCTCGAGCCGGAACCCGCCGCTCGTGGCCTCGTCGAAGACGATCGGGATGCGGGGCGCGTCGTTGGGCCAGGTGCGGTGCACGAGCTGGATGCGGGTGGGGGTCAGCGTCCAGCGTCGGGCCGCATCGACCGGACGGTTCAGCAGGTTGCACCACGGTCCCCCGGCGTTGAGCACCACCGGGGCGGTGATGACGCTGCCGTCGGCCAGCTCCACCCCCCGCACCGCGCCGCCGTTGCGGACGAGGCCGGTCACCTGGGCCCGGAAGCGAACCTCGACGCCCTCGCGCCTGGCTGCGTCGACGAGGTCGTGGGTGGCCCCCGCCGGATCCATGAACCCGGCGTCGTCCTCGTACAGGTACCGGGACGCCGGCCGGCAGCGGTGGTCGGCATCGCCCGCCAGCTCGATGGGCGCCACGCAGGCGTTGATGCAGGGCCAGCGCTCGGTCACCTCGTCTGCGGTGAGGATGCTGACCGCCACCCCGTTGTCGGCCAGGCGCCGGTACTCGTCGTCGAGCAGGTCGTCGGTGCGGTCGAACACCCACAGCCCACCGAGCTTCGTGTACCGGTTGCGGGGCTCGGCGATGCCGGTGAAGTCCGGCCAGTTCCGGTAGGCCTCCTGGCCGTGGCGGGCCAGGCGCACCACTGCGGGCACGGTGTAGCGGCACCGGGACACGGCCATGGAGTCACCGCTCGACCCGAGCGCCGGACCCGGCCCCTTCTCCAGCACCACCACGCGCATGTCCGAGCGGCGGGCCACCTGGTACGCGGTCGCGGCGCCGATCACGCCGGCGCCCACGATCACCAGATCGGCGTCAGCCATCGATCGGGAAACACCTCTGGAACATCGCCAGGGTCTCGGTCCAGCTGGTCTCCGCGGCATTCTCGTCGTAGTTCGGGTAGCCGGGCCAGGTGTAGCCGTGGTCGGCGCCCGGGAAGGTGCGCACGATGACGTGGTCGAGGGGCGCCACCGCGTCGAGGAACGGCTGGTGCATGGCGATCGACTGCACCTCGTCGGCCTCCCCGATCCCCAGGAACAGGGGCCGATCGAGGTTGCCGGCGCTCAGGTGCGGTGAGTCCGTCTCCGAGTCGACCAGGAACGACGGGTGCCAGCCCGCACCGCAGCGGGCCCGCCCCGGGTTCCGTTCCATGGCCCGGTACACGGCCCGGGCCCCGAGGCAGAAGCCGATCGTCGCGTACGGCGTATCGTCGCCGACGCCGGCGGCCGCGAGGGCCCGCTGGCCGTCGTGCTGGATCCGGTCGTCGGTCATCGACGCGATCCACTTGCCGATCGTGGGCCTGGCGTCGGGGTCGTTGGCCAGATCCTGGGGCTCGAAGTGCAGGAGCCGGCCGTGCCGGTGGTGGAGGTCGGGGGTGATGACCCGATAGCCGTTGCCGGCCATGCGGGCCATGAGCTCCCGGGTGGCGGGCCGGACTCCGGGCGCGTCGATGAACAGCAGGACCGCCGGCCACTCCCCGCCCCCGTCGGGCGCCGATGCGGGCTCGGTGACGACCACGGCCATCTCGCCGTCGTCGGTCTCGGCGTCGACCGTCTCCTCGCGAACGTCCATGCCGGCACGCTAGACGTAGGCAGCGCCTGGTGCGTCAGCAGGGTTGCTCGTCGACGGTGCCGAGGGCGCCTGTCGTGGCGTCCAGCCACACCAAGTGCAGCTCTGCGCCGATCCGGTACTCGACACGCCAGGCCTGCTCGCCCTCGGCGTCCCTGGTACCGAGCACGTCGAGCCAGCGCAGCGGCCCGCAGCGCTCCACGAGGGATTCGCCTACCCGCTCCCACGCCAGGTCCAGGGCATCGGTCGACGTGAGCGAGTTCTCGGCGAAGTCGAACGGCTCCAGTCGCACGTCGCCGAGCCCCGCGACCGGTGCGGTGCCGACGGCGCCGTCGGCGTAGAAGCGGACGAGGTAGTAGCTGGCCGCACCGTCGTCGGACACGAAGACATAAGCGCGGTCGTCGAGGGTCAGCTCGTCGCCATCGGGCGTGTACCTCGAGCTCACCAGGTCGAGGATCCACGGCTTGTCCCAGTCGGCGGCGGCGATCTCGGCGGCTTGCTCGAGCTTCTCCGCCAGCGGATCGGCGGCACCGGTGGCCGGTCCGGCCTCCTCGGTGCACGACACCAGGGCGAGCAGCGCCACCACCCCGCCCGCGACTCGCCCGGCTCCCATCCGACGATGATCTCACGCACCCTCACCCGGGTGGCGGCGCTACCGTCGGAGGCGTGGAACGCAATCGGGCCCGGTTCCAGATCCGGGTCAAGCCTGGGTCGAGAGCGTCCAGCGTGGGGGGCACCTGGGGCGACTCGGGGGCGCTGAACGTCGCCCTGTCGGAGCCGGCCCAGGACGGCAAGGCCAACGCCGCGGCCATCGAGCTGCTGGCCACGGTGCTCGGCGTGCGCAAGCGTGAGCTGACGATCGTGGCCGGGGAGACCCACCGCACGAAGCTGGTCGAGGTGAGCGACCCGCCGGCCGACCTCGACGCCCGCCTCGACCACTGGCGCAACCGCCGCTGACCCCAGGTATGTGGGGCCCGCGGTCGTGACCGACTGCCGCCGGTCGCCCTCCGACGGCGGGACGCGGTCGAGCCCGGGCCGGAGCCCGGGCTCGAGTGCAGGTGCCGCCTGAGAACCCAGCCGGTTACTGGCTGATGTCCAGGAACGTGCCGTCGGCGAAGTTCAACCGGATCGTGTAGCCGTTGTCCGCCACCTTCTTGTCGAAGTCGAACCGCAGGATCGCCTCGCCCGTCAGCAGGGTGCCTCCGTTCCAGCCGGCGACGCCAGCGTCCAGCAGGGTGGTGTCGGGTGGGATCGATCCGCTCCACACCGTCGGATCGTCGAGCCGGACCCTACCGAGGTCACCGTTGCCGGAGGGCCACTCGATCATCACGTCATCGATGGCTTTGTCCTCGCCGGTGAAGTTCGTGAGGCGGACCGTCAGCCGCTTACCGTTGGTCTGGAGCCGGTCGATGGTGATACCCGGCTCCACCGTGAGCGTGTCGTCACTCGAGACGATCTCGGTGCCGAGCGTGTCCTCGCCGGTCGCTGTCGCCGTGTTGTCCACCGGGAATGCGTTGGTCACGTTCCCGCAGGCCTTGCGGAAGTCGCCGTTCTGGTAGCGCGCGATCGTGAAGAACGCGATCTGCCAGTTCACGTCGACACCCTCGGTCGGACCACCGGACTGGCCCCAACCACCCGTGAAGGGATCGGAGCACGACAGGTGCAGCTCGAACGCGGGGTCAGGGCCGGGCCCGTCCGGGTCGATGATCACGTCGTTCTTCGTCAGGCTCTGGACGATCGTGACCTCGTTCGTGATGTCGACCCCGTCGAGGAACACCGGCCCCCCGTCAGTCGAGCCCTCGAGCACGCTGCCGTTCACGAACACGAACCGGAAGTCGTCTCCCGAGACCGTTCCGTACGGCGAGGTGCCGTTGAAGAACGGAGCCGTGAGGTAGTCGACGGTGATCGTCACCGATTGGCCTGCAGGGATGTCGACCGTGCAGTCGATCATCTGGCCGGCGCTCGCCGAGCAATCGCCGCTGCCGGTTGTGATCGAGACCCCCGTGACTTCGAGGGCGTCGTCCACCAGGTCCGTGATGCTCACCGCCGACCCGTTGACGTCCAGGGCGTCCGACGGTCCGGCATTGCTGACCACGATGGTGAAGCTCTGAGCAGTCCCCTGGGGTACGGAGTCGGGGTCGAAGGTCTTGACGATGCTGAGCGAGATGTCGACGAGGATGTCGACGTCGTCGCTCGCCTCGTCACCGATCGTCGTCGAGTTCCCGGCATCGTCGTCGTAGATGTTCGACACCACCCCGGTGTTGGGCACGCTCGGATCGTCGTCGAGCCCACCGACGCCGTCGGCCTCACCGACGTCTGCAGCGACGGCGAAGTTCACCGTGATCGTCACGGAGTCTCCGACGCCGAGCGAGGCGATGAGCCACTCGACGGTCTGTGCGTCACTGTCGCTGTCGGCGTCGACGCCTGCGGTGCCGGAGACGCCGGTGACGGTGAGCCGGCCGTCGACGTCGTCGAAGACCTCGACGCCCGTCAGGTCGACGTTGCCGTCGTTGGTCACCACGAGCTGGAACGAGCTCCCGGCCCCGCCAGCGATGACCGAGTCGTCTGCGAAGGACTTCTCGATCGCCACCGACGGCGACGCCCCGAAGTAATGCGACGGATCATCAGCCGAACCCGACGTGGGGTTGCCCGAGTCGTCGGTGTAGTCGAACGACGCCGTCCCCAGGTTCGCGTACTGGCCCGAAACAGCAGTACCCGACGCGGTACAGGTCATCGAATCCCCCACCGCGAGCGCGCTCTGGGGACAGGTCACCGTCACACCCTGATCATCGGAGACCGACACATCGGAGAGGTCGACGTTGCCGTCGTTGGTCACCACATAGGTCCACTC
>JBFKRY010000106.1:0-13338 GCA_041636995.1 Acidimicrobiales bacterium | reverse complement strand
GCGTTGACGGGTGACTGGTGCCCGGCTCGGGTGGGCCGCCACCGCATGCCGGTGAGCGGCGGACCCTGGATCGCCAGCTCGTGCATGTGGAACAGCGCGTCCACCATGGAGATGTCGACGTGCTGGCCCCGGCCGGTCCGCTCCCGCTGGTAGAGGGCGAAGCCGATGCCGGCGGCCGCGTGCACCCCTGCGTTGACATCGCCGATGGAGGTGCCGACCGGCATGGGCGGGCCGTCGGGCGCGCCGGTCACGTACATGATGCCGCTCTGGGCCTGGGCGATGAGGTCGAACGCAGCCCGGTCGGCGTACTCGCTGTCTCGCCCGTAGCCGGAGATCGACGCCACGATGAGACGCGGGTGCCGGCGATGCAGGGCGTCCCAGCCCAGGCCCCGGCGGTCGAGGACCCCCGGGCCGTAGTTCTCGACGAGCACGTCGGCCCTCGCGATCAACGCGTCGAGGACGGCGCGACCGTCGGGGTGGTCGAAGTCCAGGCACAGGCTCCGCTTCCCCCGGTTCTGCTGTACGAAGTAGCCGCTGCGGCCGTCGTTCACCACCGCATAGGCCCGGCTGGGGTCGCCGTGGGGGGCCTGCTCGATCTTGACCACGTCGGCGCCCAGCTCGGCCAGCAGCCGGGTGACCGTGGGGCCGGCGAGGTACTGGGTCATGTCGACGACCCGGACCCCGTCGAGGGTAGGCGCCCGTTCCATCCCGGGAACCGTACCGAACGAGCGCCGCCCGGGTGGAGTGCCCTCCGCCCGGGCCACCGGTCACATCTCGATGGCCTCGTTGACCTCCACCGAGCCGCCCTCGCCCAGGATCGGGCAGCCCTTGGCCCTGGCCACCGCGTCGTCGATGCTGTCGGCGGAGATGACGCTGTAGCCGCCCAGGGTGCCGGCCTCGCTCACCGAGCCGTCGGGGCCGATCGTGCGGGCCTGCGCGAACGGGTTCCCGCCGTCGACCACGCTGTCGCCGAGCTGTTCGAACCAGCTGCTCCACTCCTGCATCACCCGGGCCTGCTCCTCCTCGGTCTCGGGCATGCCCCGGCCGCCGCTGTAGGTGAACACGAACTTCGTCATCGCTCTCTCCGGTTGGTCGTCGGGTCTTTCGGCTCCACGACGAACGGCGCGCCGGGGAATCGACAGACCACCGCCGCCTTTCTCGCCACGGCTCTCAGGACAGTACCGGGAACCGACTCGGGGGGTAGATGTCGACGGTGGCCGAGCGTTGCTGGGCCAGCATCCCGCCGTCGACCTTGAGCACGTGGCCAGTGACGTAGCCGGCGTCGTCGGACGCCAGGAACACCGCCGGGCCCGCCATGTCGTCGGGATCGCCGACCCGGCCGAGGGGGATGTTCTCGCCTCGGAGGGCCCGGGCGTCGGCGTCCATGCCCTCGGTGTCGATCGAGCCGGGCATCAGGGCGTTGACCCGGACGCCGTAGGGGCCGAGGTCGAGGGCCATGGCCCGGGTGAGGGCCTCGATCCCGCCCTTCGACGCGTCGTAGGCCGTGAAGGCCCGGTGGGCCCGGGTGGCCCCGCCGGACGACATGTTGATGATGGTCCCGCCGCCCCGGCGGGCCATCCGGGTGCCCGCCCGGTGGCTGCACAGGAAGGTACCGGTGAGGTTGACGCCGATGATCCGGTTCCACCAGTCCTCGTCGGCCTCGAGGAAGTGTTTCATGGGGCCGATCAGCCCGGCGTTGTTCACCAGGACGTCGACCGGGCCCAGCTCGGCCTCCACCTGGTCGAACATGGCCCCGACCGAGGCTGAGTCCGAGACGTCCGCGGGCGCGGCGACGGCGCTGTCCCCGGAGGACTCGATGTCCGCCGACACCGCCCCGGCCCGGTCGGCGTCGATGTCGTTCACCGCCACCCGGGCGCCCTCGCTGGCGAACCGGCGGGCGATCGCCGCGCCGATCCCGCCGCCGGCACCGGTCACGACCGCGGTCTTCCCAGCCAACATCCCGTCGCTCATGCCATCTCCTCGATCGGTTCCAACGCCGTGATTGTGTCCCATGCGTCGCTCGCATGGAGACTGGGAGGACGACTAGGGGGTGATCTCGTGACCGACGGCCCACCGACCTGGCTGGGGCCCATCCGCCAGACCGCGTTCATCGTCGACGACCTCGACGCAGCCATGCAGCGCTGGCTCGACGAGACCGGGGCCGGACCCTGGTTCGTCTTCGACGTCGACGTGGCGGACGCCACCTACCGGGGCGAACGGGTCCGGCTCCGCTCCAGGACCGCGCTGGCCCAGTCCGGCGGGCAGCAGATCGAGCTCATCGAGCCCGACCTCTCGGTGGGCTCGGTCTACAAGGAGCACCTCGACGCCGGTCGGGCCGGGGTCCACCACATCTGCTACTGGGCCGACCTGGACCGGGCCGGCGCCCTGCTCGAATCGCGGGGGAACACCCTGGTGCAGGCCGGAACCACGCCGAACGGGGTCAGGTTCGAGTACTGGACGGGCACCATCGACGCTCCCTACATCGAGCTGGTCGATCCCCGCCCCGGCGACGGCATGTCGCGGTTCTTCGCGGCGATCGCCGCGGCCGCGGAGAACTGGGACGGGCGCGATCCCGTCCGCCAGCGCCGCTGACCACCGCCATGGCCGCCGTGCGGGTCGAGGCGATCGCGTTCGACAAGGACGGCACCCTGCTCGACTTCGACCGGACCTGGGACGGTGCCATGCTCGGCGCCCTCCAGGACGCGGCGCCCGACCCGGTGGTCCGGCGCCGGCTCGCCGAGACCATGGGGTTCGATCTCGACCGGGCCTGCTTCCTGCCCGACGCGCCGGCCCGGTTCCTCTCCAACGCCGAGCTCGCAGTGCTGGCCGACGCTCACGTGGACGGGCAGGCCTTCATCGAGCGCACCGTCGTCCGGGTGGCCGGTTGCGCCACCGCGATGCCGGGCGCGGCCGCAGCGCTCGCGACGTTGCGGGCGCGCGCCGTCCCCCTGGCGGTGGTGACCAACGACGAGGAGCGCAGCACCCGCGAGCAGCTGGCGTCGCTCGGGTGGGCCGACGTGTTCGACGTGGTGGTCGGCTACGACTCGGGCCACGGTGCCAAGCCCGACCCGGGCCCGGTCCGGGCCGCGGCCGCAGCGCTCGGGGTGCCGGTCGCCCGCCTGGCGATGGTCGGCGACTCGCTCACCGACCTCACCGCCGCCCGGGCCGCCGGCGCGCACGCGGTGCTCGTCGGGCGCCACCCCGACCCTCGACGTCACGCCGAGCTCACCAGCCTCGCCGACCGCTGCCTCGACCGGGTCTCCGCCGTGGTCGAGCTGGCCAGCAGCTAGCGGCCTGTCCGCCGGGCGATCAGCGCGGTCTCGTCGCTGGGGAGCCTGCTGGTGGTGACCTCGTCCACCGCGAAGCCGTGGCGGCGGAGCAGCCTGCGCATGAACCGGCCCGACGGGTAGATGGGAAAGCCGGTGGTGTTGGCCCCGGCCCGCTGGACCAGGCGCCGGCCCCGCAGCTGGTACCAGGCCGTGTTGAGGATGGTGACCGTGTCGTACTTGAGGGTCCCCAGGCTGCGGGTGCGGGCGAAGCGTACGATGGTCTCGGGGATGAACGGCCACAAGCTCATCCCGACGATGATCACCTCCCCGTCGGGGCCGAGCACCCGGTCCATCTCTGCCACCGCTCGGTTCACGTCGAAGTACTGGTGGGCCGAGTAGCAGAGGGCCACGTCGAAGCTGCCGTCGGCGAAGGGCAGCTCCTCGGCCCGGGCCTCGGCGGCCAGCGGTCGGGGCCGGCCGGCGATCTCGGCCAGGATGGGCATGATCTGCAGCGAGACCGGCATGGGGTCGATCCCCACGAACCAGCCCTCGACCACCCCGAGGCCGAGCAGGTTGCAGCCCCCGCCGCTGCCGAGCTCGATGACCCGCTGCCCGGCGTAGCACTTCGCGGCGAGGCGGGGCACGACGTCCTGGGACGCCATGGTCCCCTCCCGCTCCTCGTAGAACGCCAGCTCCCGCAGCGGGTCGGCGACCAGCTGGCCGACCTCGGTGAGCCGGTCACCCTCGGCCCACCCCAGCTGCCGAGCCAGCTGGAGGCCGGTCCCGGACCCGATGGGGCGGCCGAGCGTCAGGTCGACCATGGCCGAGCGGAGATCGTCGCCGTCGGGGCCGAGCAGCGCGGTCCGGGCCGCGGTCAGCTCGGCGTCGGTGAGACGGCGCATGGCTGTCAACTGTAGAAGCACCGGGATGCCCCGCCCGCGAGCAGAACTACCCGAGCAGGCGCTCCTCCACCTCGGCCGGCGTGGGCAGTGACGGCTGGGCCCCCGCGACCAGGGTGGTGGCCGCCCCCACCCGCACCGCCCAGGTGGCCGCGTCGACCAGGTCGACCCCGGCTACCAGGCGCTCGGCGACGGCGGCACAGAACGCGTCGCCGGCGGCGGTGGTGTCGACAGGTCGCACCTGGGGGGCGGGGACGTGGACCTCGTCGCCGCCGCTGATCACCAGGGCACCGGCCGCTCCCAGGGTCACGATCACCGAGGCGCACGGCAGCTGCCGGGCCAGCCGCGTGGCCCCAGCCGCGTCCACCGGGCCGCGGTGCCCGACCAGGAGCGCGAGCTCGGTCTGGTTGGGGACGAGTACGTCGACGGCGTCGAGCAGCTCCAGCGGCAGGCCGTCCGATGGCACCGGCGCGGGGTTGAGCACGAAGGTGCCGTCGGCACTACGCGACGCCTCGAGCACCGCCTCCAGCGGGATCTCGGTCTGCGCCAGCACCACCGGAGCCTCGGCCACGACGCCGGCCCCGCCCACGTCGGCGGCCGACAGCCTGGCGTTGGCGCCCGGGCTCACCACGATGGCGTTGTCACCGTCGGTCTGCACCGCGATCAACGCCACCCCGCTCGGCACCCCCGGCGTGCGCCGTAGCGCCGACGTGTCGACCCCGTCGCCTTCGAGCGCCTCGACCAGGGTGTCGCCCGCGGCGTCGTCCCCGACCCGGCCGACCATGGCCACGGACCGGCCCAGGCGCGCCGCGGCGACCGCCTGGTTGGCGCCCTTGCCGCCGGGCACCTGCTGCAGATCGCCACCCAGCACGGTCTCGCCGACCACCGGCACCCGATCGACACCGACGACCAGGTCGAGGTTGCAGCTCCCGACGACGGCGATCTCCACAGGCATCGCTCGATGGTATGCGCTCAGCCGTAGAGCCCCAGCAGCCGGCCGGCCAGCCCCAGCATCGCCACCACCATCACCCAGCGGATCACGCGCTCACCACCCTTCACCGCGATGTGGGCCCCCACCCAACCGCCCGTCGCCAGACCGACTGCCAGCACGCCCGCCGGCCCCCACCGCACCTGGCCCTGGGCCACGAACACGGGCAGGGCGATGGCCGTGACGACCAGGACGACCAGCACCTTGATCACGTTGGCCTTCACGAGGTCGAAGCCAGCCCGGCTCAGCGCGGCCAGCAGCACCAGGCCCACCCCGGCCTGCACCGCACCGCCGTACGCCCCGATCAACAGGAACACCACGATCGTGGTGGCCGGCCTCCAGGGCCGGGCATCGAGGCGGGGTGCGGGGGTGCGGATCGACAGCACGATGATCGGCAGCATGAGGAGGCCGAAGACGGTCTCGAAGGTGTCGTCCGCCACCTGGCTGATGCCGAAGGAGCCGATGAAGGAGCCGACGACCACGGGTCCCAGGATCGGTGCCGCCTCCCGGTAGGCCGTCACCCCCTGACGGTGGAACGACCAGGCGGTAGCCACGTTCGACGTGAGGAGGCCCACCCGGTTCGACCCGTTGGCGTCGTTGCCGGGGACCCCGGCGAGCACCAGCAACGGCACGGTCAGGGTCGATCCGCCGCCGGCCATGGCGTTGATGATCCCCGCCAGCCCGCCGCCGCCGGCCAGCAGCACCGCCTCCCAGAGCGTCATCGAGGCCCGAGCTCCGCCGCCGGCAGGGTGCCGGAGCCAGCGGGCCCGCTACCGGGGCCGGGGCCCACGGACGACGTCGGTCACGCCGTCCCACTCGTCGGCCGCGCGCTTCCAGCGGGCGAACACGGCACGGATGTCGGGGTTGTCGCCGTGGCACTCGAGGAAGCAGCCGATGGCCTCCCGGGTGTCGACGTAGATCACGTTCGCCACCGCCCACAGCGACGACGCCACCGGGTAGCCGGCGTCCTCGAACTCGTTGCCGATGCGCTCGACCTCGTCGTCGGGGACGAGCATGCCGACGTGGTGGAACCCCTCCTCGCCCGGGCCGTACATCTCCCGGTAGATCGAGGGCCCCTCGTGGTTCTGCTGGATCAGCTGGAGGTGGGTGTCGCCGTGGTAGCCGAAGCCGTAGTCCAGGGGCACGGTCATCTCCTGGCCCCGGTGCAGGTGACGCTCACCCCAGTGGTCCCGGGTCACGAAGAACGGACCGGCCCCGGTCAGCCGGTGCCAGCGATGTGCCGCCTCCTCGATGTCGTCGACGAACCAGGCGTGCTGCAGGATCGGATAACGGATCAGCGGGTGCAACGAGCTCATCGATCCCCCCGGGTCGGTGTCGGCTCCGCAGCCTCCCACCTGCCGCTGATCCGCACCAACGTCAGCGAGCTCGGAGCGCCCCGGGGTGGTCCACGCCGGTGTCGTCTGCTTCCCTTGGTCTGTGGAAGAGTCGGACAATGGCCGAGAGCTACGACTGGTCGACCTTCCACGAGACGCTCCGCCGGCACGGACCGCAACTCCTTCTCGGGATCGACGACCCGGACCTCCTGGAGATCATCGAGATCACGGCGACAACGACCGATTCCTTCTGGTCCGACGGTCTCCAATCGCTGCTCGCGGACGGCGCAGGCCGGGGTGACATGCGGTCCGGCGTGCTGGCCGTCCTGGAGCTGTGGCGCGAGAACGTGCTCACCGTGCTCGCCGACGAGTTCATCACCGAGCTGGACTGGGGCCTGGTGGCGATCGACACCGAGAGTCCCCTCGTCGACGAGCTCGTCCAGGCCGCCACCCCCGACGATCCCTGACCGAGGAGTCACGGGACTTCGGCCCCTTGCCGTGCACGCGGGTGTCGCCGAGGTGGACACCGCGAGGAGAACCGCTGTGGCCTGTCCCACGAACGAGGGATCGAGAGTGAGGCAGTCCGGGGAGGATGTCGCCATACACCTGCTCGTCTCCCGCGTCCGGGTGATCATCCTCGGCATTGCGTCGCGATGACCGAGGCCACGACAGCCGAGCTGTTCATCGGCTACCCGGCTGAGAACGCCGTTGCGGCCCGCGAGATCCGAAGTCTCATCGAGTGAGAAGGAGGTTCGCGGCTCGGATTGCCGACTGCCATCGAGACGCCGAGAGCGACGTCGCCGACCTACCTTCCGCGGGCCGGCCTCGGCTTCCGTTCGGTTCCCATCTCAGCCCCTCCACAGTGTCAGGTGGCGGATGGGCGGAAGAGCTCGTGCGCCCGCTCCCCATCGTCGTCCGTCAACGTGTCGATGGCCGATGCGTAGTACGCGTAGAGAGCTGCGGTCCTGGGGTCGTCGGCCACCAGCACCGACACCGGGAGGTTGCGAGCGCCCATCCGGTGGGTGGCCAGATGCCCGACGATCAGTCGCTCGCCGTCGATCAGATAGGCCCAGAACAGCGGCACTCCGGTGTAGTAGGTGCACTCGCACGAGAACGAGGCCGAATGCGTGCTGCCGAGGTGCTTCAGCGCCCGCTCGGTGCGCTTCTGGGCCGCCCGATCCTCGGCCAGGAACTCGTCCAGTTCCTCCTCTGTGACGAGTCGCCCCTCTCGGAGTCGGTAGACCGCGGCCCAGGCCGCCCGGTCGTCCGGGTCGAGGAGGAGCAGGCGCAGCCGAAGCGGGCTCGTGCGCTCCCCCGACTCGATGTGACCGGCGAGCAGCGGCATCAATCCGGCACCGGTGAGCGAAACGTGCGCCAGGTCGGCTCCGGCCCGGCGCAGCATCTCCTCCTCGTCACCGCTGTCGAATCCGGGGAGGAACAGCGACTCGGTCGACTCGATCGGAGATCGCGACGCCAGGAAGTCCTGCACCGGGTTGGCGATACCGGGTCCCCCGGCCGTCACCCGCGACACCTCGGATGCGAGGGCCTCGACCGCCTCTCCCACTCGCGAACGATACGCCGTCGCGTCACCACCGGTGACCGGTGGCTTCGGGTACACGAGGATCCGGTACTGGGCGATGTCGAAAGGGACCTGGTCCATGAAGTCCTCACGCGCCACGGTGACCGTCTTGCGACCGGCGCGGTGCGCCACCCCGAGCTCGTAGAACACGTTGGGGTTCGCCCCCGAGATGTCGGCGATCACGACGGGCGCGTCGAAGATGCGCTCGAACATCTGCTCGTGTACGTAGCCCTGCGGCTCCTGGTCGGCGCGAACACAGGCGAGACCCGCCCGCTCGACCGCTGGCTCGATCACGTCGGCGAAGCCGGGACCGAACTCCTCGGCGAACGGCATGATGACGAACGCAGTCGGCACAACGTCATCATCGCGCCCCCAGTCCGTCCCGCACTCACCGAGCCTCTCCGCGGTCGACCCGCTGACGCTCGAACCGCACCAGCAGCCACCAGGCCACCCCGGCCAGCGCCACCTCACCGACCATGGTGCCGATGGCGGCGCCCCTCCAGGAGTAGGCCGGAATCAGGGCCACGTAGATTCCGATGCTCAGCATCGACGACGCCAGCAGCAGCCCTGTGCGCAGCAACGTGCGGCCCATGCCCATCAGCGCATTGAGGGGGAAGATCGCCACGCCCCGGATGACGACCAACGGCGCCAGCCAGCGCACGATCTCGACCGAGTCCTCGAACTCCGACCCCACCAGCCGGGGCAGCAGCGGCGCCAGGATCACCAGCGCGGTGACGACCGCGGCGCCGTAGGCCACGGCCGCGAGGGAGAACCCGACCGCTCGCCGGACGAAGATCCCCCGGCCTTCGCCGCGGTCGTCGAGGAAGCGGTCGTGGGTGGCTCGCACCACCGCGTTGACCGGCACCATGCCGAGCATCACCACCCGGTAGGCCGCCGAGTAGAGGCCGGTGGCGAGGGTCTGGCCGTAGCTGGCGAGCAGCAGCTTGTCGCCGTCTGTCTGCAGCGCCAGCCCGGAGATGCCGGCCGAGTAGACCGCGCTGGTCCTGACGTGGCGGCCGTCGATGGCGCCGGGGGCAGTGCCGATGCCGTAGGTGGTCCCGATGGCGCGCACGGCGAGCACCGCCAGCACCGAGGTGACCACCAGGGTGGTGGCACCGTAGCTGGCGATCGTCAGGGCACCGGCGGAGAACAGTCCGATCAGCACCGCGGCCCGAGTCAGGTGATACACCACCCGGAAGCGGGCGGCGGCGGCGAAGCCATCGCGCGCGTGCACCACGTTGGTGGCGACCAGGTAGGCCGGCAGCGAGATCATCTCGATCGCGAACACGCTGGCGATCGTCGAGAGCCGCAGGTCGACGACGAGGCTGGCGAGGGCGGTCCCGCCGACCAGGAGGACGGTCCCGAACGCCAGCGTCATGGACAGACACGACCGGAAGGACCGCTCGAGATCCTCGCCGTCGCGGATCACGTGCTCGAGCAGGGCCAGGCCCACACCCGAGGACGCCATGGTGCCGAGGGGGCCGATGACGGCGTAGAGCGCGGCGAAGTTGCCGTACCCCTCAGCTCCCAGCGCCCGGCCCAGCAGCACGAACGCCAGGAGGCTGGTGAGGAGACCGACGATCTCGAGGGCCATGGCCCAGCCGGTGTCGAGAGCCAGCCCGTCGCCGCGGGCCACGACCACCCGGGCGCGGAGCCGGCCGGCGAACGTGGGGGCGGTCCCGGTGGCCCCGGTCACCGGACGCGCCCCGGACGGCTGGCACCCGGGCCGCCGACGCCGGTCGTCGCCATCAGGCCGGTCTGATGTGTGACTCGGCACGGCCACGGGAATCCGCGGCGACGACCCGGGCCGGGACGCCGACCGCGACCGCCCCCGCAGGGACGTCCTGCAGCACCACGGCGTTGGCGCCGATCACCGCACCGTCACCGACGTGCACCTCGCCGAGGATGACGGCGCCGGCTCCGATGTCGACGTCGTTGCCGATGACGGGCGCTCGCAGGTCGTCGATGCTCTTCACCCCGATCGTGGTGTTCTGGCGGATGCGCACGCGGTTGCCGATGCGGACCCGGCCGTTGAGCACGATGCCCGAGTGGTGATCGATCACCACCCGGCGTCCGAGCGGTGCCGTGTAGGGAACCTCGATGCCGCCGCGCAGCCGACCCCGGCGGTACAGGGCCCGGTAGATCATGCTGAGGGGCGCGCGGAGGAACGGGTTCCGGACCCCCATGCGCCAGTTGCCGAACCGGTGCACCGCCACGGCGCGGAACCCCGGGCTGCGCCAGTCCCGGCGATGCGCGTCGTAGTCCTCCCGGATCAGCTCCCAGAAGGAGAGGCCGGGGGGGTTGCGGTTCGCTCCCGGTTCGGGCAGGGGGGGCTCCTGGGCCGTCGAGGTGCGCTCGCCGGGCTCCGTGGACCCCGCGGACGGGGCGACCGGGTCACTGCGGAGATGTGGTGCAGGCCCGGGTGCCGGACCGGCGGGGCTCGGCTCCTCGTCGGGGTGCGGGGGTCCGGGATGGCGTGACGTCGGTGGCATGGACGATCCGTTGGTCTGGGCGGGCCCGCTCGCGGACCCCGCTCCGCCGAACGCAGTCACCCCCGGATCGTACGAGCACCGTGGGTGACGGCGCCGTAGGCGAATGTACCCGCTGCCCTCGATCTCATCCCAAACGGAACGTCTCCGGATCCCGACCGAGCTGCACCAGCCGCTCGCTGATCGGCAGCGGCGGCGGGTGCTCGGCACCGGACATCAGCTCGGCGACGTGCTCGCCGTCCTCGTGCCAGACGTGGCAGGTGTTGACGTTGGCGGCCAGCCGCGCTCGGCGGGCAGCTGCGGCCTCGCCGGCCTCGCTCCCGTCGACCTGCAGCCGGCCCCGCCGCACCGACATGGACCAGGTGGACTGGACCACCGCCGGGGCCATGGCCTGGAGCAGCGCGGTGGTGTGGGTGCAGCCCCGTGGACCGCCGAAGAGCTCGCGCACCCGGTGGGTGAACCCGCGAGCCACCTGGAGGCCCACCAGGCGCTGATAGTGCTCGGCGATCATCGGGCAGGTGTCGTGAGGATGGGTCTCGAACACCACCCGGGCCTCGGTGATCTCGAGCTCGGGAAGCCGCACCAGCCACTCGACCTGCATCTGGTGCATCTCGAGCGGATCTGGATCGTCCTCGACGTACAGCCCGGGCGGCTTCATGTCCGATATCGCCCCCCGCACCAGCAGCTCCTCCTCCGAGAGGGCGTAGACCCGGGTCTCGTAGGTCCGGGTGTGGATCAGGTCGAGATCGTCGTCGGGAGGCAGCAGCGACATCCGGTCTGTGTAGCAGATCCTTGCCGCTGCACTACGTTGGCGAGGTGGACGTCGTTGCGGAGGCCGGCACCGACCCCCCGCCGCAGGACCTGTCCGAGCTGGTGGCCCACTGGCCCGAACCGGAGCAGGCCGCGATCGCGGTCACGACGCCCGACACCATCGTGGGCGCAGCCGGCGATCTCGGTCGGACGTCGCGGCTGGCGTCGATCTCCAAGGTCGTGGTCGGGCTGGCCGCGATGGTGGCTGTCGAGGAGGGGACCATCACCCTCGACGAACCGGCCGGACCGGACGGGGCCACGGTCCGGCACCTCCTGGCCCACGCGTCGGGGCTGGCCTTCGACGAGCACCGGGTGCTGGCCCCGGTCGGGCAGCGGCGGATCTACTCCAATGCCGGGATCGAGCAGTTCGCCGACCACCTGGCCGCGCGGGCGGGCATGCCGTTCCATGCGTACCAGCACGAAGCCGTCATCGAGCCCCTCGCCATGTCGTCCACCGTTCTGCAGGGCTCACCCGCCCACGGGGTCCACGCCGCGGTGGCCGACCTGGTGCGGCTCGCCCGCGAGCTCCTCGCTCCCACCCTGGTCCATCCGAGCTCGCTGCGCGAGGCCACCACGGTCCAGTTCCCGGGGCTGCCCGGGGTGGTGCCGGGCTTCGGCAGCTTCGCCCCGAACGACTGGGGACTGGCGATGGAGATCCGGGGTGCGAAGCAGCCTCACTGGACCGCGCCCGGCAACGCCGGGGCCACCTTCGGGCACTTCGGGGGTAGCGGCTCCTACCTGTGGGTCGACCCCACCCTGGGGCTGGCCTGTGCTGCGATCAGCGGGACGGAGTACGGACCTTGGGCCAACGAGGCCTGGCCACGGACCAACCAGGCGATCCTCGACCGCTTCGCGTGAGCGACGACCGCCGGCAGTGAAGCCGCCGCACGGCGGCCGGTAGACTCTGGCCATGGTCTACGAGGCTCCCGAGTACCACCCCGCCTTCGAGGAGTACTGCGAGACCATCTTCGAGCTCGCCGAAGACGACGTGCCCGTCATCCAGGCCCGGATCGCCGAGCGCCTCGACGTCAGCCGGCCGGCGGTGTCGGAGATGGTGCGCCGGATGGAGCGCGAGGGCCTCGTCGTGGTCAACGACGGCATGATCGACCTCACCGCCGACGGCGACGAGCTGGCCTTGCAGGTGGTCCGGCGCCACCGTCTGGCCGAGCGCTTCCTCACCGACGTGCTCGGGCTGAGCTGGGCCGAGGCCCACCACGAGGCCGGCAAGTGGGAGCACGTGATCTCGCCCACCGTCGAGGTCGCGCTGGTCCGGGTCCTCGACGACCCGACCACCTGCCCGCACGGCAACCCCATCCCCGGGTCGGGCTACGAGGACCCCGACGACGCCTCGGTGCTGAACGCGCTGGAGGTGGGCACCAGGTTCCGTGTGGAGCGCATCCCCGAGGAGCTCGAGTTCCGGCCCGGGCTGCTCGAGTACCTGGAGGAGGCCGAGATCCTCCCCGGCCGTGAGGGCGTGGTGACCGCGCTGTCGCCGGACGGGACCACCACCGTCGAGGTGAGCGGCAACCACGTGGGCATCGGTTCGTTCGCGTCGGCCAGGATCCTGGTCACCACGTCCTGACCAGGCGGTCGCCCACCGGCCGGCGCCGACCGGTCAGAGGTTGCCCAGGTCGAGCACCAGCAGCACGGCCAGCAGCACGATGATGGCCACGTTGATGGCGGTGATGGGCCAGCGCCACGGGTGGTGCGACGAGTGGAAGCGCCTGATGCTCCACAGGTTGGCGGTGATGGCGATCACGCTGATGACCACCCCGATGGCGGAGCCGACCCCCGAGGCGATCCCCACGATGGGGGCGACGAACGGGAAGACCACGTAGGTGAGCAGACAGCGGATTCCCGACACCACGATCGAGAGGCTGAACGTGCGCTGGGCCTCCTCCTCGGCGGCGACGTCGGGCACCACCGCAGGGGTCTCCACCACGGGGTCGAGGCGCTCGGTGCTCACGTCG
>JBFKRY010000105.1:0-13502 GCA_041636995.1 Acidimicrobiales bacterium | reverse complement strand
TCAGCTCGAGCACCTCGATGGCGCGCAGCCGCTCGGCCTCGGTGATGCTCAAGAACTCGAACACGTTGCGACCCAGGAGCTCGGGGGCGGTGTATCCGAGCATGCGCTCGATCGACGGGGAGACGTAGGTGATCAGGCTGTCGTCGTCGACGATCGCCACCACGTCCGAGGAGTTCTGGACCATCAGTCTGAACCGGGCCTCCGAACGCAGCAGCTGGGCCTCGGCTCGCTTGCGGTCGCTGATGTCTCGAGCGGTGACGACCAGCCCCTTTACCTCGTCCTCGTCGGTGAGGTCCCGGGCCTCGACCTCGAACCAGCGCAGCTCCCCGGACCCGTGCAGCAGCCGGACCTCGACCGAGAAGCCGTTGCCGCTGAGGTTGGCCGGGGCGGCGAGCAAGCGGCGCAGGTGCACTTGGTCGGGGCGGTGGACCAGCTCGGTGAGGCGGCGGCCGAGCACCGCCCCCTCCTCGCGCCCGAGCAGGCGGCGCACCGTGGGGCTGGCGAAGCCGACGGTCTCGTCCCGATCGACCACCAGCACCACGTCCGAGGAGTTCTCCACCAGGGCGCGGAAGCGCCGGTTGCTGCGCCGCTGATGCATCTCCTCGCGCAGCTGCACGCTCTCCAGGGCGAGCGACACCTGCGCGGAGAAGCTCTCGTAGGCGGCCACCTGCTCCTGGGTGAACACCGACTCCTGGGTGGCCACGACCATCATCCGCTCGCCGCTCGCGGCACCGAGCGGGACCAGGGTCACGAAGGCCGGTCCGGTGTCGGGCACATCGAGGGGCCGGACGTTCTCGAGGCTGCGGATCTCGTCGAGGTCGACCGACAGGCCGAGCTCGACGAGGGCCCGGGCCGGGATGCGCCGGAGGGCGGTGGGATTCTGGGAGCCGGCGGACTCGAGGAGCACCAGGTCGCCGCTGGCGTCGGCGCGGTAGAGCGAGACCCGGGCCCGGGCCGCGGCCCGGGTGATCTCGAGGCTGCCGGTGACCGCGGCCCGCAGCACCCCGGCACGGTCGCTGACCGTCGCCAGGGTGGTGGCCACGGTGCGCAGGCTGCGTTCCCGATCGGCGGCACTCTCCTTCGAGCGAACCAGGTCGGTCATCCGCAACAGGACCAGCATCCCCAGCACTGCCGAGCCGCAGATGGTGCCGATGCGGTCGATCCGGATGGTCCCCAGGTTGTCCAGGACCAGCATCGTGGGCCCCAGCAGCAGGGCGCCGGCGAGCATGCCCAGCCGCCTGCCGCGAACCCGCCGGTACTCGTACCGGGGCCGCTCGGTCAGGTGGACGACCGCGGGGTGGCTCACCGCAGCGGCCGTGAAGACGAAGGCGATGGGGGCGATCACGTAGGCGGCGTCGAGGCCCCACGCCCAACCGGTGATGAAGCCACGCAGCAGCACGTCGTTGACGACGATCGCCAGGGTGCCGACTGCGAGGAGGTAGTAGGAGGCGTTCCGCTCACCGGGACCGAACGCGATGCGGGCCACGACGCCGCTGTGGATCATCACGCACCCCAGGTAGGCGACCACCAGCGTCCGGTCGAGCACCGGCACCGTGGGATCGCGCAGGTACGTGGTGAACAGCAGGTTGACCAGGACCATGCCGATGCTCACGGCCAGGATCGCGGCGTCGGTGGTGTCGTCGCGGCGCCGCTCGGTGGTGCGCGCCCGCACCATGCGCAGCCCGCCGCCGATCATGAAGAAGTACGCCAGGTAGGCGAGCGGCTCGACCGGGCTGGGGAACGGGTAGACCTCGTCGACGATGGCGCCGTGCACCGAGCGGGCCAGCGCGTGCAGCAGTGCCAGGGTGCCGCCGATGATGGCGAACCGCCAGGGTCCCCGGGTCAGCGCCCGATCGGCCGACAGCCGGCGGGCGGTGATGTAGACGAAGCCGAGGACGACGACGATCCGAGCGATGCCCATGGCCCCGAACAGCACGCCGAGCGCGCTGATGGCGAGTCCCACGAAGAGGACCCAGGTCCACCTCGGCAACCTCATCCAGACCAATCGGCATCAGGGGCTCGACAATGAGGTGCCGATGGCGGTGCTCCCCCGGCCCGGCGGGCAGTCTCCTCGCAGGTCCCGGGCCGGGGTCAGCTGGACCGGCGGGGGCGCCAGGACCGGGTCAGATGGCCCTTGGCAGTCCGGCGGGCTGGAGGGTGGCCGCCAGCTCGTCGGCGTCGCGCAGCGCGTGCTCGCGCAGGTCGATCTCGAGCCCACGCAGCCCGTACACCCACTCGGGACTCCGGGTGAGCCGCCCTCGCTGCAGGAACGCCAGGAAGTCGATCAGCACCGGCATCCGGACCGCGCCGAGGTACGGCCGCTTGGGGCCGATGGTCTCGGTGGGCAGGTTGAGGGCGCCGCGCAGGATCCGGGCCAGCACCGGGGTCACCCCCGCGAACACCAGGTACCGCTGGGTACGAATGGCGTGATGGAGCGCGGCCCGCCCGATGGCGCCGATGATGCTGTGCCGACCACCGGGTGCGTGCCTTCGAACCGCCAGGGCAGACAGCTCGAACGCCATGTCGGCCAGAGGCAGCTGGTCGAGGCGGCGCCGCCAGTCGGGGTCGATGTCGAAGATGTCGAAGAGGTGCAGATCGTCGCTGTAGGGGATCAGCCGGGCCGCGCCGACGATCTCGCTGCGATGGAACGCACCGAGGTAGATCGACTGGTCCACCCAGCGGTCGTCGAGAGCGGGGTCGTCGGGACTGCTGACGAAGCCTCGCTCTGTGTAGATCTCGGCTTGTACGGCGCGGATCCGATCTCGTTCGGCCGCAGTCGACACGGCACGGACGACGAGGCCGTCGACCTCGTCAATGTGCATGGCCGAGCCGGGGGTGTGAGGGGGGAAGCGAGGTGCGCATGGGGTCGGGTCTCCTGACGGACGTCGGTTGGGCCCTACTCCACCTCAGCCACCGGCAACTCTACGCTAGGTCGACCGGCCCGGGCCAAATCACCCACGCAGGGTGGCGGGCTCAGGCCCGACCGAGCACGCGCTCGACCGCGATCTCGATGACCCGGCGGTCCTCGCCCCGGTCCTGGGGCTGGGAGTACCTGGCTGCGTAGCGCCGTACCCCTTCGCGGCAGCGTTCCGGGTCGGCGGTCACCACCGCCGAGCCGTCCAGGGTGCACCAGCGGCCGCCGTCCACCTGGCACAGCGCCGCTGGCAGAGACCCGTTGGCCTCGAGCAGGCGGGCCTTCACGCTGCCGCTCCAGGTGATCACCCGCGCCAGCCCGGTCTCGGGATCCCAGGTGAAACCCACCGGGGTCACGTGCGGTCGCCCGCCGGGCCGCACCAGGGTGAGGGATGCCAGGTGGCGCTCGGCGACGAAGGCAGCCATCGGGGGAGCCAGCTGGATCATTCCGGCCAGTGTCGCCGACCCGCGACCGCGCGGCCGAGTCAGGTGAGCGTGCTCACCCGGCCTCCCGGCGCGAACGAAGGGCCCGTAGGCCCCACGTTCGTGTGCTGTCGGTCCGCCGGTGGGCGGGTCAGCTGCCTTCGGTCGTGTCCTCGCCGGCTGCTTCCACGTCGCCCACTGCCTGCTCGCCAGCTGCTTCCACGTCGGCAGCTGCTTCCTCGGCGCTCTCGGCGGCATCGGAGGCTTCGCCAGCGACCTTCTCCTTCACGTCCTCGACGACGTCCTTGGCCTTGTGCGCCACGTCGCCAGCCACGTCCTGCGCCTTGTCGACGGCGTCCTCGGCCTTGTCCTTCGCCGAGCTGAAGAAGGACTTGACCTTGTCCATGAAACCCATCGGGTCTCCGCTCTCTCGAAAATGTTGTGCAGAGGCTAGCTCAAACCGCTGGCGCACAGATGTAGCCGACGCGCCGACGACGGCGCTGGCGAGAGCCCTCGCCAGTCGTTCGACAGCCAGCGCTGGGCCTGGCTCCGCCGAGCCGGAACAGCCAGCGTTGGGCCTGGCTCCGCCGAGCCGGCCCCGAGCTCTCAGTCGTTCAACAGCCAGCGTTGGGCCTGGCTCCGCCGAGCCGGCCCCGAGCTCTCAGTCGTTCAACAGCCAGCGTTGGGCCGGCTCGGGCTCCACGTCGGCGTGGAAGAACTTGTCGAAGGCGGCGTCATCGTCGTCGTCGTGGCGATCCCAGTCGGGAGGCACATCGGTGGACTCCGAGGCGGCGATGGCATCGAGGCCGTCGGACGCGGCCTCCACGGAGGCAGCGTCGGCCTCGGACGCCACCACCATCGACCCGGCGTCGGACGCGGACGCGGCCTCGAGCTCGGACGCGGCCTCGACCGACGCGGCCTCGACGTCGGACGCGGCCTCGGGCTGCCCGCTCCCGTCCCCGTCGTCCTCGCCGCCGCCGGCACCGTCGTCGGAACCGGCGTCGGCACCGTCGTCGAGGGAGGGCAGCAGACCGAAGGCGGGCTCGGCCGGTGGGTCCAGCGTGGGCGGCCCGCCGGACTCTGGCCCGCTGGGCGCAGACTCGAGCACCGTCGTGTCGCCGTCGTCGCCCGCCCCGATCACCGCCTCGGGCTCGGGCCGCTCGACCCGCCAGGCCGGGGCCAGGTCGAGGTCGACGGGTGGCAGCCGGGCAGCGTCTGCCTCGGGGGCCGGCCCGGGCTCCTCGGGCGCCGGTGCGGCCAGGCCGTCGAAGGCACCACCCGGGGCACCGACCGGCTCCTGATCGGCGGACCGGTCCTCGTGGGGGTCCTCGTCGGGATCGAAGGGTCGGGGGTCGAACTCGTCGACCACGTTGGCGGCGTGACGGCCGAACGCAGCGATGGCCTCCTCGGGCTCGGGGGGATCGGCCGGAGGCTCCACGCTCTTCAGCACGGTGCGCGATGCAGCCTGGCGGGTCAGCCGGTCGGCCTCGCCCCGCAGCTCGGCGATGGCCTGGTCGAGGCCGGCCAGATCGCTCCGCACCCGACCGAGCGACGCGGCCAGATCGACGCCGCCCGTCCCGATGTCCTCTTCACTCACCGTGCCCTCCTCGACCCGTCATCGGCCGTCTCGGATCCGATCGGCACGGGCCTGGGGCCCCTTGAGGGCAAACACACCGACGACCCACGGCGAAGGGCCCGATCCGGTCGGCGAACGGAGGGGCACGGGTCAGCCGCCGAACATCGCCAGCCACTGCTCGGCTGTGCGGGGCGCGAACACGTAGTTGCGGGCGCGGGTCTCGCCCATCGATGCGGACGGCTGGGGGGCGTACAGGTGGCCCGGGAACAGGATGGCCTCGTCGGGGATGCGGGCCAGCCGGGTGGTGAGGGACTCGTACATCTCGCGGGGATCACCGCCGGGGAGATCGGTGCGCCCGCACCCCTCGAGGAACAAGGTGTCGCCGGCCACCAGCCTGCCGTCCACGAAGAAGCACTGGCTCCCGGGGGTGTGGCCCGGGGTGTGGATGAGCTCGATGTCCACGCCGCCCACGGTGACGATGTCGCCGCTGCGATGCCGGACCAGGTGATCATCGGTGACCCCGGTGACCTTGGTGACCAGCTCGCCCTCGGCGTCCTGCACGTGCACCGGCACCTGGGAGAGCTCGAGCAGGTCGGCGAGGCCGGTGATGGAGAAGCCCATCATGTCGCCGCCCACGTGGTCGGGGTGGTAGTGCGTGGCCAGGACCCCGGTGAGACGCATGCCGTCGGCCGCCAGCACGTCGAGGATGCCCTGGGGGTCGTAGGCCGGGTCGACGACCACGGCCTCACCGGTCTCCCGGTCGCCGATGAGGTAGATGAAGTTGACCATCTGCCGGGCCAGCATGTCACCGGCGGCGACGTCTCGTCCCGCGAGCAGCTGGCGGAAGTACAAACGATCGTCGGGCATGGGTCTCACGCTACCGTCAGGCGATGTCCGGGCCGTCATGGCCCGGGTCGGGGTCACCGGGGTCGGGCCCCGCGGAGTGGGGCCCGCCGGAGCCGGGACCTTCGTCCAGGTCGGCCACGCCGGACAGCTGCGGGGCCTGGCGTCGGCGCCACGCCTCCTCCGCCAGCGACACCACCTCGCGCACCGGGATGCCGATGTGGCGGGCGGCGCGGGCCGCGTCGTCGTGCTCGACCTTCACCCGGCCGGCGCTGACCTTCACCCTGACCCGCCGGCCGGCCACATCGACCTCTTCGGCGCGGCGAGACGACGGCCAGCGCTCGAGCCGGTGGCCCCGGACGCCGAGGGTCCCGGTCTCGGACACCATGGTGGCCGCCACCTGGTCGGCGAGGGCCGTGTCGACCAGCGCGCTGACGGTGTGCGCGGGTCGGCCCTTCTTCATCACGATCGGCGTGATCCAGGCGTCGACGGCCCCGGCGTCGAGGAGTGCCGCGACCGCGTGCGCCAGGGTCTCGCCGGTGGCGTCGTCGACGTTGGTCTCGAGGAGCGTGACCGGGTGCCCGGCGGGAAGCTCGGCGGTGAGGGTCCCCAGCACGACCTGGGTCACGTTGGGCCGACCGTCGATGTCGCGGTCGCCCGCGCCGAAGCCGGACGCCCCGACGATCATCGACGGCATGGGTCCCCACCGGGTGACCGTGGCGGCCAGCAGCGCAGCGCCGGTGGGGGTGGTCAGCTCGATCGGGAGATCGAGCCCGTACGAGGGCGCCTGCCGCAGGAGCTCGACGGTGGCGGGTGCGGGGATGGGCAGCTCGCCGTGGGTGGTGCGCACCACCCCCCTGCCGTGGGCCACCGCGCTGGCGTGCACCTCGTCGACCCCGAGCACCTCGAGAGCGGCGCAGGTGCCGACGATGTCGATGACCGCGTCCAGCCCGCCCACCTCGTGGAAGTGCACCTTGTCGGGCGGCCGTCGGTGCAGGCGGCCCTCGGCCCGCGCCAGGGCGTCGAAGGCACCGTGGGCCCGGGCCCGCACCCGATCCGGGAGCCGGGCCTCGTCGATGAGCGCGAAGATGTGGGCCGCGGTGCGCACCACGGAGCTGACCTCGACCCGGACGTGGACCTTGGTGGCGGCCAGCCCGCCCCGCAGGACCGGCTCGACGTCGAGCTCCCACCCCTCCACCGGGAGCCGATCGCACAGCGACCGGACCTCGTCCAGATCGGCTCCGGCGTCGAGCAGGGCCCCGAGCGCCATGTCGCCGGCGATGCCCGAGAAGCAGTGGAACCAGCCGACGGTGCCTCCCTCAGGCACGACCGGACATCCGAATCGCTGATCGAGCCTCGGTCATACCCCTCTATCCTTGCGTGTCGTGACCGCTGCCGCCTCCCATGAGCTCTCCGTCGCCTATCTCGGCCCCGAGGGGACGTTCACCGAGCAGGCCCTCCTCACCCAGCCGGACCTGGCCGCCGCGGAGCACGTGCTGTGCCGCAGCCATGCGGACGTGCTCCACCGGACCCAGTGGGGCGAGGTCGATCTGGGGTTCTGCGCCATCGAGAACTCGATCGAGGGGACCGTCAACGTCATCCAGGACGCGCTGGCCTTCGAGGCCGACCTGCTGATCCAGCGGGAGGTGGTCATCCCCGTGGTCATGAACCTGCTGGTCAAGCCGGGGGCCTCGCTCGCAGGCGTCAAGCAGGTCATCTCGTATCCCCATGCGCTGGCCCAGGTGCGCACGTTCATCCGCGAGGAGCTCCCCCACGCGGAGACCATCGCGGCCAACTCAACCGCCGACGCCGCTCGGCTCCTCGCCGAGAGCCCGGACCCAGCGCAGGGGGCCGTGGGCACTTCGCTGGCGGCCGAGCGCTACGGGCTGCAGATCGCAGCCGAAGGCATCGAGGATCATCGGGGCAACCAGACCCGCTTCGTGGTGCTCGCCCGTGACGGCGTGCCCCCGCCCACCGGCCACGACAAGACCAGCATCGTGGTGTTCCAGCGGGCCGACCGGCCAGGCTCGCTGCTGGCGATCCTGCAGGAGTTCGCGGCCCGCAACATCAACCTCACCAAGCTGGAGTCCCGGCCCACCCGCCAGGGCCTGGGCGACTACTGCTTCCTCCTCGACCTCGAGGGCCACATCGCCGACGAGCTGGTGGCCGACTGCCTCAGGAACCTCAAGGCCAAGCAGGCTGCGGTCAAGTTCCTGGGGTCGTACCCGGCAGCGGGCGATCACGGCGATCACGTCCGGGCCGAAGCCGACGCCGCCTGGTCCGACGCCGGCGCCTGGGTGGACGAGCTGCGCCGCAAGCAGCGCTGACGCCACCATGGCGGGTATCGGAGTCCGTCCCCCATGGTGCTGACCACGACCATCGGGGCCTTCCCGAAGCCCCCGTACGTGCCGATCAGCGACGGGTTCGGTGACCCCGGTGTCGACCCCACCGGCGGCTACCTGCGCGAGCTGGAGCTGGCCGGCGACAAGGCCGACGCGCTGTTCGAGCGAGCCACCCACGAGGTGGTCGGGGAGCAGGTCGAGGCCGGGATCGACATCCCGACCGACGGGGAGATCCGTCGCGAGAACTTCGTCCACTACCTGTGCCGCCATCTCGACGGGATCAGCTTCGCAGCCCTCGCCCAGGGGCTGATGGCCGGGACAACGCCGGCGCTGCTGCCCACCGTGGTCTCACCGATCAGTGTCGCCAGCACCCCGCTGCCCCGTGACTACCAGGTCGCCCAGGCCGCGACCGACCAGCCGGTCAAGATCACGCTGCCGGGGCCGGCGACGCTGGCCGCCAGCGTGGTGGACTACCACTACCGCGACGACGTCGAGCTGCGCTCGGCCCTCGCCGACGCCGTCAACGTCCAGGTGCGAGCCCTGGCCGACGCCGGTTGCCGTCACATCCAGGTCGACGAGCCGATGCTGGCCCGGCAGCCCCGACAGGCCCTCGACCACGGGATCGCGCAGCTGGAGGCATGCTTCGCCGGCGTACCCGACGACGTGACCCGCACCACCCACGTCTGCCTCGGCTACCCGGCCGGGCTCGATCTGCCCGATCCCTCCAAGGCACCCCGGCAGTCCTACCTCGATCTGGCTCGCGCCCTCGACCGATCGCTCGTCGACGCGGTGTCCATCGAGGATGCGCACCGGCACAACGACCTCGGGACGCTCCTGCCCCGGTTCGAGCAGACCACCGTCATCCTGGGCGTCGTCGACGTGGGCCGGAGCTGGGTGGAGCCCGTCGAGAAGATCGTGGGCCGGCTCAAGGTGGCCCGGGCCCACCTGCCCGCCGATCGGCTCATCGCTGCGCCCGATTGTGGGCTGGGGTTCCTGGGGCGGGACCTGGCCGTCACCAAGCTCCGGCGCCTGTGCGCCGCAGCCCGCTCGGTGCGCTGAGCGCTGCGGTGCCGGTGGGATTCGAGCGTGTCCCATAACCTGCGGGAGGTGAATCCGCGCGAGCGCGTGAGCGAGACCCTCTTCGCGCTGGCGTTCCTCGTCACCGCCGCCGGCGCACTCCTGCTGGTGGCGGGGTTGGCCTTCCGGACCCGGGCGTCGGTCCTCGCGCTCGGGATCATCCTCGTCGTCCTCGGGGCCGCCATGGCCGTCGAGGTCGGCGTCAGGCCGGCTCGCCGCCGGGGTCGACCGGTGTTCGCTGCGCTCCGTTCCGGGCTCGGGCGCCTCCGGCGCGGGGCTCGGTGGCTGGTCGGAGGACGGCCGCAGTCCGAGACCCGACGACGAGGGCACCCCGGCGGCGAGGGTGGGCGACCGCCTGGGTGATCGCGCTCGGTCTGATGGCGGCGCCGGTGTCGGGGGTGCAGCAGCAGTCGAAGTTCCTGCTGGGCTGCCGACCCAACGGCTGGCCGAACCCGCAGCTCACCCGAGCTCCACGCACGACACCCTGGACCAGGGACCACGCCGCTCGGCTCGGGCCTCGAGGCAGGCCCAGCGCAGCTTGCGACGGAGGTCGGCGGGCGCCACGAAACCGGCGCGACGTGGGGCCGGGTGGTGGACCAGCTCGACATCGAACCGCTCGAGCCGGTCGGGGCGCAGGCGCTGGGACCCGTCGGCAGTGACCAGTCGCAGCCGCCGCACCCGGGTGCCGTCGGGGCTCATGGCCCAGCCGCGAACCCGGTCGGCCGACACGGACACCGAGTCGAGGCCACCCCGGGCACAGGTCGCCTCGCGGGCGCAGGCGGCGGCGTCGCGGCCGATCCAGACCCACTCCCAGGGCTCGGGATCCGGGCCCTGACCGGTGGCCCGATCGGGGTAGCTCGGGATCCAGCCGAAGCGCATGGCGTTCGCGAAACGATCCCGAGCGAGCCATCGCCAGGCAGCCGATCGGCGGAACCCGAAACCGGCGAACCCGCCCGAGGCCACATCGATGGCGTAGCCGGTGTGGTGCTTCGAGAAGCCCGGCGGCGCCGCCCTTCGCATGGCCCGGTGGAGCACGTCGTCGGCTCGGCCTGCCGCGACCTCGCGGTTCGACACCATCCGGCCTCGGAGCAGGATCGAGCTCGCGGCCAGGCGGGCCCTGAAGATCGCCCGCTGGTAGCTCACGCTCCGGTGGGCCGCGGTGAGCTGCAGCTGGACGCCGATGTCGGCGCGCATCGCAGCCTGCAGGTCGATCAGGTCGTCGATCGCCCGCTGGTGCAGGCGCCGGCCCTGGTACCAACCGAGGGCGTCGAGCGGGTCGCCGCGGAACCGGTAGCCGCGCTCCCGCGCGACCGCAGCGATGCGGCGGTCGGCCGCCCGATCACCGGTGATGGCCGGCGCCGACGTCCGCTGCGACAGCGCCGGCAGCGGACGATCGAACAGCCGGGCGACCTGGGTGCCGCTCAGCCGGGGCGGCTCCTCCTGAGCGTGGCTGGTCGGGACCGGCCCGACGGCGAGCACGAGCGCCATCGTGACCGCCATCGCGACCGCCACCACCCCCAGCTTCATCCCGAGCAGCTTCTCACTGCGGGCGCGTGCCGGGGCGAATCGCCGCCGCCGGCCTCGCTCGGGTTGCGACCGGCGACGTTGCCGGTCAGAGCAACGAAGCCACCAGGCCGGCCTGACCCAGGTGGTAGGTCACCATCACCGCCACGGACATCCACGGCCGGTCCTCGACGAACCTGCGCCAGCCGAGGACGGCGTCGGAGGTCACGAACAGCGAGGCGCCGAGCACGGCCCATCCGTTTCCCGCACCCGCAGCGGTGACCGCCATCGCCGAGATCGCGATCAGGTAGGCGACCATCGGCGGGGTCCACGCCTTGCTGTGGCGCCGGGCGCCGGCGACGATCCGGCGGCCTGCCGTCGCCGTGAGGGCGACGACGAGGACGGTGGCGAGGGCAGCCGACCACCAGCGCCACGGCTCGGCGACGACGAAGCCGACGGTGTAGGCGACGTGTCCGGCCAGGAAGACGGCGAGCCCGGCCACGAAGCGCCGGTCGTCGAGGAGCAGCACGTCTCCCGCCAGCGACCACACGAGGGCCACCACGAACCAGACGCGGACGTTGCCGTCGACCGGATCGAGGGTGACCGCGACCCCGATCAACCCCACCAGCGCCACGGGCTTGGCCCAGAGCTCCGTGCGCCGGTGGTCGACAGCCCGAGACCACCAGTCCGCGAGCGCTGCCGCACCCGCGACCGAGGCGAAGACGACGGACAGGGCAGTCACTGGCCGGCCCTGACATCATCCCGACGACCGGTGAGGTCGTCCACGTCGCTCGATCCGGCTGCGCTGGTCGAGCGCTTCGCGCTTGCGCGGCCGCAGAGCAGGCAGAGGAGCGCAGCGACGAACCTGCGATTGCGGATCACCACCGTGGAGCGAGCACGCAGCACGTTGCAGCGGAGGGAGGGGGATTCGAACCCCCGGGACCCGTGAGGGCCCGCTGGTTTTCAAGACCAGTGCAATCGTCCGCTCTGCCATCCCTCCACCGGTCCACGGTAGTGGCGGCGACAGGGGCAGCGGCGGGCCGTGACGATACGCTGGCAACCCACTGGAGAGATGGCCGAGTCAGGTTGAAGGCGCTTCCCTGCTAAGGAAGTAACGGGGGTAACCTCGTTCGAGGGTTCAAATCCCTCTCTCTCCGCCACCGGGAGGCCCCGACGGGGCCTCCTGTCGCGACTGCCTGCCCCTACAAGTCGATGTACGAGGTGAGCATCCGGGCGGCGCGGGTGACCTGACCCCGGTCGTAGAGCAGCGCGTAGGCGTACATCCGGTCGCCGCCTTCGCCTCCAGCCACCCGGGCCAGCAGGGCGGCGGAGAACTGTGGCGTGAGCACGACGATGGCCCGCTCGCCGCTGAGCGGATCGGTCGCCGAGACCGCCCCCGAGAAGATCCCGGGGATGGCCCCCAGGTCGTGACCGAGGGCGACGCCGAAGTCGACCGACTTGGCCAGGGCCCGGTATCGCTCCGCCACTGCGGCCGGCGCGCTGACGGTCTTCTCGAACGACGACAGGATCACTGCGTGATCGTGGGCGGCAGCCTGGCGCTCCAGGTCGAGCGACAGTGCCAGGATCAGACCCTCGCTGGCGGTGCGGACCTGCGAGGAGTTGGCCACCAGCTCGAAGGGGGTCGAGCAGGGCTCGCCCCAGCTGGCGCCGACGGGCTCGAGGCTGCGGATTCGCAGCGGCGCCTCGCTCAGCTCCTCGGGATGACCGATGGCGTAGCCCTGCACGTGGGTGGCCCCGAACGACAGCGCCACCTGCCGGTCCTCCTCGGACTCGATTCCCGAACAGATGACCGCGGCGCCGGTGCGGTCGGACTGCGATCGCACCACGCTCAGCATCTGCCCGAGGTCGGCGCCGGGGCTGGCGTTCACCACGCCCAGCTCGAGCTTGATGACGTCGGGCTCGATGAGCGGCAGGATCGCCAACGACTTGGGATTGATGCCGATGTCGTCGATCGCCACCCGGAAGCCCTGCTCCCGAGCCCAGGAGGTGACCCCGAGCAGCTCGGCTGGTGACGCGAAGTCGTAGCGGTCGCTGACCTCGAGCACCACCGGGCAGGCCGCGGTGATGTTCGCGAGCAACGACGAGAAGCTGTCGGCGGCGTCCGGGTCGCGACCGAAGGCGGCGTCGCAGAGAATCGAGGCCTCGACGTTCACGAAGAGAGCGTGGCCCGTCTTCAGGAGAACGTCCCGGGCCTGGACGACGGCCTGGCTCTGGCACAGCAGATCCAGCTCCTTGATCCGGCCGGCCTCCCGGGCGGCGGCGAACATGGCCGCGGGGGTGGCGAGCTCGGAGCCCTGGGGCCCCCGGGCGAGGGCCTCGTAGCCGACCACGGAGTCGTCGAGCAGGGACGTGATGGGCTGGTACATCATCGTGACCAGCCGCTTGTCGATGATGCGGGCCAGCTCCTCGGCGGTCCCCGCACCATCGACCGGCGACGCCGTCTGCGCGGCGGCTCGGCTCTCCACCTGGGCCTCGTCGATGTCGACTTCGCTCACGCTGCCTCCGTGACCTCCGCAGTTCGGGCTCCATCGGCGGCTGCGCCCGAGAATCCAGGGGTTCCGGCGCCAGGCCCGCCCGTATGCGTGCCCCAGCGGGGCCGCTACACTCGGCCCCCGGCCCCCGGGGGCTGCTGCGCTCGTGGCTCAATTGGATAGAGCATCTGACTACGGATCAGAAGGTTGGGGGTTCGAGTCCCTCCGAGCGCGCTGAGCAATCGCCTCGACCTGGAACCAGTGGTCGGCTGTCGGCGGGAAGAGCGCCTCGGCCACGTCGGCGATCTCCGACTCCGCCGAGATGCTCGGCCG
>JBFKRY010000104.1:0-13514 GCA_041636995.1 Acidimicrobiales bacterium | reverse complement strand
TGCCACCGGTCGCAGCAGCCGAGGACCCGACCCCGGCGACCGCCACCGAGCCCGAGGATGAGCCCGAGGGCACCACCGTCGGGTCCGGCGACGAAGCCACGCCCGAAGCTTCGCCCACGCCTCCACCGCCGACGGTCGAGGACCGGGCGTACTACATCCTGGCTCCCGGGAACTACGGCGGCCTGCCCACCACCGACGAGTCGCTCGACCAGCTGCCCCTCTACGACGCGCTGACCCCGCTCCGGAGCGAGGTGACCGACGCCGATCTCGAGGCCCTCTTCCTCCCCGCCAACTTCGAGCCCGTCGGGGCCACGGCCGAGGAGCCCACCGGCCGGGCGGGCACCACCATCGTGTACGACGAGTTCGGGGTGGCCCACGTCACCGGCGACACCCGGGAGGACCTGGCCTTCGGCGCCGGCTGGGTGACGGCCCGCGATCGAGACCTGCTCGTCGACCTGGGCCGGGGCCCGGCCCGAGCCGCGCTCGCCGACATCCCCGGCGTCGACGCCTTCTCCCTGGTCACCAGCGCCACCCCGTTCACCCCCAGCGCAGCCACCGAGCAGCTGGTCAGCGACCAGGTGCAGCTCCTCGTCGACACCTATGGCGCCGAGGGCGAGGAGATCATCGCCGACGCGCAGGCCTACGCCGACGGCATGAACGCCTACTGGGAGGCCAACGGCCTCGACCGGGAGCCGGCGACGGTGAACGACGTGATCGCGGTCACCGCCTTCATCGGCTCGATCTTCGGCGCGGGCGGCGGCGGTGAGGCCGGCAACGCGGAGCTCCTGTCTGCGCTGCAGAACCGCCTCGGCGAGGAGCCGGGGCGTCTGGTCTGGGACGACCTGATGCAGACCGACGACCCGGAGGCCCCCACCACCATCGAGGAGCGCTTCGAGTACGGCACGCTCACCGGCGGGGAGGTGACGGGATCGGTCGTGCTCGACGAGGGATCGATCGTGTCGCTCGACGCCCGGGCGCCCGCGGAGGGCGCGGTGCCCGAGGTCATGCCCGCCAGCTTCGCCTACGACGCCGCCGACGGGCCGCCGGTCCGGACCGCCTCGAACTGGCTGACGGTGGCCCCCGACGCGTCGGTCAACGGGACCACCCTGGCGGTGATGGGTCCCCAGCTGGGCTACTACTACCCGGAGATCGTCCAGCAGATCCACCTGAGCGGACCGGGCATCGAGGCCCAGGGCGCGGCGGTGCCCGGCCTGGCCATGTACCTGCTCATCGGACGAACCCGGGACTACGCCTGGAGCCTCACGTCGGCCAGCCAGGACGTGCGCGACGTGTTCGTCGAGGTGCTGTGCGAACCCGACGGCGCCGCACCCACCCGCACCAGCGGCCACTACGAGCACCAGGGGGAGTGCATCCCCTTCGAGGAGTTCGACGCGGGCACCATCGGCGACGTGCCCGTCCGGTACCCGGTCTCGGTCCACGGCCCGGTGATCGGCACGGCCACCTCCGAGGGCCGACCGGTCGCGCTGACCTCCCAGCGGTCGACGTTCGGCCGCGAGGCCCTGAACCTGATGGCGCTGAAGGACATGACCGAGGGCGACGCCGACACCCCCGAGGCGTTCTTCGAGACGGCCAACCAGTTCGGGTTCACCTACAACTGGGGCTACGTCAACCGTGAGGCCATCGCCTACTTCGCCTCGGGCCTGTTGCCGGTGCGGGCTCCGGGTCTGGATCGGCGGCTGCCCACGCTCGGCACCGGCGACTACGAATGGCAGGGATTCCTCGACCTGGCCCAGCACCCGCACGCGGTCGGCCACCCGACCGGTCGGCTGCTCAACTGGAACAACCAGTCGGCGCCGGGGTTCATGCACGGCGACAACAACCTCTACGGTTCGGTGCACCAGGTCGAGAACTTCGACCAGTGGCCCGACCGGGTCGACCTGGCGGGGGTGGTCGGGGTGATGAACCGGGCCGCGACCGAGGACACCCTGGCCACGCTCTGGCCGGTGATCAGCGAGGTGCTCGCGGGATCCGAGCCGCCGACCGAGCTGGCCGGCCAGGCGGTCGCCCTGGTCGACCAGTGGGTGGCCGACGACGCGCCGCTGCTCGACGCCGACGAGGACGGTGACTACGACCGGGCCGCGGCCCGGATCTTCGCCGAGCTGTTCGGGCCCGTTCCCCAGGCGGTGCTGCAGCCGGTGCTCGGCTCGGTGCTGGACGACGGGGTGACCCTCCGTGGCATCGGCGGCGCCAGCCTGATCGACAAGGATCTCCGGACCCTGCTCGGCCAGCAGGTGGAGGGCCGGTTCAACGTGTCCTACTGCGGCGCCGGCGATCTCGACGCCTGCCGGGCCTCGCTGTGGGCGGCGGTCGAGGATGTCGCGGCCCGCCTGGCCGACGAGCTGGGGGACGACCCGAGCGCCTGGCTGCGGGAGGGTCAGCGAACCACGTTCATCCCGGGGCTGATCGCCGACGACTTCCGGTCCACCAACCGGCCCACCTACCAGCAGCTCCTGGAGCTGGCGCCCCCGGGCTGAGGGCGCTCACCCGTCGGGGAGCACGCCCGGGCAGAGCTGGTGGCGGCCGATGTCGAGGCCGTCGGAGTTGCGCCGCACCGGATCGTGCCAGCAGGCCAGGCCCTCGAGCTCGGTGGGCTGCAGGTGCCCCAGGGCAGCCAGGACGCCGAGGGTGAGCCGGTGCAGCGACCGGGTGGAGCCGTCGTCGATCTTGGCCGCGAACCCGAGCCCGGCGCCCACCACGCCGACGGTCTGGACGCCCTCCGCCCCGCCCTTGGCGAAGATCCGACCGCCGGTGACCCTCACCACGTCGGTGTCGAACCGGGGGACCACCGTGCCCGCCACCAGCTCGGGGTGGGCCGCCACCGCGGCCACGAGGCGACGGCACGCCGCGACCCGGGCCGGGTCGAGCCCCTCGGGGTTGGCCATGCGGGCCAGGGCCGTGGCCAGGTTGCGCAGCGGCAGCCTGAAGGTCGGCGCGCTGCAGCCGTCGACGGCGACGGTGACGTCGGCGGGGTCGGCGCCGCTCATCTCGAACATGGCCCGGAGCACCCGCTGCTGGATCCTGCTCCCGGCATCGAGGTAGCGCGCCGGGTCGTCGCCGAGGTCGGCCGCGGCGACCAGGAACCCCGCGTGCTTGCCCGAGCAGTTGTTGGCGATGCGTGTGGCCGGCACGTCGAGCCCGGCGTCGGCGGGGCGCTGAGGACCGCAGCGCAGCTGGTCGTCGCCGAGCCCGGCGCGCCAGAGCAGCGATCGGGCGGTCTCGATGTGGACCTCCTCGCCGTTGTGCGACGCCGCGGTCAGCGCCAGCTCGGCGTCGGTGACACCCAGGCGATCGGCAGCGCCGGACTCGATCAGCGGCAGCGCCTGGATGCTCTTGGTGGAGCTGCGGGCGAAGACCAGCTGGTCTGGGTCGCCGCAGTGGTGCAGCACGTCGCCGTCGGTGTCGACCACCACCCAGGCGCCCCGGTGCTGGGACTCCACGTGGTCACCCCGGCGCAGCTGCGCGATCACCGGGTTGGTCGCAGCCACCATCCGGCGAGTCTACGAGGGGCGCTTCCCCCCGCCGTGGCCGGGCACTACGGTGAGCCCGAGAGGCGGAAAGGGGGGCCGCATGAGACCGGTACCCGACGGCATCGAGTACGTGTACCCGCCGACGACCTACGCGGACGGCAGGCCGTCGATCTGCACGATCCCGGACGGGTTCGTCCAGATGGCGCTGTCCGACGAGGACATGGACCAGCTCTCGGACGAGTTCGGGATCGAGGCCCCGCTGGTCAAGGCGGTGATGGCGGTGGAGTCGTCCGGATCGGGCTTCCTGCTGAAGGAGCCGCCGCCGGCTCGTCCCAAGATCCTCTTCGAGGCCCACCAGTTCTACCGGCTCACCCCGGTGCCGGTGTCCAAGACCCGTCCCGACCTGGCGTCGCCCACCTGGGACCGCAGCCTGTACAAGGGGGGCTCGGCCGAGTGGCCCCGGTTGCTCGACGCCATGACCTTCGACGAGACCATGGCCCTGCAGAGCGCCTCGTGGGGCCTGGGTCAGGTCATGGGGTTCAACTACAAGGTGGTGGGCTGCTCCTCGGTGACCGAGATGGTGACCCAGGCCTTCGCGGGCGAGTACTGGCAGGCGTGGCACATGATGAACTTCATCGCCAACAACGATCTGATCAGCAAGCTGACCAACCACGACTGGGCCGGCTTCGCCTACCGGTACAACGGTGCGGGCTACGCCACGAACCAGTACGACAAGAAGCTGGCCGCAGCGTACGGGAAGGCCCGCGCCAGCTGACTCAGCCCGAGGGCGCCATCGGCGGGGACTCTGCCGCGGTGGTGTCGTCGGGGACCGGCTCGCTCTCTTCATCGCCGCTCGTGGCCGTAGCGGTGTCGGCGGCGTCGGTGCCGCCCGCGGGCGACGACGAGTCCGGGGCCCGGGCCTCGAGCGGGGTGGCGCCGAGACCGGTGGGGAGCACCTGCTCGAGGAGCTCGTCGACCGCGGCCGCGATCTCGTCGTTGGTGGCGCCGGCGTTGAGTGACTGCTGGAGCTGAGCGAGCCGGGTGGACAGTCGGATGCGGTCCTCGGTCTGCTGGGCGGCGAGACGGTACCGGGCTACCTCGGTCTGGGCGGCCACGGTCTCCTGGACGTTCCCCCGGAACACGGATTCCACGGCCTCGACCAGCTTGCGCAGGATGCGGAACACCACGGTCGCCGAGAACCCCCCGACGAGCGCCAGCACCGGGCGGGCGAAGTTGAACTCCGCCGCCTCCGAACCCTCCACGCTGTGGAGGTCGAACGTCTCGGGGATCAGCTCGGCCAGCAGCAGCCCGGCGATCAGCCCCAGCACGATGTTGATCCAATAGCTCGACTCGTAGTTCGGGTCGTAGGTGCCATCGGCCAGGTACCGGCCGACGCTGAAGAGGGCGGCGAACACCGCGCCGAGCCCGGCGGCGCACAGCATGAAGAGGAGGTTCTGCAGCAGGGTCCAGCCGGAGTCCTCGAGGATGCCGCCGCTGTCCCGGCTCACGTCCTCCGACAGTCCCAGGACGATCAGGGCCACCAGGAAGAGGAGACCGGTGGCGGTCAGCGATCGCACCAGGCGCACCGGGCCCAGCGACGGCAGCCAGTCGAAGCGTCGCTCCCGCGCCGCGTCTGCGGCGATGAGCGCGAGCGTCCGCGGTGTGGCCGGCGCCACCAGCTGGCGCAGGGTCTCGTGCGCCGCCATCAGCTCGCTCAGCTGCGCCGAATTCAGCACAGCGAGATCGGTGCCGTCCACCTGGAGCGCCACCCGCAGCACCCGCGGGGGAACGGTCATGCCGGTGGCGAGCGCGTGCGAGGCCATCGCCTGGACCTCGTCGGCCAGCTGCGATCGCAGCCGGTTGTGCCGGGGGCGCGACCCGCTGGACGGGGCCACCGGTGCTGCGGCTGTGGCCGATGCCGCCTCCGTGTCCTTCATCACGACCCCCTCCGACGCGCTTCTGCCCCGCCGAGCGCCTCGAGGCCACGGTACCGCACCGGCTGTGGCCGTACCCCATGGGCGCCCGGCCCCGGGGGCCTCACCGGCCGCCGCTCGGTGCCGATGGGAGATGATGGGAGCGATGCGTGTGCGGGTGGTCGTCGCCCTGGTCTGCGGGATCGTTCTCGCCGGTTGCACCGGGAACGGCGAGAGCCAGGGTCAGCGGGTCGACCTGGAGGATCTCCTCGCCTTCGAGACGCCGCTGCCCGACGACGTCGTCGGCGTCGACCTCGGCGACGTGGTGCCCACCCCGGAGACCTTCTGCGAGGCTGCCGCCACCGTCTCGAACCGCTGGATCGACGACGCGCTCTTCCCCATGCAGCATTGGCGTGACACCTACGCCTCCATCCCCGATGCCCCCGCTGTGGCACAGCCGTCGATTGCGCGGCTGGTGGCGTTCGTCGAGCGGCGGTTGCGCTGGAGCCTGACCGGCGAGGGGGACCGACCGATCGTCGACGACGAGCTGCGCGCCGAGGTCGCCACCCTGGCCCAGGCCGGGATCGAGAGCTGTCCCGACCTGCCCCCGGTTGTCGGGTTGCCCGGCACGTCGGACAAGCCGTCGGGTTGGGACGACCTCACCGAGGAGCAGGTCGTCGAGCACTGCGCCGGCATCGCACGGGGGGTCGAGGAGGGGATCGCGGAGTTCGTGGAGGTCCACGGCCGCCAGCCCCGACACCAGATCGAGATGGAACCCATGCTGGAGCTGTTCGTGTCGTCCGACTGGCACGGGGTGACCCTCGACGCCGACGGCCAGGCCATCGTGGTCCCGGTCCCCGGCGGCGGCTGCGATCTCTGAGAGACGCGGCCTCCACTCTCGTAGGGTGAGCGCCATGAGCGACGACGCAACCGTCTTCAGCGACATCGCCAGCGAGGTCGAGATCCCCCAGAACGGGACCCTCAGCCGGGTGCTCTACAAGGACGAGCGGCTCCGGCTCGTCGTGTTCGCGTTCGACGCCGGTCAGGAGCTCACCGAGCACACTGCTGCGGTCCCGGCGGTGGTGCAGGTCGTGCGCGGCCGCCTCGACCTGACCCTGGGAGCCGAGGAGGTGACCGCGGACCCCGGGTGTTGGATCCGGATGGCTGCCAACCTCCCGCACTCGGTGCGCGCGCTGGAGCCGAGCATCATGCTCCTCACCATGCTGCCCGGGGGTTGATCGCGGCGCCCCGCCCGGGCTCCGGCGCCCCACCGACTACTCGCCCGAGACGAAGAGGCAGAAGGGGTGGTTCGCAGGATCGAGCATGACCCGTAGCCGTGACGGATCCCGATCGGGTGGCTGGTGCTCCGCGATGTGTCCGCCAGCGTCGAGAACACGTTGGATCGCGGCCTCGAGATCGGTGACCTCGACCTCGAAGTGCATCATCTTGTGCTGCTGGCCCCGCTCCTCCGGCCACGTGGGAGGTTCGTACCACGGCTCGGCCTGGATGTTGATCCCCACACCGCCGTCGGGTGGGCTCAGCTGGTACCAACCCCGACCGTCGCTCGCCGTGATCGCCCATCCCAGCAGCGCCTCGTAGAAGCGAGCCAGCTCGTCGCCGTCGCGGCAGTCGAGACACACCCCGGTCCAGCGCGCCACCGGCACCTTGCGAACCCCCTCGTCGGCCTCGCCTGGGTGGATCGTACCGCCCGGGCGCGGCGGCGAGGAGGGCGCTCGGGGCCCGGGTTCCACGGACGGTTGTCCGCGAGGAGCCTCATGTGACCCTCCTCGAGCGGCTCCACAGCACGGCGTAGGCGCCGACGTTCGCCGCCACGATCGCTCCCGCCAGCACCACCTTCACCGTGGTCGTGAACTCACCCGGGTAGAGCACCGGGACGATGTAGTGCTCCACGAACCCGCCCTCGTAGCCTCTCGAACCGGCCCGGCGTCGCAGCCACTTCTCGAGCGGCGTGAGCGGGCACCGGAAGCCGGCCAGCTCGATGATCACCCCGTACACGGCCGCGGGCAGCTGGACGAACGCGACCGCAGGCCAACGCCAGGTGAGGACACCACCCACACCCACGAACACAACGAAGGCGAGGTGGACGACCAGGACGACGTCGGCCGCAATGCGCCACTGCACCCTTCCGATTGTCGCTCGGATCGTGATGGACGAGAAGTTGCTGCCGAGCTCGCTCCGCTCGCCGGGCTCGCGTCACCGCCCCCGGCGACCCTTTCACCGCGGCGGGGCAACGCTCACCGGCGCGGCTCGTACAACGGGCGCTGGAATGGCCAGGCCTCGGCCAACCACGACGACACCGTCTCCCACAGCGCCACGTCGAGATCGGCGCGGCTCGCCCGGACCCAGGACTGGGCCTCGACGTCGTGCTCGCCGTCGTCGGTCGGGTAGAGGTAGACGCAGCCGATCACCTCGTCGCCATCGAGCACGGAGTAGGTGAACCCCCTGCGGGCTGCGAAGTCGCCGGCGTGCCGCACCAGGTCGGCCAGGTTCTGTTCGGCCGACATCCCGGTCGGCCACTCCCCGTCGGGGAACCCGGGCGTGGCCCGGATGTGGGCGACGCTCGACATCCAGGCCTGGTGGTCGCGCTCGTTGTGCTCGGGCCCGAGGGGCTCCAGCCGGAACCGATCCGTCTCCAACCCGAGCGGCACCTGGAAGTCATCGGGGACGAAGGGAGTCGACACGAGACGACACGATACGGGCGCCGGCCGGGATGCCGCGGGCCTCAACCGGTGGCGAACTCGAGTGTGAGGTCATCGACGCACCCGACCTGGGGCGGGGTCCGGGGGTCGTCGAGAAAGGCTCGGGCGATGCCCAGGCCGCACGACGACACCTCGGTCACGGAATGGCCGAAACCGGGAAACTCGACCAGCACGGAGTTGGGCAGGGCCTCGACCGCGAGCCGCGCGCCGGAAACAGGCGTGAGAGTGTCGTAGGTGCCGTTGAGGGCGAGGACCGGGACGTCGCTGACCACCGGCTCGGCTTCGACCGCGTCGGCGGCGCCGGCGCCCCACTGCTCGCAGAGCCTGTAGTAGAAGTCGCTCGCGTCGGGAAAGACGCGGCCAATCCGCCCGTTCAGCGCATCACCGAGCCTTCCGGCGTCGTCGATGGCGTTCACCATCGTCGCGGGGTCCGAGAGGGCGACGTCGTCGTGACACTGGAACGACAACGCCGCGCCATGGGAGAACTGCGGGTACAGCACGAAGCCGAGAACGTTCCAGGCCACGGCCTGCGTCGCCTCCTCGACACCCAGGTCGAGTCCGGCGATGATCTGCGGCACGATGGGGATGAGCTGGGTGTCGGCCAAGAAGCCCGAGATCCCGGCCACGACCATGTCGCCGTCGACGAGGACGTCGTGGGCAGGCTCCCCCGGCGACAGCGACAGCGACACCAGGACCGGGTCCGCATCGTGTCGCTCCACCGCATCGCGCCACATCTGCTCCAGGTCGGGGAAGGCGCTGGCGCACACGTCGTCGGCCGCGCACTCGGCGAAGAGCCGCTCGAACACCTCGCCCCGAGCCGACACCAGCTCGACCAACAGGTCCATCTGGGGCGGCTCGACCCCCTCGAGCACCACCGCACGGACACCTTCGGGGTGGTAGCGCAACACCGACAGCGCCAGCCGGGTGCCATAGGAGCCGCCGAGGAGGTTCCATTCCTGGTAGCCGAGCGCTTCGCGCAGCGCGGCCACGTCGGCGGCGCTCTCTGCGTCGTTGTACGCCGTCAGGTCCACACCGGCGGCGATCAACCGATTCCGGCACGCCGCATACGCTGCCGTCATCGTGGCCTCGGCGTCCTCGGGCCCGGTGGCCGCAGCGACGACCTCGAGCTGGGCGTCGACGACCTCGGGGCAGGACAGCTCGGGTCGGGAGAACCCGGTCCCCCGCTGGTCGAACACCACCACGTCGCGGTCCCCGGCAAGGGCCTCGAGAAATGTCTCGACCCGGGGCACCATGTCGGCGATGGCCGGGCCGCCAGGACCCCCGTGCAGATACAGCATCGCATCGGGTGCCTTGGCGTCGACGGCCGACCGGAACACCGCCACGTGCAGCCGGATGGTGTCGGTGTCGTCGGGGTCGCTGCGGTTCTCGGGAACCACGAGCCAACCGCATTCGTCGGCCTCGGGGATCCCCGGACCACCCAGCTCACACTCGGCCGGCTCGTACCGGGGTACCTCCTCCTCCGGCATCGCCTCGTCGACCTCGGCCTCGCCCTCCCCCTCCCCCTCCCCCTCGGCCTCCCCCTCCTCGACCGCCGTCGCAGCCGGGGTGGGCTCCGCGACCTCTTCCTCCTCGACCGCAGCCGGGGTCGGCTCCGCGACCTCTTCCGGGCCGCCTCCACAAGCCGCCAGCGTCAATGCCGCAAGCGCCAAGACCGCGCTTCGAGGCACGGCACACCTCCTCTGCGCCCGTAGAAACACGATCCACGCCCAGCCGAGACGTGCCTAGAGGCGAACTGCCCCAAACGATCGAGTGGCGCGCACGCGTGATCTCGCGACGTTTGAGGGCTGGATGGTCCAGCCGAGGCGGCGGGGATCGGTTCGGCTCATTCGATGCGGGTGCCGTCGGGTCTGAGGGTTCGGCAGGTGCCGGTGGGGTCTCGGCCGATGGTGAAGCCCTTCTGTTTCCAGCGGTTGTGGCGCCCGCAGAGGGGGGCGCCGTTGGCGGGGTTGGTGAGCCCGCCCGGGGCGTGGGGGGTGAGGTGGTCGATCTCGCAGCGGCTGGTGGGGACTTCACAGCCGGGCCAGATGCATCGGCTGGCCCCGAGCTGGACGGCCAGGCGGGCGGCTCCGGTGAAGAGCCGGGCCCGGCCCAGGTCGATGACCTCGCTTCGGGCGTCGACGATCACCCGGCGCACCTTGCCCACGAGGCTGCCGGCGGCGGCTTCGAGAGGCTCGAGTGGGGTGCCGTCGATGCTCTGGCACTTGTAGGTGTCCACATCGAGCGGTTCGGGGGCCTCGCCGTCGAGGCGCCGCAGCATCTGTTCGTAGGCGTCCGCAGTCCAGACGATGTTGTGCACCCACCCCACCGGCACCGCGGAGCCTTCGGACTTGGCGGCGTCCTGGAACAGCTGCCAGAGCGCATCGGCCCGGCGCTGTGCTGCGGTGCGGGGCAGGTGGGCTTCACAGGCTTGGTCGCCGTGGTCGGCGCGGGCCTTCTCCCAGTCGGCGAGGAGCTCGGCGGCGATGTAGTGGTCCAAGATGTCGCGCATGGCCGCGCCCTGGGCGCAGGCGTGCCAGCCGCTCCAGGTCCAGCCCAGCTCGATGGGGTCCTGGACGAGCTTGATGTCGCGGTTGTGGTGGCGGCGCTCGTTGGCCGGAGCGGGCCCGTCGATGTCGGCGAGGCGTTCCCACTGGCGGACCTTCAGGTCGAAGTCCCGATACGACAGGCGCCGGGCCCACCTCAGGAACCGGCCCTGCTCGAGCGGCAGAAGATGCCGGACCCGGGGGTTGGCGTGCACCCGTCCGATCAGGTCCACCTGCGCCGAGCCCACCTCGCCGGCAGAGAACGCGGCGGCGATCTCGGGGAGCTCTCGCAGGGCCCGCATGGCCTTCTCCCGGCCCAGGGCCTCACCGGCAGGCAGCCGACCGCGATGGCGGACCAGGACCTTGGCCGAGGCGTGCCCGTCGGCGCGGTGCAGGCCCAGACGGTCGACCTCGGCCATCACCTCGAGCTGCAGCGATCGCAACCGTCGGGCCTCCCGCTCGAGCCCATCGACCAGCGCCAGCACCTCGGCGCCATCGAGCGCGTCGATGTCCAGTTGGTGGAAGGCGTCGATGGCGCCCCGCAGAACCTCGATCTCCATACAATCAACAGTAGAGAAGGGGTGTGACGGTTTCGATCCCGTGCACCCGTTCTCCAGCCTCAGACGGCGTCCGAAGCTCTCCTCCGGACGGCTCGGTCCGCCACCCGCTGTCTAGCTCATGGACGGATCGTCCAACTGATAGACTACCGGTGTGGAGATCACCATCGAGCTGGACGAGGTCGAGCTCGCCCACACCCTCGAAGCTCTCGGCGCCGTGGTCGAGATCCTCGAACGCCGCAGCGATGAGCTCGTGGCCGCGGTGATCCTGCGAGAGGTGATCGCCAAGATCCTTCGAGCCATCGAGGAGGCAAGATGAGCACGCTGAAGTCCCGCTGGGACCTCGACGAACTCGAGGTGGCGGCCAGCGCAACCGATGCCGCACTCGCCGTCGTGGAGCGTCTCAGCAGACAAAAGGACGACCTGAACGCGCAGTGGGCCACCGCCATCCGACTCGCGCATGCAAACGGCGCCTCACTACGAGACATCGCCGCCGTTGCCAGCATCGCCCCTCAAACCGTGTCGAAGATCTGCAAGGAGTGATCTGGCGTCGTCGCGCTCCGGCGCACTCCCGCTCGCACGGTGCCGAAGTAGTGGGGCCGCGCGGGTCGGGGAAGCCTTTCAGGATCGGTGAGGCCCTTCGCCTCAGGACACCGGTTCGACGTTGTCTGTGATGACCTCGGCCACTTCGGTAAGCAGCAAGCCGAAGACGTCGTGATCTGAGTTGAGGGCGGCGCCGATGGAGACGCCGTAGTCGGGCAGGTGGGCGGCCACCGCGCCGTAGAACAAGGCGCCGCCGCTGTGGCCTATCACCAACAGCGTCCTGTCGAAGAGGTCCGGGTTGAACCTCGCCGCCCCCAGGCCATATCCCGCGATGAGGAAGCCGCGCTCGTCATCGGGTTCCGGTGCAACGAAGTCCAGCATCTGTTCCGTGGTCTCGGCACTCAGCACGGTGCGGTCCCCCCACAGCGCCTGCGCCCAGGTCGCCAGATCCCGAGACGATGCGAAGATGCCACCGGCCTCTGCCATGGTGTCCGTCCATCGGTAGTCGGAGAAGGGCTCCAGGGCGGGCTCGGCCTCTGCTCCTGAGATGTACGGTTCGATGTCGAACCAACCCTCGGCGACGGATCCGGTCGCAGTCTCCTCGGGCGTGTAGAACGTCCTTGTGAGGCCAAGGGGCTCGAAGAACCGGTCTCGCAGCTCGGCCGAGACGGTCGACCCGGTCACCTCTTCCACGATCTGACCCAGCATCATGTAGTTGGCGTTGGAGTAGTTCCACTCGGTGCCCTTGGGCGCGTACGGCTCCATCAGGAACGTCGAGTAGATCTCCTCGCGGCTCCACACCCGTTCCGAATCAGTGAAGACGGTCGTCCAGTAGTCGGGGTGGTGGTTGGGCTGGAAGGTGCCGCTGGTGTGACTCAGCAGCTGGCGCACCGTGGCCGCGCTGTCGACGTGGGAGTAGTCGGGAAGCCACTCACCTATCCGGTCGTCGAGCGACAGCTTGCCTTCCTCGACAAGCTGCAATACCAGGGCTGCGGTGAAGCTCTTGGTGGTGCTCCCGACGTTGAAGGCCATGTCGAGGGTGACGGGCACCCCGGGCTCGGACTCGCCGACCACACCCACCCAGGGCTGGTAGCCCGGCACCATCACGGTGAGCGTGAATCCAAGTGGGTTGTCCGCCTCGACCACGCCGTCGGCGATGGCGCCTTCGATGACTCCATGCACGGCGGTGTCCAGCTCCGCCGCGAAAGGCAGCGGCGGCTGGGGAGCGGTCGTGGTCTCGGCGCCGCGAGAACAAGCCGGGAGCGTGATCATGACAATCAATGTCACCAACGACTTCGCTACGGAGACTCCCACGCACCGAACCTGGCATCGCCAGCGGAGGCGGGGTAGAGGACTTGGGCACTTTGGGTGGCGACCGCACCTAACGGCGCATCGAGCGCATCTCCCGCCCGGTGTTGGGTGACGCTCCCGTCGCGATGATCGGGCGGGAGCATGCAGTGTCGGCGACGCGATTTCCGAGCACTGCATCGGAGCCGTAGTGCGGTCTCGTTGGGCTTTGGCAGGTGCGTCAATGGGCTCGATTCCGCGGGTTGACGGCCGGTGGCGTGGTCCGAGCGCTGGGTGTCTCTCGATCACCGACGGCGCCATCAGGTCGCGGAGCGCCCTGGCCGTGCCAGCGTTGCCACGGGCTTGGCCTCAGGTCCAGGCTGTGGTACGTCCCGCGTCAGCTGTGTTGGGCTTGCCGCTTGTTGAACCCTCTCCACACGGACTGTCCACCCGCGGCTGTCAG
>JBFKRY010000103.1:0-13518 GCA_041636995.1 Acidimicrobiales bacterium | reverse complement strand
TTCGTGACCCTCATCGGGAATCTGGCCGAGTGACGCCTCGATGTCGTCCCAACGGCGCTCGTCCTCGAGGCCTCGCCGGATCAGCTCGGCGATGAAGGCGCTCCGGCGCCGCTTGCCGGCGCGGCGGTCGAGCTCGGCGACCAGGTCGTCATCGAGCGCTATGTGCAAACGCATGGGCTCAAGATAGCACACACATCGAAAACCCCGAGGCCGACCCCGCACGGCCAGGCACACCCCGGACGCTTCGATCCCGGCCAACTTCACCCGGGGCCGTCCCAGACCAGTTCGGGAGTTCCCGAGTGCGCACACGCCCGGGGCTCCACCTGATGGGGATTCTCTCGATTCCGTTGGGGGCATTCGGTGGCGGGCGCCCGCGCCGGTGCCGCCGAACGCGGGGATCGTCGGGGACGGGAATCTGCACGGCTGGGCCTTCTCATGGCTCGGGTCGGCGGTCGGTGGTGGTGGTGCGCGGTGGGCCGCGGTGTGGTCGGGGGTCGCTTGGAGCTCGTGGGTCGCGTTGGGGCCGGTTGGGTGCGATCTCGTCCGGGGTTGCCGCTCGGGTGGTGTAGCGGCCGTCGGGGCCGCGGATGAGGGTGAGGTTGCGTTCGTGGAGCTCGGTGTGACACGGCGGGCAGACCAGGGCCAGGGTGTCGATGTTGGTTTCGCCTCGGGCAGGGGCGTTCCAGGGCAGCAGGTGGTGGGCTTCGCAGTGGGACCAGTGTGCTCCACAGCGCACGCAGGCCCGGTCCCGGGCCACCAGGGCGGTGAACTGGGCCGGGGTGGCGCTGCGCTGGTTGCGGCCGTGCCAGAGGGGCTGGCCGGCGCCGTCGAAGATGATCCCGGCCATGGTGGCGTCGCAGCACAGCCGTTCGAGCACGCTGTGGGGCAGGGGGCCGGCGCCGACCAGCTCCGCGGGCGGGGCGCCGTCCTTGCCGGCGATGGTGTCGAGCTGTGTGGTGACCAGAATGGTGGGCCGGCACCGGTTCTTGCCGGCGCTGGCCCCATTGCCGGTGGGCGACTGGCCGGTGAGGGCGCCGATGGCGGCGTCGTAGCGGCGCTGGGGGGTGCTGCGAGGGTGCTGGTGTGCGGGGAGGTCTCGGCCGCCGTCGAGGCGGTAGAGCCGGTCTGCTGCGGTTTCGATCTGGCGCCAGGCCATCTCGATGCTGGCGGTGTCGCCGGCGAGGGTGATCTGGGCCAGCCCTTCGGCGGTGGTGGTCCGCCGGGCCGTACGCAGCCGGCGTTGGCGGTCATGTTCGGACTCGACCTTCTCGGGGGTCGTGCGCCGGTTGACCCAGCGGTCGGTGACCATGCGGGCCTGGTCGGCCGACACCGACCCCAGCTCTGCCAACAGGCCGGCATCGCGGGCGGCGGCGCCGCCGCTGCGCCGGGCTGCGTTGGCCACGGCGTCCACGTGGTCGCCGCTGAAGGCGCCCGAGGCGAGGTGTTCGGCGATCTGGGGGTTGTCGGCCACGGCTCGGGCCCGGTTGACCCGGCGACGCTGCTCCCGCTTGGACACCCCGCAGTCCCGAGTCAGGACGAAGGCCCGGCGGGCCGATCCCTTCCCATGGGGGTCTCCCACCACGGTGGCGGCCAGGGCCCGGGCCTCACCCGCGTCGAGGCGGCGCCGGATGGCCTCGGTGGCCTTCAGCCGGGCCCCGCAGTCCAGGAGGTCCAGGCAGGCGAACACCGCATCGACGGCTCCCTCCAGGCGCTCCACCGCCGGAGCCCGAGAACCTGTGTCGAACATGTGTTCGATCATGCTCTCACCGTAGTGGCGCCATGTGACAGTCCCCGTGGGCCGGGGGACCGACATAGTCCGAACCTCTCAGCCGACAGCGTCTGTGGCGGGTGTCGTCTGTGGCGGGTGTCGTCCGTAGCGGGTGTCGTCTCCGAGCCTTGACGCCCGATCCTCGTGTGCTCTGATGGCGTCGTGGCCGAGACCACCACCGAGGTCCACGACACCGCGGGCGACGAGCTGGTCGACGCCGCCGTCGCGCTGGCCGGAGAGTGGATCGGGGCCGCGGACCGGGCGACCAGCCGCCGCCAGCGGCGCCTCGACGCCCAGCTGCACGCGCTCATGAACGACCCCGAGTCGCTCCGCTTCGCCATGGCATTCCTCGACCGGGTGATGCGGGCCCCGGACAACGACGTGGCCGCCGCCCAGCTGAACCACCTGGTGGCCCGGCGGGGCGTCCCCGGCTTCCTGCCCGCGGTGGACCGGCTGCTCCTGCGCACCGGCGCGGCCCTGGCCCCGAAGCTGCCGGGCGCGGTCATCCCGCTCGCCCGGAAGCGCCTCCGTGCCCTCACCGACCACCTGATCGTGGCCGCCGAGGACCGGGCCCTACGACACCACCTGAAGGAGCGGCAGGAGCAGAGCGTGGCCACCAACCTCAACCGCCTGGGCGAGGCCATCCTGGGCGAGGGCGAGGCTCGCCGCCGATTCGAGGTGGTGCTCGACCTCGTCGGCCGCCCCGACGTGGACTACCTGTCGGTCAAGGTCTCGGCCATCACCAGCCGGATCAACCTGTGGGCCTTCGAGACCACCCTCGACCGCATCTGCGTCCGGCTGCGTGAGCTGTACCGGGCTGCGGCCGCCCACGGGTGCTTCGTCAACCTCGACATGGAGGAGTACACCGACGTCGAGCTGACCCTGGCCGCCTTCCGGCGGGTGCTGAGCGAGGACGAGCACGCCGGCCTCGACGCGGGCATCGTGCTCCAGGCATATCTCCCGGACTCCTACGGCCACCTGCGGGAGCTGCTCGACTGGGCGGACCACCGCCACCGGACCACGGGCGGCACCATCAAGGTCCGCATCGTCAAGGGGGCCAACCTGGCGATGGAGCTGGTGGACGCCGAAGTGCACGGCTGGACCCTGGCCACCTACCCCACCAAGGCCGACGTCGACGCCAGCTGGAAGCGCATGGTCGACTGGGCGCTGACCCCGGGCCGGCTCGGCGCCAACCGGATCGGGGTGGGCAGCCACAACCTGTTCGACGTGGCCTGGGCCCACCTGCTGGCCGAGCGGCGGGGGGTGGCCGCCCAGGTGGAGTTCGAGATGCTCGAGGGGATGGCCCTGCTCCAGTCCCGGCAGGTGCACGACGCCACCGGGACCATGCTGCTCTACACCCCGATCGTGGCCCGCCAGGACTTCCCGTCGGCCATCGCCTACCTGTTCCGGCGGCTCGAGGAGAACGCGGCTCCGGCCAACTTCCTGCGCCACCTGTTCGACATGGCGCCGGGCTCGGCCGCCTTCGAGGAGCAGCGGACCGCCTTCGAAGCCTCGGTGGCTCGGCGCTGGGACGTGCCCGAGGCGCCCAGGCGACGCCAGCACCGGCTGCTGGAGCAGCCGGTCTTCGACCCGGCCGAGGCGTTCGCCAACGAGCCCGACACCGACCCGGCACTGGCCCACAACCGGGCCTGGATGGCATCCGCCCTCGACGACTGGACCCCGCCAGCCGCGCCGCCCACCGTCGACACCCTCGAAGGCGTCGACGCGGTGGTGGCCCGCGCCGCGGAGGCGGCCACTGCCTGGCGCCGCCGCAGCACCACCGACCGTCGCCGGCGCCTCGAGCGGCTGGCCGAGGTGATCGCGGCCAGCCGGGGGGAGGTGGTGGCCACCATGGCCGGCGAGGCCGGCAAGGTGGTGGCCCAGGGCGACCCGGAGGTCTCGGAGGCCGTCGACTTCGCCCGCTGGTACGGGCGCTCGATCGTGGATCTCGAGGCCCTCGACGGTGTCGCCTTCGATCCCCTCGGCGTGGTGGTGGTCACCCCGCCGTGGAACTTCCCGTTCGCCATCCCCACCGGCGGGGTGTGCGCGGCGCTGGCCGCCGGCAACGCGGTCGTCCTCAAGCCCGCGCCCCAGACGCCGCTCACTGCTGCCCACGTCCAGGCCTGCTGCGACCAGGCGGGCCTGCCGGCGGGGCTGGTGCAGGTGATCCAGTGTCCCGAGAACGAGGTGGGCCGCCGGCTGATCACCCACCCCGAGGTCGGCGCGGTCGTGCTCACCGGCGCGTGGGAGACGGCTCGCCTGTTCGGCTCGTGGCGCCCCGATCTGCACCTCCTGGCCGAGACCTCCGGCAAGAACGCCATGATCATCACGGCCCGGGCCGACCTCGACGCCGCGGTCGCCGACCTGGTGGCCTCGGCCTTCGGTCATGCCGGCCAGAAGTGCTCGGCCGCGAGCCTGGCCATCGTCGAGGGTGAGCTGTACGACACCGATGCCTTCCGCCGCCAGCTGACCGACGCCACCACCTCGCTGGTGGTGGGCGACAGCCGCGACCTGGCGAGCGATGTCGGGCCGCTCATCGGGCCGCCGGGCGACGACCTGGCGCGGGCCCTCGACAGCTTGGAGCCCGGCGAGACCTGGCTGGTGCCGCCCCGGCGGTTGTCCGACGACCGGCGCCAGTGGCGGCCGGGGGTGCGCCTCGGCGTGCAGCCCGGGTCCTGGTTCCACCACACCGAGTGCTTCGGGCCGGTGCTGGGGGTGATGCGAGCCGAGAACCTGGACCAGGCCATCGAGTGGCAGAACCAGGTGGCCTACGGGCTGACCGGCGGCATCTGGACCCTCGACCCCGACCAGGTCGCCACCTGGCGGGACCGGGTGGAGGTGGGCAACGCCTACGTCAACCGGGTCACCACCGGGGCCATCGTGGGTCGCCAGCCCTTCGGTGGCTGGAAGCGCTCCGTCGTCGGCCCGGGGGCCAAGGCCGGGGGGCCGAACTACGTGGCCCAGCTCGGCAACTGGCGCGACGACGGCGCCGTCGAGCGGCGGGCCGAGCCCGCACCGGCGGTGCGAGCCGCGCTCGATCGGCTGGCGCCCGGCCTCGATGCCGACGAGATGGCCTGGCTCACCGACGCCGTCGAGTCCGACGCCTACTGGCTGGCCGAGCACTTCGCGGTGGCGCACGACTTCGCCGGGCTGCGCTCGGAGTCCAACGTGTTCCGCTACCGGCCCCTGCCCATGGCCGTGGTGCGCGCCGGCCCCGACACCGACCGGCGATCGATCCTGCGGGTGCTGCTCGGGGCCATGGGCGCCGGGGTGCCCACGACCCTGAGCCTGCCGCCGGGCGAGCGACCCCGGTTCGACCTGCCCGGCCCGGGGCTGCGCCACGAGACCGACGACGAGCTCGCGGCCCGTCTCGACCTGGACACGGTGCGGGTGCGCATGCTCACCCCGCCTTCCGACGGGCTCCGGGCCGCAGCCCGGGATGCCTCGGTCCACCTGGCCGAGGCCCCGCCGCTGGTCAACGGCCGGGTCGAGCTGCTGCACCTGTTCCGGGAGCAGTCGGTCAGCACCACCCTGCACCGCTACGGCAACCTGATCGGGGTGGCCGGCGACGACCCCGGATGACCGTCGAACCCAGCCGGCGGGTGCTGCTGGGGGTGAGCTGGGACGACGGCGACGCCCGGGTGCGGCTCCGGGACGACGACGACACCGCCTCCCGCCTGGCGCCGCTCGCCGGCCTGCGGCTCAACTACCGGGCCTCGACGCACTCGCCCCGCCGCTGCATCGGCCGGGTGCCGTTCCGGCGAACCGGCGTCGAGTACCACGACTGCGTGCAGGCGGCCGAGCCCGGCGGACGCACCTGCGTGTCCTGCTCTGTGGCCGAAGCCAACCTGGCCTCGAGCCTGCACCATGCCCACACCCGCGACCGGGCCGACATCGACCCGGCGGTGGACGAGCACCTGCGCCAGCCGAACGTCCTCTACCTGGCCGCGTTCCGGGACGGCTCGACCAAGGTGGGCACCAGCACCGAGCGCCGGCTGGCCAAGCGGCTGGTCGAGCAGGGCGCCTGGCTGGCCACGGTGGTCGCCGGGGCCGCCGACGGCTACGCGGTGCGCGACGTCGAGGATCGGGTCACCAGCGCCCTGGGCATCCCGCAGTCGGTGTCGGTCGGCCGCAAGCTCGACGGCATGGCCAGCCCCCGGCCCGAGGCCCAGCTCGCGGAGCTGCTGGCGGAGCAGGGCCGCCAGGTCCGGGCCCTGGTGGCCGGGGGTGACGACGGCCGGCTCTCACCGACCGACCAGGCCTGGTCGTTTCCCGGCCAGGACGACCCGGTCTGGGACGGCCTGCACCGGTACCCGCTGCGCCTGGACTCGGGTCAGCACGACCTGGAGGTGCTGGCGGCCTGCGGGCGGCTGGTGGCGGTCCGGCGGCCTGGCTCGGACGACACCTTCGTCGCCGACCTGGGCCAGCTGTTCGGCGTCGAGCTGGAGCTGGGCGACTACGAGTCCGACGAGCTCGCGGTCCAGGACAGGTTGTTCTGACCGCGTACGAAGACGGCCACCAGGGCTCGGTCGTCGGCATGCTCGTGGTCGCCTTCGTAGATGGGCACCTCGACCAGCTCGGGTTCGGTGATGAGCCCGGCGGCGTGGTGGGCGTCGAGCCGGGCGGCGAAGCCCCTGGTGGCGTAGTGCTCGGCGTTCACGCCCAGCGCGAACACCGCGCCGCCGGCCGCCACCCGGATCAGCTCGTCGATGGCCTCGGGACCGAGGTGACCGTGGGTGAAGGTCCCGGCGCTCACCACCCCGCAGTACTCGGCGTCGGCGAGGGGGACGGGCTGGGTGAGGTCGGCCTCGATCAGCCGACGGTAGGTGTCCTTGGCCGCGGCTTCGGCGAGCATCTCGGCCGAGATGTCGACGCCGTCGACCGGGCTCAGGGTCAGGGCTCGCAACGCCTCGCCCACGATCCCGGTGCCACACCCGACGTCGAGCACCGGACCCCGCCCACCCCGGTCGACGAAGACCTGGGCCACCTGCTGGTGGTACACGTAGCCCTTGGGTTCGATGAAGCTGCGCTCGTAGGTGGCCGCCCACCGCCCGTACAGGTCGCGGCTGTCGTCGGGCGTCTCGACCGAATAGGCGTCGTCCAGGTCGATCTCGGGCTCGTCCACCAGCCCGACACTACGCTCGCCGGATGACCAGCCGCCCCGATACCCGCGCCCTGGCGGCCGAGCTGGTCGGCACCGCCTTCCTGCTGGCGGCCATCGTGGGCTCGGGGATCACGGCCGAGGGCCTCACCGACGACGTGGGTCTGCAGCTCCTGCAGAACGCCTTCGCCACCGCCGGGGTCCTGACCGCGCTGATCCTGGCCCTGGGGTCGGCCTCGGGCGCGCACTTCAACCCGGCGGTGACCCTGGCCGACCGGGCCTTCGGCGGCATCGACACCCCCACCGCGTTCTGGTACGTGGTCGCCCAGGTGGCCGGAGCCATCCTGGGCACCATCGTGGCCAACGTGATGTTCGACCTGTCGGCCGTCGACTGGTCCTCGAAGGACCGGTCGGCCGGCAACCTGGTCTTCGCCGAGGGCGTCGCCACCGTGGGACTGCTGCTCGTGATCTTCGGCGTGGTCCGGGCGGGCCGGCACTCGGTGGTGGCCTTCGCGGTGGGCGGCTACATCGCCGGTGTCTTCTCGTTCACCTCGTCCACCGGCTTCGCCAACCCCGCGGTGACCGTCGGTCGCATGTTCTCGGACACCTTCGCCGGCATCGAGCCCGCCTCGGCACCCGCCTTCGTGGGCGCGCAGCTCGTGGCCACCGGGGTGGCGGTGGGCCTGATCCGGCTGATCTACCCCGGCATCGCCGAGGTCGCCCACCAGGTCGTGGTCCCCCACGGCGAGGACGGCTAGGGCGCGGAGCTCGGCTCGAGGCTGGTGATCAGGGCCTCCACTCGCCGTCTGATCTCGTCACGCACCTCCCGCACCACTTCGATGGGCTGCTCTGCCGGGTCGGTCAGCTCCCAGTCCTCGTACCGGGTGCCCGGGTAGAACGGGCACGCGTCGCCGCAGCCCATGGTGACCACCACGTCGGCCGCGCTGACCTCCGCCTCGCTCCAGCGCTTCGGCTGCTCGCCCGAGATGTCGATCCCGACCTCGGCCATGGCCTCCACCGCCTGGGGATGGAGCTCGGGCCCGGGGTCGGATCCGCCCGAGAACACCGCCACCCGGTCACCCGCCAGATGTCGCAGCCAGCCTGCGGCCATCTGGCTCCGACCGGCGTTCTTCACGCACAGGAACAGCACGGAGGGTCGGGGCACCAGCCGACGGTACATGATGTGCACCGGGGTCAAGCCCTCTTTGGGGTGCCGGAAGGCGTCGGGGACGGAGCCGACGATGGTGAAGCCCAGCGATTCCCACAGGCGGATGGCCGCGGTGTTCGTGGCCACCACGGCGTTGAACTGCATGCCGGTGAACCCGAGGTGCCGGGCCTCCTCGATCACGTGCTCGGCCAGGCGCCGGCCCACCCCCTTGCCGGTCGAGGCGGGAGACACCATCCAGCCGGCATTGGCGACGTGGTCACCCGGCCCGATCTGGTTGGGCTTCAGGTAGGCGGTGGCGACCACCTCCCCGTCCTGTTCGGCCACGTAGGTGGCGGCCCGCTCGGCCCCCTCGAGCAGCCAGAGCGAGCGAGCCTCCTCCTCGCCGATGTCGGGCGGGAACGCGTAGGTGTCACCGGGCTCCACCACGGCCTGGAAGACGGGCCAGATGCGCTCCCAGTCGGCCGCGGTGGCGCGACGACACTCGATGTCGGGGCCCGATGCTGGCATGACGCCGGCGACCCTAGTGGTCGGTACGCTCGCCCGGGTGAGCGACGACCTGCGGGAGCTGTTCGCCCCGGCCCCCGGCCTGGCCTACCTGGACACGGCCACCTACGGGCTGGCCCCCCGGCCCACGCTCGACGCCATGACCGAGGCCATGGCGCAGTGGCAGGCAGGGACCGCGGACTGGATCGAGGACTGGGACCGGCTGGCCGACCGGGCCCGGGCCGCGTTCGCGACCCTGGTCGGGGTGCCCGCCACCGACGTGGCCATGGTGCCCGCCGCGTCGGTCGGGGTGGGCACGGTCGCCGCCGGGCTCACCGGTCAGGACCGGGTGGTGGTGCCCGACGACGAGTTCACGTCGCTGCTGTACCCGCTGCTGGTGGCTCGCGACCGCGGCGCGGAGGTGTGCCGGGTGCCCTTCGACGGGCTGGTGGACGCCATCGATGCCGCGACCACCCTGGTGGCCACCAGCCTGGTGCAGATGCACAGCGGGCGGGTGGCGCCACTGGACGCACTGCTGGACCGGGCGGCGGAGGTGGGGGCCCGGGTGCTGGTGGACGCCACCCACGGGCTGCCCTTCGTCGGCCTCGACGGGCTGATGGCCCGGGTCGACTACGCGGTGTGCGCCGCCTACAAGCACCTGCTCTGCCCGCGTGGGGTGGCGTTCCTCGTCGTCCGGGAGGAGCACCATCGGCAGCTACCCCCGTGGAACGCAGGCTGGCGGGCTGCCGCCGACCCCTACGGCCAGTACGCGGGCGGGGAGCTGGTGCTGGGCGAGGGTGCCGCTCGCTTCGACGTGTCCGTGCCCTGGCTGTCGTGGGTGGGCGGCGCGGTCTCCCTCGACCTGGTCGCCAGCTGGGCCCGGGCCGGCGAGCTCGCGCCCGCGCTGGGGCGAGCAGAGGTGCTGGCCGACCGGCTGGGCGTCGAGTGGGGCAGGGCCTCGCTGGTGTGCGTCCCCGTGGCGGACCTGGCCGAAGCCCGGGCCGCGCTCGATCGGGCCCGGGTGCGGGTGGGCTTCCCCGGCACCGGGGTCCGGCTGTCCACCCACGTGTACACCACCGACGCCGACGTCGATCAGGCCGTGGCCGCCCTCGAGCCGCTGGTGGGCACGGCTGGGGGTGGGCCGTAGCCGCCGCCGCCGGGGGTCTCGACCTCCAGCCGGTCGCCGGCCTCCACGTGCACCTGCACGTTGCCCGGGAGCTCCTCGACGACGCCGTCGGCCCGGATCACCCGGTTGTGGCCCACCGCACCCGCCAGCCCGCCCGCCATCCCGTAGGGCCGGACCCGACGGCGCGACGACAGCACGTTGACCACCATCGCCTCGCCGAAGCGGGTCCTGCGGACGGCCCCGTCGCCGCCCCGATGGGTGCCCGCCCCTCCCGAGCCCCGGCGGATGTGGAACGTCTCCAGGACCACCGGATAGCGCCACTCGAGGACCTCGGGGTCGGTCAGCCGGGAGTTGGTCATGTGGGTGTGGACCGCGTCGCACCCGTCCCGCCGGGCGGTGGCGCCGGCGCCGCCGCAGACCGTCTCGTAGTACTGGTGGCGGTCGTTGCCCCAGATCACGTTGTTCATCGTCCCCTGCGCCGCGCCCATCACCCCCAGGGCCCCGAACAGGGTGTCCACGATGAGCTGGGAGGTCTCCACGTTGCCGGCGATGACGGCGGCCGGGTACTCGGGGCTGATCATGCTGGGCTCCGGCAGGATCACGCGCAACGGCTTCATGCAGCCGGCGTTGAGCGGGATGTCGTCGTCCACCATGCAACGGAAGACGTACAGAACCGCGGCGTGGCACACCGCGGCCGGCGCGTTGTAGTTGCCGGGATGCTGGGCGCTGGTGCCGGTGAAGTCGATGACCGCCGAGCGGTCGTCCCGGTCGACGGTGATGGACACGCGCACCTGATGGTGGTCGTCCGTCTCGCAGGTGAAGGAGCTGTCCGACAGGGCGTCGATGACCCGGCGGACCGACTCCTCGGCGTTGTCCTTCACGTGGCCCATGTAGGCGTGGACCACGTCGAGCCCGTAGTGGTCGATCACCCGGCGCAGCTCCGTGGTCCCCTTCTCGCAGGCCGCCACCTGGGCCTTCAGGTCGGCGATGTTCTGCTCGGGGTTGCGCGCCGGGTACGGCCCGCCGGTGAGGAGGGCCCGGATCTCGTCCTCGAGGAAGCGGCCGCCCTCGGCGAGCTTGACGTTGTCGAGCAGCACCCCCTCCTCCTCCACCGACACCGAGTGCGCCGGCGACGACCCCGGGACCGTCCCGCCGACGTCGGCGTGGTGGCCCCGCGACGCCACGTAGAAGATCGGCGGGCCGGGCTCGGCGTCGAACACCGGCTTGACGACGGTGATGTCCGGCAGGTGGGTTCCGCCGTTGTAGGGGGCGTTCATCACGTAGACGTCGCCGGGCGCCATGTCCGGGTTGTGGCGGATGATCGACTTGATGGACTCGCTCATCGACCCCAGGTGCACCGGCATGTGGGGAGCGTTGGCGATGAGGTCGCCGCCGGGATCGAAGACCGCGCACGAGAAGTCGAGGCGCTCCTTGATGTTCACCGAGGCCGCGGTGTTCTCGAGCACCAGCCCCATCTGCTCGGCGATGTTCATGAACAGGTTGTTGAAGATCTCGAGCTGGACGGGGTCGACATCGGTGCCCACCGCCACCCGGTCTGGCAGCGGCTCCACCCGCTCCATCACCAGATCGCGCTGCTCGGTGAGGATCGCCCGCCAGCCCGGCTCGACCACGGTGGTGGCGTTGGGCTCGACGATGACCGCCGGACCGTCCACCGGAGAGCCAGCGGCCAGGCCGGCTCGATCGACGAAGCGGGTGTGCCGCTCGGCTCCCGCCATGACCGTCGGGAACGTCCCCAGCTCGGCGGGCCTCGACTGCTCGCCCAGCACGCTGAAGTCGCTGTCGGCGGACCGGCCGATGGCCTCCACCTGCACCGACTCCACCACCACCGACTTGTCGGGCGAGATGAAGCCGAAACGGGCCCGGTGGGTGTCCTCGAAGGCCGCCAGCACCTGGTCCCGGGTCCCGGATGGCACGTGGAGCGCGGTGTCCGAGCCCTGGTACCGCAAGGCCAGGCGGCGAACCAGCTCCACCCGCGCCGCCTCCACCCCTTGCAGCTCCAGCTGGGCCCGGCCGCCCGACTCCAGCTCCTCCCAGGTCCTGGCCAGCTGGCCGAGGGTGCCGTCGCCGAGGGTGGCCTCGACCGCGCGGTCGCCAACGTGGCGGATGTCGGCCACCCCGATGCCCAGGGCCGAGAGCACGCCGGCGTGGGGATGGATCAGCACCCGGCCGATCCCCAGGCGGTCGGCCACCAGGCAGGCATGCTGGCCACCGGCGCCGCCGAAGCAGACCAGGGTGTAGTCGGTGACGTCGTGGCCCCGCTGCACCGAGATCTTCTTGATGGCGTTGGCCATGTTCTCGACCGCGATCGACAGGAAGCCCTCGGCCAGGGAGGCGACGTCCATGGGCTCGCCGGTGGCCTCGGCCACCTGGCCCGCCAAGTCGTCGAAGCGGCGCCGGGCGGCCTCGGCATCGAGCGGTTGGTCGCCACCGGGCCCGAAGACCTTCGGGAAGAACTCCGCACGGAGCCGGCCCAGCACCACGTTGCAGTCGGTGATGGCGAGGGGCCCGTCGTTGCCGTAGCACACCGGGCCCGGGTCGGCGCCGGCGGAGTCGGGCCCGACCCGCAGGCGGGCCCCGTCGAAGTGAAGGACGGACCCGCCGCCCGCGGCGACGGTGTGGATGTGGATCATCGGGGCCCGCACCCGGACCCCGGCGACCTCGGTCTCGTAGGTGCGCTCGAGCTCGCCGGCGTAGTGGCTGACGTCGGTGGAGGTCCCGCCCATGTCGAAGCCGATGAGCTGGTCGTAGCCGGCCTCGGCGCCGGTGCGGACCATGCCGACGACCCCGCCGGCGGGCCCCGAGAGCAGCGCGTCCTTGCCCATGAACCGGTGGGCGTCGGTGAGCCCGCCGTTGGACTGCATGAAGGCCAGCCGGGGGCCCTCGCCGAGCTGCTCGGCCACCCTGTCCACGTAGCGGCGCAGGATCGGCGACAGGTAGGCGTCCACCACGGTGGTGTCGCCCCGGGACACCAGCTTCATCAGCGGGCTGACCCGGTGGCTGACCGACACCTGCTCGAACCCGAGCTCGGTCGCGGCCTCGGCGAGCCGGTGCTCGTGCTCGGTGTGGCGGTAGCCGTGCACGAGGGCGATGGCCACCGAGGTGATGCCCTGCAGCTGCGCGGCAGCCATGCCGGCCCGGGCGGCATCGAGGTCCAGCGGTCGCAGCACCTCGCCCCCGGCGCTCACCCGCTCGTCGACCTCCAGGACCTCCGCATAGAGCATGTCGGGCAGGACGATGTCGAGCGCGAACAGCTCGGGCCGGGCCTGGTAGCCGATGCGCAGGGCGTCGGCGAAGCCGGCGGTGACGACCAGCAGGGTGGGCTCGCCCTGGCGTTCCAGGAGCGCATTGGTGGCCACCGTGGTCCCCATCTTCACCGCGTCGATGCGCTCGGACGGCAGGGGCTCGCCGGCGCCCACGTCGAGCAGGTCCCGGATGCCCTGGATGGCGGCGTCGTCGTAGCGGCGGGGGTTGTCCGACAGCAGCTTGTGGGTCACGGTCGAGCCGTCGGGGCGGCGGGCCACGACATCGGTGAAGGTGCCGCCCCGGTCGATCCAGAACTGCCAGCGGTCGTCGACGGGCATGGCGCCAGTCAACCAGCTCACGTCTGCGACGAGGTGGCGGAACCGCGGACCGGCTAGACAGGCCCGATGACGAGGACCGAGGGATCAGCCAGCATCACGATCGACCGGCCGCCGGGGGAGGTGTTCTCCGCCCTGGCCGACGTGACCCGCATGGGGGAGTGGAGCCCCGAGAACACCGGGGGGCGCTGGCTCGACGGCGCGACCGGTCCGGCCAGCGGGGTGCGGTTCGAGGGCGACAACCTGGTCACGCTCGGGCCGGTGACGCTCAAG
>JBFKRY010000102.1:0-13691 GCA_041636995.1 Acidimicrobiales bacterium | reverse complement strand
GTGGGCCTGGACCGGATCCCCGACGGCGACCCGACCGACGCCGATCCCCGCTACGGCACCGGCGCCAACCCCCACCCCTACGTGCCCGCCACCACCGGGTCTGACCCCACCCGCGACGGGGTCTGACCCCTTCGGCGCTACTCCCGGACCTCGAGGTCCTTCGAGTTGCCGTTGCCGAAGCGGGGGAGCAGCGCTGCGGCAGCAGCCGAGGCCCGAGCCGGGAAGGCCACGTACCGCTGCTGCTGGTCGAACGGCAGGGGATCCCGGGAGAGGACGCGGGCCAGCACGTAGAGCGCGATGAGGGTGTAGGTACCGGCGATGGTCCAGAAGAAGAGGCGGACGTCGAGGGTGGCCATCAGCACCGCAGTGACCAGCGGACCCAGGATCGCCCCGGCCCCGTTCACCCGGACCAGGGTGGCGCTGGCCCCGAGGATCTCCTCGTTGGCGAGCCAGTCGTTCGTATACGCCATGGTGAGCGAGTACATCGGGTACATCGACCCGCCCAGCACGAACATGGCGAGGATGGCCATGGACGAGCGCTCGGCCACCGCCAGCGCGCCGAGGGCCCCGACGATGGCGGCGGCGGCGACGCCGATCATGACCCCGCGCCGGGCGAAGTGATCGGACAGCCAACCGATGGGCCACTGGAAGACGATGGCGCCGATCATGGGGGCGAACAGGAACAGGGAGATCCGCTGGGAGGTCATGTCGACGCTGGCGGCGTAGACCGCCCCCATGCCCATCAGCGCGCCCACACCCATGCCGTTCAAGAACATGGAGACCAGGCCGGTGGGCACCCGGTGCAGGAGCTCGGTCAGATCGAGCGGCTTGGGGGTGAGCCGGGGCGGGGAAGAGGTGGCCGAGAGGGTGATCGGCACCAGCGAGAGCGACACCAGGACCGACACCATCATGAACAGGCGGAACCCGCTCTGGTCCTCGATGTTGAGCATGAGCTGACCGATGCCCAGACCGCCCATGGTGACGAGCATGTACACCGAGAGCATCCGGCCCCGGGTGCGATTGGTGGCCATGTCGTTGAGCCAGGACTCCACCACCACGTAGATCCCGGCCATGGCCCCGCCGAACAGGAAGCGCATCGCCGTCCATGTGAGCGGGGTGACCGACAGCGCCTGCACCAGGACGACGCTCGACGCGATCGACGCCAGCCCGGCGAACACCCGGATGTGGCCCACCTTCTCGAGGGCGTACTCGGTGTAGCGGGTTCCGACCATGAAGCCCGCGAAGTACGCCGCCATGATGACGCCGGTGATCCCGAGGCCGAACCCCTCGGCCTCGGATCGAACGCCCATCAGCGCCCCGTTGAGTCCGTTTCCCACCATCACGAGGAGCAGGCCCAACAGCAGCGCCCAGGTGGCGGCCGCGATCGAGCTCTTCGAGATCCACGGCCCACCGGTGGAGGAGGCGACCTCGGCCGGGGCGGGCGCGGTGCTCGAGACGACGTCGCTCACCGCGCGAGACGCTACCTCACGATCGCAGCCGTTCCACCGCATGGTGGAACGGTTCCGCGCTGTGGCATCGGTCACCCCGGTGCTGCCATGCTGATGGCGATGGGAAGCCCCGACGGCCCCGAGCGTTACGACGCGGTGATCATCGGCGCCGGGGTCATCGGCAGCGCGGCCGCCTTCGAACTGGCCCAGCGGGGCCACCGGACCCTCAGCGTCGACAAGCTCCCCGCCGCCGGCTTCGGCTCCACCAGCAACAGCTGCGCCATCGTGCGCTTCTCGTACTCCACCCACGAGGGCGTCGCCATGTCGTACGAGGGCCTCCACTACTGGCTCGACTGGCCCCGGTACCTGGGCGTCGACGATCCCCGGGGGCTCATCGGCTTCAACCAGTGCGGGACCATGCTGGTCAAGCGCGAGGGCGGCCATCACGAGAAGGTGGTGCCGCTGCTGCACCGGCTGGGCATCCCCTACGAGGACTGGGACGTGGCCACGATGATCGAGCGAGCCCCGATCCTCGATCCCGGCGCCTACGGCCCGCCCAAGCGGCCCGAGGACGACGCCTTCTGGGACGAGCCCGACTCGCAGATCCTGGGCGGGATCTTCACGCCGGAGTCCGGCTACGTCAGCGACCCGCAGCTGTCCGCCCACAACCTGCAGGTGGCTGCCGAGTCCTGCGGCGGCGAGTTCCGCTTCGGCGCCGCGGTGGTCTCCGTCGACCGGGAGGCCGACCGGGTCCTGGGGGTGACCCTGAGCGACGGGACCGTGATCCGGGCCCCGGTGGTGGTGAACGTGGCCGGCCCCCACTCCTACCTGATCAACCAGATGGCCGGGGTCTACGACTCGATGAACATCAAGACCCGGGCCCTGCGCCACGAGGTGCACCACGTCCCGGCCCCAGCGGGCTACGACTGGGAGCGCCGGGGCTTCCACGTCCAGGACGGCGACACCGGCGTCTACTTCCGACCCGAGGTCGGCAACAACATCCTCATCGGCAGCGAAGATCCCGAGTGCGATCCCCGAGAGTGGGTCGACCCCGACCACTTCGACCGCAGCGTCTCCGACGCCCAGTATCGGGCCCAGGTGCTGCGGACGGCCCGGCGGATACCGAGCCTGCCGGTCCCGGACGACCGCAAGGGCGTGGTCGACCTCTACGACGTGAGCGACGACTGGATCCCCGTCTACGACCGCACCGACCTCGACGGCTTCTACGTGGCCATCGGGACCAGCGGCAACCAGTTCAAGAACGCCGGGGTGGCCGGCCACTGCATGGCCGAGCTCATCGAGGCCTGCCAGGCCGGCCACGACCACGACCGGGACCCGGTGGTCGTGCGGGGCCGCTACACCGACTTCGAGCTGAACCTGGGCTTCTACTCCCGTAATCGCGAGGTCAACCCGGACAGCTCGATGTCCGTCAACGGCTGACGGCGAGCCCCGCCGGCCGTCGCACCGTCGGGCTCAGGTGCCGAACAGATGGGCGTCGTCGGCGAAGGCCTTGAACTCCAGGGCGTTGCCGCTGGGGTCGAGGAGGAACATGGTGGACTGCTCGCCGACCTGACCCGGGAACCGGGTGTGGGGCTCGATGACGAACTCCACCCCGGCCGCCCGTAAGCGGTCGGCCAGCTCGCTCCATTGTGCCGGCTCGAGCACCACGCCGAAGTGGGGCACCGGCACGTCGTGGGCGTCGACGGGGTTGGTCGCCGATGCCCGGGACGCGGCCGCGCCCTCGACCAGGTGGGCCACGATCTGGTGGCCGTACAGGTCGAAGTCGACCCAGCTCTCGGCCGAGCGCCCCTCGGGGCAGCCCAACACCCCGCCGTAGAACCGCCGGGCCGCGTCCAGATCGCGCACCGCGAAGGCCAGGTGGAAGGGACGCACCGGGCTCACCGCGGGTCGGCCTCGTCGATGGGCCGGTCGGCGGCGACCAGGTGGGTCTCGTCGCCCTCGTAGGGGTGGGCCCGGGCCACGTCGCGGTCCAGCTCCACGCCCAGGCCGGGCTCGGTGGGGATCACCACGTAGCCGTCCTGGAGCTGCAGGGGCCGACGCAGGAGCTCGGCGTGGAACCCGCCCCAGTCACGGATGCACTCGAGGATCAGGAAGTTCGGCGAGCAGGCGGCCAGCTGGATGTTGGCTGCGGCCACGACGGGACCGCAGTAGCAGTGCGGCGCGATCTGGGCGCCGAACGCCTCGGCCAGGGCGGCGATCTTCTTGCCCTCGAGGATGCCGCCCGAACGCCCGAGGTCGGGCTGCAGGATCGATGCGGCCTTGGCCTCCAGCACCCGGGCGAACTCGGCCTTGGTCGTGAGCCGCTCGCCCGTCGCCACCGGGATGGTGGTCTGGTGGGCCACCTTGGCCATCTCGGCCACGTTGTCGGGCGGCACCGGCTCCTCGAACCACAGTGGGTCGAAGGGCTCGAGCTGGCGGGCCAGGCGGATGGCGCCCGACGACGTGAACTGGCCGTGGGTGCCGAAGAGCAGGTCGGCGGTGCTGCCCACCGCCTCCCGCATGGCCCGCAGGAACCGCACCGACAGGTCGATGCGGGCCAGCGACGGCTGATGGCCGCCCATGGCCGTGTACGGTCCGGCGGGATCGAACTTCACCGCGGTGAACCCCCGGGCCACCTCCTCCGCTGCCCGGTGGGCCGCGAGCTCCGGATCGAGGTACACGTCGCCCTCGTCGCCGGGCTCGGGGTAGAGGTAGGTGTAGGCCCGCAGGGCCTCGTGGACCCGGCCGCCGAGCAGGCGGTGGACCGGCTGGTCGAGGGCCTTGCCGATGAGATCCCAGCAGGCCATCTCCAGCGCGCTCATCGCCCCCTGCAGGGTGGGGTCGGGCCGCTGGGCGAAGCCCCGGCTGTAGGCCCGCCGCCAGAAGAGCTCGATGTCGAAGGGCTCGCGGCCGACGAGCAGGTGGTCGGCCAGGTCCTCGATGGCCGCGGCGATCACGTGGGGCCGGAAGGTGGCCGCGTACGCCTCCCCCACCCCGATCGCGCCGTCGTCGGTGGTGAGCTCCACGAAGATGAAGTACCGGCCGCCGAAGCCCGGCGGTGGGTTGCCCACCACGAAGGTCTCCACCTCCGCGATCTTCACTCGAACACCACCACGTTGCGCAGGGCGCTGCCCTGGCGGACCTCGTCCATCGCCCGATCGATCTCGTCGAGGGCGAAGGTCCCGCTGACCAGGGCGTCCAGCTCCAGCTGTCCGGCCTGGTACGACGCCACCAGCGCCGGGATGTCGCGGCCCACGACCGCGTTGCCCAGCTTCGACCCCATGATCCGCTGGCTGCGGTGGGCCAGATCGCCCGGCTCGATCTCGATGGTCACCCCGCTGGCGGGCATGCCCACCAGCACCATGGCGCCCATGGTCCCCACCATGGCCAGGCCCTGCTGGAACGCCGCCGCTGCGCCCACCGCGACGAACACGTAGTCCGCCATGAGCCCCCCGGTCGCCCGGGCCACGGCCTCCGCGGTGTCCTCGGCGGTCGGGTCCACCAGGTGCGTGGCCCCGAGCCGGGCCGCCACCTCCAGCTTCGCCGCCTCCGGGTCGACGGCGACGATCGACGCTGCCCCGGCCAGGCGAGCTCCCTGGACCACGTTGAGCCCGACCCCGCCACAGCCGATCACCACCACGCTGCTCCCCGGCTCGACCGCGGCGGTGTTGGCCACGGCCCCGACGCCGCTGATGACAGCGCAGCCCAGCAGCGACGCCGCAGTCGGCGCCAGATCGGCCGGTACCGCGACCACCTGCGAGCCGTGCACCACCACCTCCTCGGCGAAGGCGGCGGTGCGCAGACCCTGGTGAACCGGCTCGCCCGACTCGTCCGTGAGGGGCGAGCGCTCGTCGAGCACGAAGGACCCGGTGCAGGCCACCTGTTGGCCCCGCCGGCAGTGGTCGCAGGTCCCGCACGAGCGTGCCAGGGTCACCACCACCCGGTCGCCCACCGCCAGATCCACGCCGGCACCGACGTCGACGACGGTCCCGGCGGCCTCGTGGCCCCACACCGCGGGCAGGGGACCACCCCAGTGGCCGTCGGCATAGGCCATGTCGCTGTGGCAGATCGCGCAGGCCGCCACCCGGACCTGGACCTCGCCGGGCCCCGGCCTCGCCAGCGTCAGGGTCTCGATCGTCGACGGGGCCCCGAAGGCCCGCGTCACCGCCGCCCGGATGGCACCCATGTCGCTGCTGTCGGTGGGTCGGCGGACTCAGGCGGGCGTCGGCGCACGCCGGGCCGTTTGGAGCTCCACCAGCTGCTCGGGGGGGATGTGGCAGGCCATCGAGTGGCCGGGCCGGAACTCCACGAACTCGGGCACCTCCACGTCGCAGGTGCCGGGGATGAAGTGGTGGCAGCGGGTGTGGAACACGCAGCCCGGCGGTGGGTCCTTCGGGCTCGGGATGTCACCCGTGAGCGGGATCCGGTTCTCGGCCTCGCCGTCCACCGACGGAACCGCAGAGAGCAGCGCCTCGGTATAGGGATGGTTCGGTCCCTCGAAGATCTGCTGGGTGGTTCCCAGCTCGACGATCCGGCCCACGTACATGACCGCGATGCGATCGGCCAGGTACCGGACAACCCCGATGTCGTGGCTGATGAACAGGTAGCTGGTGCGCTCGTCGCGCTGGAGCTGGGCCAACAGGTTGAGGATGGCCGCCTGCACCGACACGTCGAGCGCGGAGGTGGGCTCGTCGCACACCACCACCTCGGGGTCGCCGGCGAAGGACCGGGCGATGGCCACCCGCTGCTTGAGCCCCCCGGAGAGCTGGCGGGGTCGCATGTCCAGGTGTCGGGGGGACAGTCGCATGGCCGCGGCGATCTCCCGGGCCCGGTTGTCGGCCGCCTTGCCCCTGACCCCCGTGAGCTTGGAGATGGAGCGGATGAGTATCCGGCGGACCGTCCAGGCCCGGTTGAGCGCCGAGTCCGGATTCTGGAACACCATCTGCATCGCCCGGATGGACTCCTCGATGCGCTCGGTGGCCCGCCCCGCCATCGGGCGGCCCCGGAGCGTGATGGCGCCGCCCTCGTCGGGTTCGTGCACGCCCATCATGGTCTTGGCGAGGGTGGACTTGCCGGACCCCGACTCTCCCACGAGCCCCAGGGTCTCGCCCTCGGCGAAGCCGAGATCGACGCTGACGAGCGCAGGCACGTCGCTGCCGCGCTGGCGGAAGGTCTTGGAGACCCCGTGGATGCCGATGACCTCCTCGGTTCCCACGGTGTGCTCGGACTTGACCTCTTCGGGCTCGGGCACCTCGTCGATGCGGTCCGGGTGGTGGCAGCGGGTCCAGTGGCCCTCGCTGCGCTCCACGACCGGCGGGATCTCGGCGCTGCAGATCTCGGTGCTGATGGGGCAGCGGTCCACGTACACGCAGGTCGGAAGCACGTCGCCGATCTGGGGCAGATTGCCGGGAATCGCGAACAGCTCCCGGTCGGTCTTGCGGATCCCGTGGCGGGGGATCGAGTTGAGCAGCCCCTTGGTGTAGGGATGGCTCGGCCGGTCGAACACGTCGTCGACGGTGCCCTCCTCGACGATGCGGCCGGCGTACATCACCCCGACCCGGTCGCACATGGTGCGGATGACCCCCAGGTTGTGGGCGATCAGCAGGATCGACGAGTTCATCTCGGCCCGTAGATCGCGCACCAGGTCGAGCACCTCTGCCTCCACGGTGGCGTCGAGGCCGGTGGTGGGCTCGTCGAGCACCAGCAGCATCGGATTGCCGGCCAGGGCCATGGCGATGACCACTCGCTGGAGCATCCCGCCCGAGAGCTGGTACGGGTAGCGGTCCATCACGCTCTCGGGAGCGGCGATGCGGACGTGGCGCAGCGCCTCGAGCGCCGACGCCTGGGCCTCGGCCCGGGACTGACCCAGGATCCGGAACGACTCCGCCACCTGCGGGCCGATCTTCTGCACCGGGTTCATGGCCTGGACCGGGTCCTGGTAGACCATCGACGCGTGCTTGGCCCGGAACTCGCGCAGCTCCTTGCCGGACATGGTCGTGAGATCCCGGCCTGCCGCCTTGATCGATCCTTTGTCGATCTGACCGTTGGACGGCATGTAACGCATCGCGGCGTAGGCGGTGGTCGACTTCCCGCAGCCCGACTCGCCGACCAGCCCGTAGGCTTCACCGGCCTGGATGTCGAAGGTCACGCCACGCAGCACCGCCCGGGGCGTGCCACGGACGACGTAGGACAGGTGCAGATCCTCGATCGACAGGGCGACATCGCCGGAGATCTCGGTTCGTTCCTCGGTGATGGTCATGATTTGAGAGCCTTCTCGATGGAGTCGGCGATGAGGTTGACGGCGATGACGAGGGCGGCGATCGCCAGCGCCGGGAAGATGGTGGGCCACCAGACGTCGGAGATGATCAGCTCGTAGCTCTCGGCCACGTCGGTCCCCCAGTCCGCATCAGTGAGATCGGTGCCGGCCACCCCGAGGAAGGCCAGGGTCGCCACCGTGAAGATCGCGAAGCCGAGGCGGACGGTGAGCTCGACCACGATGACCGGGATGATGTTCGGGAAGATCTCCCGGGTGATGATGAAGATCCCGTTCTCGCCGCGCATCTTCGCCGACGTCACGTAGTCGAGCTGGCCCTCGGCGAGGGTCGCGGCGCGGATGGTCCTGGTCACCACGGGCGTGAACAGCACCGCGATGGTGCCGATGATCACCGGTCTGCTGGATCCGAACGTGAACAACACGATGATGGCGAGCAGGATCACCGGGATCGACAGGAACCCCTCGATGATCCGGCTGACGATCTCGTCGAGCCAGCCTCGGTAGTAGCCGATCAGCAGCCCGAGGAAGGTGCCGGCGGCCACGGCGATGGCGGCGGCGGCAGGGGCGACGAGAAGCACCGGTCGGGATCCGTGGATGACCCGGGAGTAGACGTCCCGACCGACGCGGTCGGTGCCGAACCAGGCGTCGCTGCTCGGGGACTCACGCACCAGGGCTTCGCCTGCGTCGTTGGTGACGAACTCCTTGGGTCCCCACTCGGTGAGGATGCCGGGGAAGAACGACGAGAAGACCCAGAAGCCCACGATGATCATGCCGATGATGAAGCCCGGGCTGGTGAAGAGGACCCGCCGCTGCTCCTTGCGGATCTGCTTGCGGGTCGCGCCCGGAGCCTCGCCGGCGGGGTCCTCGACGCTGCCGACCCGGGCGACCGACGCGGCCGGCGAGAGGGGCGGCATCTCCTCGATGGGATCGGGTCCGGTGTGGTCACTCATCAGTCATCCCCCAGGGCCACTCGAGCGCGGGGGTTCATCCAGGCGATGACCAGGTCTGCCAGGAGGGTGGCGATCATGTAGATGATCGCCACCGTGAGCACCCCGCCACGCAGGACCGGGTAATCGGCGCCTCGGGCGGCGTCGAGGATGAGGCGCCCGAGCCCCGGATAGTTGAACACGAACTCCAGGCCCACCAGCCCGCCGAACAGGTAGCCGAGCTGGGTGCCGGTGACCGCGACCGTGGGCTGCAGCGCGTTGCGGAGGACGTGCTTGCGGAACACCTCACGGGTGGTCAAGCCCTTCATGAAGGCGGTGCGGACGTAGTCGGACTCGAGGGTAGCGATCGTGCCGGCGCGGGTGATGCGAGCGATGTAGCCGAAGTAGACGATCAGCACCGCGAACGCCGGGAGCAACAAGTAGTTGAGGGTGGTCAACACCCCTGCGCCCGACGGCGGGTTGGCGCTGACCTTGAAGAAGTCGATCGGCACCGCCAGGAAGGCGAGCAGGATCACCCCCGAGACGAACTCCGGGATCGACGACAGTGCCAGACCGCTGCTGACGATGGTGCGATCGATCCAGGTGTCCTTCTTGTACGCCGCGAGCAACCCGCCACCGATGGCGATCGGCAAGGTGATGAGCAGCGAGAACCCCACCAGCTTCGCCGAGTTCCAGAGCGAGGTGCGCACCAGGTCGGTGACCGGCACGCCAGGCCGGGTGAACGAGTCTCCGAAGTCGAAGGTGACGACGTCGCCGAGCAGATCGGTGAACTGCTTGGGGATCGAGTCGTCGAGACCCAGCGACTCGGTGACGCTTGCGAGCCGCTCGGGGGACGCGAAGGCGCCGGCGATCTTGCGGGCAGGATCGCCCGGGGCCAGGTTGGGGATCGCAGTGACGACGATCAGCAGGATGAACAGCGTCACCAAGGACAGCAGGATCCGGCGGATAACGAATCGCAGCACTCGCTGATTCCCCCCTCGTTTGTGGCACCCTCGGGGGGCCGGCTGGCGCCGACCCCCCGTGAGGTCTTGCTGAACGAAACCTTACGCCGACTTGGTGGCGTTCTGGAAAAGCATGTGCCCCAGCGCGGTCACCTCGACCCCGTCCACGTTGTTCTTGTGGGCGCTCAGGTAGTCGAAGTAGAAGGCGTAGATGGCCGGCGTGTCCTCGTGGAGGATCCGCTGGATGTCGGACACTGCTGCGGTCTGACCCTCGACGTCCACCGAGGACTGGTACGAGTTGAACGCGGCGTCGAAGTCGTCCGAGGCGTAGTTCGACGAGTTCCAGTCGCCGCCGGTGGCCAGCGCCCGGCCGAAGTAGATGTCGGGCGTCGGCCGATGGCCGTAGTCGACGATGCCGATCTCCGCCGAGGGCCCGCACGGCCTGGTGGGATCGTCACCGCCCCCGGGGCACCAGTGGGCACCGTAGAAGTCCGAGTTGTCGGTGACGCTCACATTGAAGTTGAAGCCGGCCTCCGCCGCGTTCTGCTGGACGATCGCCGCCATGTCCGGAATCTCCTGGAGGTTGCCGACCTGGAGCGGCCCGCTGACCCCGTCGGGGACGCCGGCGTCGGCGAGGAGCTGCCGCGCCCGCTCGATGTCCGGTGCCCGCTGCTCGACCACGCCCTCCTCGAAGAACGGGAGCGTGGGGTACACCGGATGGTCGTTGGCGACGACGCCCTGGCCCTCGAAGAGCGAGTCGACCATCTGCTGGCGGTTGATGGTGAACGCCAGGGCCTGGCGCACCTGCGGGTCGGTGTACTGACCCTCCTGGGTGTTGAACCAGAGCTGGCGGTGGTTGGCCGCCGGCGGCTTCAGCACGACGAAGTTGTCGTCGGTGAGCAGCGACCGGCCGTCGATGACGTTGAACTGCTGCACCATGTCGACCTCGTTGCCCTGCAGGGCGGCCACTGCGGTGCCGATGGACTCGAAGCCCCGCATCTCGACGGCGTCGAGGTTGACCGAGCCGCCCCACCAGTTGGGGTTGGGTGTGAAGCGAGTGGTGAACGTGGTGGGGTCGTGGCTGTCGAGGACCCAGGCACCAGTACCTGCGGACCGCTCGTCGAGCCTGGTCCCGTCGGTGTAGTCGGCGGGAGTGATGAGTGACTGCGGGTTGAAGATCGAGACCAGGACCGGGAAGTTGCCGTTCGGCGAGATGAGGCTGACGACGGCCTTGGTGGGGTCGCTGGCGTCGACCGACCCCTCGTCGATCACGCCGGCGACGCCGGCACCGGCGATCGCCATCCGGTCGAAGGTGGCCGCCACGTCGGCGCTGGTGAACTCGCTGCCGTCCTGCCACATGACACCGGGGCGGATGTCGAAGGTCCAGACCGAGCCATCCTCGTTGGGCGACCAGCCGGTGGAGAGAGCGGTCGGGCCGATGTTGCCGTCGTCGGCGAGCCCGACCAGGTACTCGAAGCTCTGCGACAGCACGCTGTAGGTGCCCAGGTCGAGCATGTTGAGGGGGTCGAGGCCGGAGTTGGCGTCGCCGAACTGGATGGCGACGATCAGGGTGCCGCCCGCTGCCGCTGGGGCGCCGTCGTCGCCGGCAGCGCTGTCGTCGGCCGGGGCGCTGTCGTCGGCGGCCGGCTCGTCGTCGTCGTCGCCACAGGCGGCGATGACCGCGCCCATGACCGGAGCGCCCAGACCGATGATGGTGCCACGGCGGACGAAGTCCCGTCGGCTGATCTTGCCGGCCGCATAGTGCTCGATCAGATCCAGCTCGAGCGGGGTCGCGGATCGCCGCGCCCAGTCGAATCGCTTCCAGTTCATCGAATCTCCCCCTCCGGAGTGGTCATCGCTGTAGGTTGTCTGGTGGGCCACAGCGCTAGGCGACCATAATTTGCCCGCTCATGGCGAGCAAACCTCCTGGCGCACTGCCCGGGCACGAGGTTAGGCACATCCGACCGGGTAGGAACGGTCAGGGCCGTTGTGCTGCGCTGCGGCAGCTCACTCGCGGTCGCGGGCGTTCACGTACTGGTAGCCGAAGCGACCCTTGATGCACAGGTTCCCGCGGGTCACCGAGTGGTCGTCGGGCGAGGTGCACTTGACGATCTCGTTGTCCTGGACGTGGAGCTCCAGGTTGCACCCCACCCCGCAGTAGGAGCACACGGTGCGGGTGATCGTCTGGTCCTCGGGCCGCCACTGCCCGGCGGCGCGCAGGTCGAACTCGCTCTTGAACTGCAGGGCATTGGTGGGGCAGACCGCGATGCAGTTGCCGCAGTACACGCAGGCCGAGTCGGGCAGGGTGACGTCGAACTCGGTGGAGATGCGGGCGCCGTGGCCACGGCCGGCCACCGCGATCGCGTAGGTGTGCTGGGCGTCGTCGCCGCAGGCCTCGACGCACTTGTAGCAGAGCACGCACTTGTCGTAGTCCCGGATGTACAGCTCGTCCTGGACCCGGACCTCCTCGTCCATGCGCTCGATCTTGCCGTCGGCACCGGCGGCGTAGCGGTCGGGGTCGGCGCCGTAGTGGGCGATCCACCGCTGGAGCTCGTCGGCCTGGGAGAGGTCGACGCCGCTGCCGAGGAACTCGAGCACCATCTTGCGGCTGTGGCGCACCCGCTCGGAGTCGGTTTGCACCACCATGCCGTCCTCGGCCGGGCGGGAGCACGACGGGACCAGGGTGCGCGACCCCTCCAGCTCCACCACGCACACCCGGCACACGTTCACCGGGGTCAGGGTGTCGGCGTAGCAGATGGTGGGGGTCTCGACCGCGCTGGCGTTGCAGGCGTCGAGGATGGTGGCACCGTCGTGGACCTCCACCTCGGAACCGTCGACCGTCAGGCGGATCACGACCCACCGCCGATCAGCCCGAGCTGCAGCGCCGAGCGCACCGCGCCCGAGGCCGTGTGCCCCAGCCCGCAGATCGACGCGTCGGCCATGGCCCGGGCCATGTCGTCGATCAGGTCCAGCCGGTCGGGCGCCAGCGAGCCCTGGCGCTGGAGCTGCACCACGACCTCGTGCTGGCGGACGGTACCCACCCGGCAGGGGACGCACTGCCCGCACGACTCGTCGCGGAAGAACTCGGCGATGCGGACCACCACCGGGGTCATGTCGATGCTGTCGTCGAAGGCCATCACCACCCCCGAGCCCAGCGTGGTGCCGGCAGCCCGGGTGTCCTCGAGGGTGAGCGGCAGGTCCAGCTGGTGGGGTCCGACGAAGCTGCCGGCGGCCCCGCCCAGCAGCACCGTCTGCAGGGTGCCGGTGACCCCGCCCGCCAGCTCCAGCAGGTCGCCGAGGCTGGTGCCCAGGGCCACCTCGTACACCCCGGGGGCGCCCACCGACCCGGACAGGCAGAACAGCCGGGTGCCCGGCGACTGCTCCGTGCCCCGGCTGCGGTACACCTCGGGCCCGTCGAGGAGGATGGGGGCCACGTTCAGCAGGGTCTCGGGGTTGTTGACCACGGTGGGCTCGCCGAAGAGCCCGTGGGTGGTGGGGAACGGCGGCTTGTTGCGGGGCTCGCCACGGAAGCCCTCGATGGAGTTGAACAGCGCGGTCTCCTCACCGCAGATGTACGCGCCGGCGCCCCGCCGGAGCTCGACGTCGAAGCGGTGGCCGCTCCCGGCGGCGTCGGGGCCGAGGAGGCCGGCGGCGCGGGCCTCGACGATGGCGTGGCGCAGCCGCGCGGTGGCCCGCGGGTACTCGCCCCGGATGTAGATCCAGCCGCTGGAGGCCTCGGTGGCGAAGCCGGCGATGGTCATGGCCTCGATCAGCGCGAACGGGTCGTTCTCCATCAGCACCCGGTCCTTGAAGGTGCCGGGCTCGGACTCGTCGCAGTTGGCCACCACGTGCTTCGGTCGGCCCTGCTGGTCGGCCACCGCCCGCCACTTCACCCCGGTGGGGAACGCCGCGCCCCCCCGCCCGGACAGGCCGGACTCGCTGAGCGCAGCGATGATCGCGTCGGGTCCCATCTCGACCGCGGCGGCCAGGGCCTCGTAGCCGCCGTGGTCCCGGTACGACTCGAGGCTGGTCGGGTCCACCACACCCAGGCGTCGGCTGATGCGCAGCTCGGGATCGCCGG
>JBFKRY010000101.1:0-13698 GCA_041636995.1 Acidimicrobiales bacterium | reverse complement strand
CTGCGCTCGACGTGCTCGATCGGGTGTTCCTCGACCCCGCGGCCACCGACGCCACCTACTCGGCGCGCCGGGCCGCGGCGTTCGTGGTGGCCGCCGCATGCTCGACGCCGGGCGGGACCTGCTTCTGCGCCTCCATGGACACCGGACCCAGCCCGACGGGCGGGTTCGACCTCGCCGTCCACGAGCTGCACGGCGACGGGCCACACGAGCTGCTGGTCCACGCCGGCAGCGAGCGCGGCGCTGCCCTGCTGGCAGACATCGAGTCCCGCCCCGCCACCGACGCCGACCACCGCCGGGCACAGGTCCACCACGACCGGGCGGTGGCCGCCATGGGCCGCCGGCTGGATCCGGCCGACCCGCCCCGGGCGGCCGAGGACCCCGAGCACCCCCGCTGGGACGACGTCGCCAGCCGGTGTCTGGCCTGCGGCAACTGCACCATGGTCTGCCCCACCTGCTTCTGCAGCACCACCGAGGACACCACCGACCTGACCGCCACCCACACCGAGCGGTGGCGGGTCTGGGACTCCTGCTTCACCCTCGACTTCACCCACCTGCACGGCGGATCGGTTCGGGCCAGCACCGCGTCGCGCTACCGGCAGTGGCTGCTCCACAAGCTCGTCACCTGGCACGACCAGTTCGACACCTCGGGCTGCGTGGGCTGCGGGCGCTGCATCACCTGGTGCCCGGTCGGCATCGACCTGACCGAGGAGATCGCCGCCCTGGCCCGTCCCGCCACGCCCGACCCATCACCGGGAGCACCATGAAGGCCACATCATGAAGAGCATTGCCGATCTGCTGCACGAGCACCCCTTCTTCGAGGGCCTGGCCTGGGACGCCGTCGAGCTCATCGCCGGGTGCGGCCACAACGTGCACTACGGCACCGACACCCTCATCATCGAGGAGGGCGAGGCCGCCGACGTGTTCTACGTGCTGCGCCGGGGTCGGGTGGCGATCGAGATCCCCACGCCCCGTCGGGGCCCGTTGATCATCGACACCCTCGGCGCCGGCGACATACTCGGCGTCTCCTGGCTGCTGCCCCCATACCGGTGGGGGTTCGGGGCCCGGGCCATCGAGGCGGTGGATGCGGTGTCGATCGACGCTGCGTGCCTGCGGGGGAAGTGCGACGACGACCCGGTGCTCGGCTACGCCATGTACAAGCGGTTCGCGGGCCTGGTCCGCGAGCGCCTCCAGGCCACCCGGCTCCAGCTGGCCGACCTCTACGGCAACGATGCCTCCTGACGTCGTGGCCGAGCCCGCCGTGGTGACCACGGGCCCCATGACCCCGCGGATGTACGAGGTCGAGTCCCGGCGCGAGGATCTGGCCGACACCGTGACCCTGACCCTGGCGCCCACCGGCGAGCCGATCGCCCCGCCCGAGCCCGGCCAGTTCACGATGCTGTGGGCGTTCGGGATCGGCGAGGCCCCCATCTCCCTCGCCGGCAGCGACGGTGCGCTGCTGACCCACACCATCCGCCGGGTCGGCGCGGTCACCCGAGCCCTCTGCGACGCCGGACCCGGTGACCAGATCGGGGTGAGAGGACCCTACGGCGTCGGCTGGCAGCTGCCGGCCGCCGCAGGGACCGACGTGCTCATCGTCGCCGGCGGGCTGGGTCTGGCCCCTCTGCGACCGCTGGTCGAGCAGGTGGCCGCCCATCGGGACCGGTTCCGCCAGGCCACCCTGCTCATCGGGGCCCGCAGCCCTGGCGACCTGCTCTACCTCTCCGAGGTCGACACCTGGCGCCGGCACGCCATCGACGTGGAGATCACCGTGGACGTCGCGTCCACCGACTGGACCGGCCACGTCGGAGTGGTCACCTTCCTGATCGACAAGGCGGCCATCGACCCGTCGGCCACGACCGCCTTCGTGTGCGGGCCCGAGGTGATGATGCGTTTCGGCGCCCAGGCCATCGCCGACCGCGGCGTGCTCCCGAGCTCGATCCAGCTCTCGCTCGAGCGGAACATGCACTGCGCCATCGGACACTGCGGGCACTGCCAGCTGGGGCCCGCGTTCGTGTGCAAGGACGGGCCGGTGCTCCAGTGGTCGGCCGCCGAGCCACTCATGCGGATCCGAGCCCGATGAGCAAGCCGTCGCTCGCCGTCTGGAAGTTCGCCAGCTGCGACGGCTGCCAGCTCTCGCTGCTCGACTGCGAGGACGAGCTGCTTGCCGTCGCCGACCAGATCGACATCGCCTACTTCCTGGAGGCGTCCAGCGCCACCGTCGAGGGTCCCTACGACCTGTCGCTGGTCGAGGGCTCGATCACCACCGAGCACGACATCGAGCGCATCCACGAGGTCCGGTCCCAGTCCCGCCACCTGGTCACCATCGGCGCCTGCGCCACCGCAGGGGGCATCCAGGCGCTGCGCAACTTCGGCGACGTCGAGGAGCTGCTGCGCGTCGTCTACGCCACCCCGGCCTTCGTCTCCACCCTCGATCGCTCCACTCCGATCGCCGACCACGTGGAGGTCGACTTCGAGCTGCGGGGCTGCCCGATCGACCGCCACCAGCTGCTCGAGGTCATCGCCGCGTACCTCGCCGGCCGCAAGCCCGTGATCCCGAGCCACAGCGTGTGCATCGAGTGCAAGCAGCGGGGCAACATCTGCGTGACCGTGGCCCACGGCACTCCGTGCCTGGGGCCGGTCACCCAGACCGGCTGCGGGGCCCTGTGCCCCACCTTCGACCGGGGCTGCTACGGCTGCTTCGGGCCGATGGAGACCCCCGACACCGAGGCCATGGCCGGCCTGCTCCGGTCCCAGGGACTCGACCAGCCCGGGGTCGAGCGCCTGTTCCACACCTTCAACGCCTGGTCCGAGCCGTTCCGCTCGGTCCCGGTGGACCCACCCCGACGGAGGACCCCATGACCCTCGGCCTCGGCTCCATCGACCGATCGCTGGTGACGACCGCGCTGGCCCGAGTGGAGGGCGAGGGCGCCATGCGGGTGCGCATCCGCGACGGCCAGCTGGAGGCGGTGGAGCTGAACATCTACGAGCCGCCCCGCTTCTTCGAGGGCTTCATGCGGGGCCGGGGCTTCGAGGAGCCGCCCGACATCACCGCCAGGATCTGCGGCATCTGCCCGGTGGCCTACCAGATGAGCGCCTGCGCCGCCGTCGAGGACGCCCTGGGGGTGCGGGTCGACGGGCCGCTGCGGGAGCTGCGCCGGCTGCTGTACTGCGGCGAGTGGATCCAGAGCCACACTCTCCACGTCCACCTGCTCCACGCGCCCGACTTCCTCGGCTTCGACAGCGCCATCGAGATGGCCGGCGCCCACCGGGCCGCCGTCGAGCGGGGCCTGCTGGTGAAGAAGATCGGCAACGAGATCCTCGAGACCCTGGGCGGGCGGGCCATCCACCCGATCAACGTGAAGGTGGGTGGGTTCCACAAGGTGCCCGAGCGGCGTGACCTCCAACCGCTGCGGGACCGCCTCGAGCACGGCCTGGAGCTGGCGCTGGAGGTGGTGCGCCTGGTGGCCGGGTTCGACTTCCCGGACCTGCAGGTGACCGACGAGCTGGTGGCGGTGGACCATCCCGACGAGTACCCGATGATGGGGGAGCGGGTGGTCTCCGACGGCGGGCTCGACATCGCCGTCGCCGACTACCTCGACCACGTGGAGGAGCTCCACGTGGAGCACTCGACTGCGCTGCATGCCCGCTTGGTGGAGCGGGGCGGGTTCCTGGTGGGGCCACTGGCCCGCTACAGCCTGGCGAGCGACCGGCTGTCGGCCGCAGCCGCGAGCGCGGCCTCCGACGCCGGCCTCGGGCCCACCGAGCGGAACCCGTTCCGCAGCATCGTGGTGCGGGCGGTGGAGGTGGTCCACGCCTTCGAGAACGCCATCGGGATCATCGACGGCTACGAGGCCCCGGACCGGCCCGACGTGGCGGTCGAACCCCGGGCCGGCGTGGGCCACGGGGTGACCGAGGCCCCCCGCGGCCTGCTGTACCACCGCTACGGGGTCGACGAGCAGGGCCTGCTCACCGACGTGGTGATCACCCCGCCCACCTCGCAGAACCAGGCGGCCATCGAGCGAGACCTCTACCGGTTCGTCGAAGCGAACCTCGACCTCCCCGACGACGAGCTGCGTCGCGCGGCCGAGGTGACGATCCGCAACCACGATCCCTGCATCAGCTGCGCCACCCACTTCCTGCGCCTCACGGTGGACCGGTCGTGATCCGATCCCCCACGGTGGTGCTGGGCGTGGGGAACCCGATGCGCGGTGACGACGGGGTGGGCCAGGCCGTGCTCGCGCGGCTGCGCGACATGGGGATCGGGGACGGCAGCGTGGAGCTGATCGCCCTCGACGGCGAACCCACCGGCCTGCTGGCGGCGTGGCAGGGTCGGCGGCTGGCGGTGGTGATCGACGCCATGGTGTCGGGCCTGCCGCCGGGATCGGTCCGGCGGATGGAGCTCGGCCGGGACCAGCTCCCGCCCAGTGCGCCGGCCGCGAGCTCCCACGGCGTCGGGGTGGTGGAGGCGGTGGCGCTGAGCCGGGCCCTCGCCGCCCTGCCCGACCGGCTGGTGCTGCTGGCCGCCGAATGCGCCACGGTCACCCTCGGCGAGGGCCTGTCGGCCCCGGTCGCCGCTGCGGTCCCCGAGCTGGCGGCGCTGGCCTGCGCCGAGCTCGGCGCGGTCAGGGGCGGCTGACGATCAGGTCGGCGACGGTGCGGGCCAGGGAGGTGTGCAGCGCCAGCTGGGTGTCGGTGCGGGCCACCTCGGGGATCGCCGCGATCGCCTGCAGGATGCCGTGGAGGTCGTCGTTGGTGGCGGCCACCACCTTCACCAGCAGGTCGCCCCGGCCGGTGATGGTGTGGATCTCGAGCACCTCTGGCAGCTCGGCGAGGGCGGCAACGGTGCGCTCGTGGGCCCCCTGGGCGATCATGAGGGTGGCGAACGCCAGCACCGGGTAGCCGGCAGCCCGGGGCTCGATGTCGGGGCCGTAGCCGGTGACGATGCCGCTGCTCTCCAGCCGTCGCAGCCGGGCCTGGACGGTGTTGCGAGCGGCACCGACGGTGCGAGCCAGCCTGGCCACGGTCGCCCGGGGAGCGCTGCGGAGGGCCCGGATCAGTGCCCGGTCGAGCCCATCGAGATCTGGCTCGGTTGGCAGATCGCTCACCCCCTTGCAGCCGGTGCCGGCAATCTTGAGCTGATTGCGCAGTCGAACAGCGAAGACAGCGCAGAATGTACCTCACCCGTTGCATCCCTGCATCACATCTGCTGTCCTGATCCCATGGCTCCCCATCTCAAGAAGGTCGATCACGTCACCTATGCCTGCGCCGAGGGGATGATCGAGAAGTGGGCCTGGTTCCACATCGAGGTGGAGGGGGGCCGGCTCATCAACCGCATCGACGACGTGCGCCCCGACGACCCGGACTCGAGCATGAAGATCTGGTGCATCGACTACGAGCACTTCGGGGTGGCGCTGATCGAGGGCATCGACCGGGCCAAGAAGTCCCAGGTCACCAAGTTCGTCGACGCCCACGGCGACCACTCCTGCCAGCACGTGGCCTACGACACCTACGACCTCGACGCGTTCCAGGAGCACCTGAAGGCCATGGGCGGCAGCCCCCGGGGCCAGACCCTGGTGCGCCACGACGGGTTCGGCATCCTCAAGCAGATGTTCGCCCGGGGCTACTCCGAGGGTGACCCCGCCGAGACCGCCTTCCCCGAGTACGTGCAGCGTCCCGAGGTCGGCAGCGAGGACGAGGTGGCCATCACCTTCGCCGAGGAGACCGGCAAGGGCTTCTACGACCAGATCGAGGACGCGGTGGCCGCGGGCGACGAGGCCCCGTTCTTCGACTTCTCCCGGATGCCCGACGACTGGGAAGTGCCCGAGCCCACGCCACGCGCCGGCGCCAGACTCTGATCGCGGGAACCCGGCGCAGGAGGGGAACCGAGCAGCTCGTCGGATCGGCCGGCAACGTGGCCGGGAACCGATCCGACGGCTGCCGGCGTTTGACTGCCATGAGCCTCCGAGGCGCGCTCGCGGTGGTGCTCGCCATCGGTCTGGTGGCCGCGGCCTGCGGCGACGACGACGGCGAGACCGCCGCGGTCGACGAGCCCACCCCCACCGCCGCGGCCGAGCCCACGGCCACCGTTGCCCCCGAGCCCACGGCCACCGCCGCCCCCACCCCGGCACCCACGGCCACCCCCACCGCCACGCCCGAGCCCCGGCCCGAGCTGGTCCTCGACCTGCCCGGGCTCCCGCCCCTGCGCGGGGAGGGCAGCTACGAGGCCTGGCTCGTCGTCGACGACCAGCCCGTCAGCGCCGGCAGCTTCGACATGCCCGCTGGCGTCGGAGGCACGGAGGTGCGGCTGGCCCTGACCGCCGAGCCCGAGGGTGCCACGGCAGTGATCGTCACCGTCGAGACCGACCAGGACCCCGCGCCCTCCGCCAGCCGGGTGCTCGCCGGGCCCATCGCGGACGGCCAGGCGACGCTGACCGTCGGGGACCCGCTGGCGATCGGCGTCGACTTCGGCGACGCCGCCGGCACCTACATCCTGGCCACCCCCACCGACGGCGATGGTCCGCCCGAGAACGAGCGCAGCGGCATCTGGTGGACGTTCATCCCCCGGGCCCAGTCGCTGTTCCTCCCCGAGCTGCCGGAGGGCTGGATCTACGAGGGCTGGCAGATCATCGACGAGGTGGCGGTGTCGACAGGGACCTTCACGGTGCTGTTCGGCGAGCCCGACCACGCTGCGCCCTACTCGGGCCCACAGGCGGGCCCGCCGTTCCCCGGCGAGGACTTCCTGCAGAACGCGCCCGAGGGCTTGACGTTCCCACACGACCTGCGGGGGACCGAGGTGGCGATCAGCGTCGAGCCGGTTCCCGACACCGGCCCCGGCTCGTTCCCGCTGATCCCGCTCATGGGAGGCGTCCCGGCCGACGCCCTGGACCACACCCACTACGAGCTGCCCAACATCGCCGCCCACCTTCCGCTGGGGACGGCCGTCATCACCTCGGGCTGACGATCGCCGCTAGTCCCAGGCCACCAGCAGCTCGCTGGGGCCCCGGAACGTGATGTTGGGGAAGTAGCGCAGCTCCTGGCCTGGGATCAGGCGCAGCGACGGCAGCCGCTCGGCCAGGATCTCGGTGACGATCCGGGTCTCGAGCTTCGCCAGGTTGGCCCCCAGGCAGTAGTGCACCCCCTTGCCGAAGGAGATGTGGTGGTGGGCGTCGGGCCGGGCGATGTCGAAGCGCTCCGCGTCGGCCCACACCCCCGGGTCCCGGTTGGCCGCGGCGAAGTTCAGCAGGATGGTGGTGCCCGCAGGGACCTCGACCCCGCCGACGGTCGTGTCCCGGGTGGTGAGCCGCCGCCACGAGACCTGGCTCGACTCGTGGCGGAGCACCTCCTCGACCGCGTTCGGGATCAGCGACGGGTCGGCGCACAACGCCTCCCATTGGTCCCGATGGGTGAGCAGGCACAGCATCGTGTTGCAGATCAGGGCGGTGACGGCCTCGTGGCCGGCGAAGGAGAGGCCGTAGATGACCGACTCGACCTCGCGGTAGGAGAGCTCGTCGGGATGGGCCTCGTGGGCGTCGATCAGCTCCGACGCCAGGTCGTCGCCCCGCTGGTCCCGCTTGGCGGCGGTGAACTCCCGGCAGTAGCGCCAGTAGGCGAGCATGTGGGTGGCGATCTCGGCCTGCTGGTCGGGGCTGGGACGGCCCCAGGAGAACGCCTTGCGATCGCCGCACCAGCTCTTCAGCATCTCGTCGTCGCCCTCGGGGAAGCCGATGAACCGGAACACGGTCTCGCCCGGCAGCGGGAACGCCACGGCCTTCACCAGCTCGGCCGGCGACCCGGAGGCCACCATGGCGTCGACCAGCTCACCGGCCCGGCGCCGGATGTAGGGCTCGATGGTGGCGAGCCGGCGGTTGGAGAAACCCTTTCGGGTGTGCACCCGGATGCGGCCGTGGTCCGGCTCGGGGCGGTTGGACATGACCGCCACCGGGTCGAAGTCCGGCGCAGAGAGGATCTCGTGGGCCTCCGGCGCCAGCGGGAACACCGGGTCCTGCACGTTGACCGAGGCGAAGGTGTCGTGGTCGGTGAAGATGGCCTCGATGTCGTCCATCCGGGTGACCACCACCGCGCCGAGCTGCTCGGCGTAGAACACCGGGTGGTCCTCCCGGAGCCGGGCAGCGATGGGGTAGGGGTCGGCCAGGTAGTCGTCGTCCAGCGGGCTCCAGGTGTGGTGCACCGGGCACCCCGCGGGCGGCGGTGCGGCCGCTCGCTCCTGGTGGTACTTGTCCGCCACGGCTCCGTCCTACTCGAATCGCAGCTCGAACGCGCCGAGCTCGCCGAAGTCGAACCCGAAGTGGTCGCCGGCGCGCACGTCGATGGGGCGGGTGAACGAGCCGGCCAGGATCACCTGACCGGCCTCCAGGGCGAGGCCCTGCTCGGCGTAGCGGCGGGCCAGCCACACGATGCCGTTCGCCGGATGGTCGAGGACTCCGGCGGCCAGGCCGGTCTCCTCCACCGTCCCGTTGCGGCTGGCGATGGCGCCCACCCAGCGCAGGTCCAGCTCCCGGGGTCCGATCCGGCGCCCGCCCCAGGCGATGCCGGCGTCGGCGGCGTTGTCGGCGATGGTGTCGCAGACGGTGCGGGTGCGGCCGGTCTCGGGGTCACGCCGGTACGAGCGGGCAGCGATCAGCTCCACCGCGGGGGTCACGTGGTCGGTGGCGTCGAGGACGGCGTCGACCGTCAGGTCGGCCCCGGTCAGGTCCCGGGCCAGCACGAAGGCCAGCTCCACCTCCGCCTTGGGGTCGCAGTAGTCGGCGGCCCGGAGGGTGTCGCCGGGCTGGATCACCATGGCGTCGGTCAGGAACCCCGAGTCCGGGGTGCTGATGCTCATGGCCGCCTGCATGGCACGCGACGTCAGCCCGATCTTGTGGCCGACCAGGGTCTCGCCCCGGTCCAGGCGCAGCTGGAGCCAGGCCCGCTGGATGCGGTAGGCGTCGTCGATGGTCAGGTCGGGGTGGACGGAGGTGGTCTGGCGGACCTGGCTGGCCACCTGCTCGGCCCGGTCGAGCAGCTCGGCTTCGGCCTGCACCTCGGCATCGGACAGCGTGGAGCTCATCGGTCGAGCGCCGCCAGGTCGTGGAGCTCGTCGAGGAGCCGGCGCAGCCGTTCGGTGCCGAAGCGCTCCTCGATGAGCCGGTAGGTCGCCTCCGACTCCGGCGCGACGTCGCGCACCAGCGCCCGGCCGGACGGGCTGAGGGCGATCAGCGAGCGCCGCTGGTCGTGCGCGGCGACCTCCCGCTCGACGAGGCGGCGGCTCTCGAGGTTGGTGAGGATGCGCGAGAGGCTGGGGGCCAGCAGGAACGTCACCTCGGCCAGCTCGCCGACCTCGTAGGGCCGCTCGCTGGCCGCAAGGGCTCGCAGCACCCGCCACTGCTGCTCGGTGAGCTGGTGGTCCGCCAGCAAGGGGCGGAACAGGCGCATGGCCGCCTCGCGGGCCTGGAGCAGCGCCATCGGCAACGACTGCGAGAACGGACGAAGGGCCACATCGGGCTCGGTCACGGCGCCACCTCGGCCTCCACCTCGTCGGCAACGGGGTTCCGGAGGGTCCCGAGGCCCGGCACGGACACCTCGACCACGTCGCCGGGCACCAGCCATCGGGGCGGGTCGAAGCGGGCCCCGGCACCGGTGGGGGTGCCGGTGAAGATCACGTCGCCCGGGCGCAGGGTGGTGAAGGTGGAGAGGTAGTGCACCTGGTACTCGATGGGGTACTTCATGGTGGTCGGGCTGTCGTCCTGGCGTAGCTCGCCGTTGACGAGGGTGGTGAGCCGGAGGGTGTCGAAGTCGCCGATCTCGTCGAGGGTCACCAGCCACGGGCCCAGGGCGCCGCTGCGCTCCCAGTTCTTGCCCTGGGTGACGTTGAACTTGGCGTGACGGACCCAGTCCCTGATGGTGCCCTCGTTGCCGAGGGTGAGCCCGGCGATGTGGCTGCGGGCCTCGGACTCGGGGATGCGCCGGCCGGCGGTGCCGATGACGGCCACGATCTCTCCCTCGTAGTCGAGCTGCTCGCTCTCGGGCGGGCGCAGGAGGGGCTGGTCGTGGCCGGTGAGCGAGTCGGGGAAGCGCACGAACACCGATGGGTACGACGCGTCCGAGGAGTCGGCGTACTCGGCGCTGCGGCCGCCGTAGTTCACCCCGACGCAGAAGATCTTCGAGGGCCACGGCAGCAGCCGCTCGAAGGTGATGTCGTCGAGCGCGTGGTCGGCCCGCGCGTCATGGTGACCTCGGGCCTCGTCGAGTCGGCCCTGCGCGATCAGCTCGCCCAGATCGGCCGCGCCCGCGATCCGGCGACCCAGGTCGATCACCCCCGAACCCCGGGCGTCGATCAGCCCGAACGACGGGGCACCATCGACGCTGTAGGAGAGCAGCCGCATCGGCCTCCTTCTTTTCGGCCTTCCGCGGAGATGCTACACATGTTAAACAATAGGCTCCAGCCCCTCGGAGCCGCCGGAGATGCCGTGCCCCACATCACGATCGAGTACTCGCAGAACCTGGCCGACCACCACGACATCGACGCTCTCGTCGAGGCGGTGCACCAGGCGGCGCTGGACCACGGCCTGCCCCCGCCCGACGGGCTCAGGACCCGGGCCGTGGGCCGTGACATCTACCGCATCGCCGACAGCGACCCCCAGCACGCCTTCGTCGCCATCGCCATCCGCATCGGCCCCGGCCGCACCACCGCGGAGAAGGCCAGCTTCGTGGAGGCGGTGCTCGACGCGGCCGAGACCCAGGTGGCGGGGGAGGAGGGCCCCCTGGCCATCGCCTGGTCGGCCGAGCTCACGGTGATCGACGACGCCTTCCGCATCAACCGCAACTACGTGCGGGCAGCCATGGCCGGGGACCGGCAGTGAGCGCTAGTGGCCCGACGTTCGAGGAGAACCTGGCGGCGGCCCGCCGGCACCTGGCCCGCTTCGCCGAAGGGCCGACGCTGCACCTGATCGCCGGCGAGCCCACCCCGAGCGTGTCGGGTGAGACCTTCACGAACACCTCGCCCATCGACGGCGCCGAGCTCGGCCGGGTGGCCGCGGGCGACGGCGCCGACATCGCCGCCGCCGCAGCGGCGGCCGCCGACGCCTTCGAGGGCTGGCGGGCCACCCCGGGCGCCGAGCGCAAGCGCATCCTGCACGCCGTCGCCGACCTGATCGGGGAGCGGGCCCACCAGATCGCGGTCACCGAGTGCGTGGACACCGGCCAGACCATGCGGTTCATGAGCGCCGCGGCCCAGCGGGGGGCCGAGAACTTCCGGTTCTTCGCCGATCGGGCCCCTGGCGCCGCCGATGGGCTGTCGCTGCCGTCGGCCCACCACGTGAACTACACCACCCGCCAACCGATCGGCCCGGTGGGGGTGATCACCCCGTGGAACACCCCGTTCATGCTGAGCACCTGGAAGATCGCGCCGGCGCTGGCCGCCGGCTGCACCGTGGTGCACAAGCCCGCGGAGTGGAGCCCGTTCACCGCCACCCTCCTGGCCGAGCTCGCCCTCGAGGCCGGACTCCCGCCCGGGGTGCTCAACGTGGTCCACGGCATGGGCGAGACCGCCGGGCGGGCCCTCACCCAGCACCCGGCCGTCAAGGCCATCGCCTTCGTGGGCGAGTCGGCCACCGGCTCGCTCATCCAGGCTCAGGGGGCGCCCACCCTCAAGCGGGTCCACTTCGAGCTGGGCGGCAAGAACCCGGTGATCGTGTTCGACGACGCCGACCTCGAGCGTGCCCTCGACGCCGTGGTGTTCATGATCTTCAGCCTCAACGGCGAGCGCTGCACCAGCTCCAGCCGGGCCCTGGTGCAGAAGTCGGTCCACGACCAGGTCTGCGAGCGGGTGGCCGACAAGATGCGGCGGGTCCCGGTGGGGCACCCGCTCGACCCGGCTGCGGTGATCGGTCCGTTGATCCATCCCCGCCACCACGAGAAGGTCTGCAGCTATGTGGAGGTGGCCCGTGCCGACGGGGCCACCGTCATCGAGGGCACCGGGTGGACCGATGCTCCCGAGGGTGGGAGCTGGGTGGCGCCCATGCTGTTCACCGGGGCCACCGGTGAGATGCGCATCGCCCGGGAGGAGATCTTCGGTCCGGTGCTGACAGTCATCCCCTTCAGCGACGAGGCCGATGCCGTCAAGATCGCCAACGACGTGGACTACGGCCTGGCCGGCTACCTCTGGACCGGCGACGTGGGTCGGGCCCACCGGGTGGCCCAGGCGCTCGACGCGGGCATGATCTGGGTGAATTCGCAGAACGTGCGCCACCTGCCCACCCCGTTCGGCGGCATGAAGGCCAGCGGCATCGGGCGCGACGGGGGCGACTGGAGCTTCGACTTCTACATGGAGACCAAGAACATCGCCGTGGCCCTGGGCACCCACCCGATCCCCGATCTGGCCACCGAGGGCTGACGTGAGCCTGTACTACGTCCAGAAGCTGCTCTACCAGCTCAACCGGGACCCGGCGCTGCAGGCCCGCTACCGGGAGGACCCGCACGCAGTGCTCGAGGGCTACGAGCTCACCGGCGAGGAGGTCGAGGCCCTGGCGGAGCCCGACATCGGCCTGCTGTACCACCTCGGAGTGAACGGGCAGATCCTCATGCACTTCGCGGCGTTCCACCAGATCGAGTGGGCCGACTACCTCCAGCGGATGCGCGACGGCATCACCCGCCACGGCCCGGTGCGGGAAGGGGTGTACGCCATGACCACGGAGGCCGATGGCGGAGAGGAGGCCCCATGAGCCTGGTGTACGCGGGAGTGTGCAGCCACGCGCCGGGGATCACCGGCCGGGCTCACCTGGCCGACCCCGAGGTGCGGGACCGGTTCTACGAGGCCTACGACCGGATGCGCCAGGACATCGAGGCCACCGAGCCCGACGCCCTGATCGTGATCGCCGCCGAGCACTTCGCCAACTTCTTCATGGACAACATGCCCAGCTTCGCCATGGGCATGGCCGACTTCTACGAGGGCCCCATCGAGGATCCCGGCTGGCTGGGCATCGAGCCGTTCCGGGCCCCGGGCGACCGGGACCTGTCCAAGCGGCTGATCACCGAGGTCATGGAGACCGTGGACGTGGCCTACGCCGAGGAGTGGAAGTTCGACCACGGGATCGCGGTGCCGCTGCACTTCCTCACCCCCCGGTTCGACCTGCCGGTGGTGCCGGTGAACATCAACTGCCAGGGGCCACCGCTGGCCCCGCTGCCCCGGGCCTGGGCCCTGGGGGAGGCGCTGCGCCGGGCCGCCGACTCGGTGCCCGAGCGGATCGCGCTGGTGGGCACCGGCGGGATCTCGCACTGGCCGGCCACCCCGGACTCCGGGAAGATCAACGAGGCCTGGGACCGGGAGTTCCTCGAGCGCTGGGCCCGCAACGACCGCGAGGCGCTCCTCGAATACGACGACCTGTCCGTCTACGCCGAGGCCGGCCAGGGCGGCTTCGAGATCCGCACGTTCATCGCTGCGGCCGCCGCCGCGAAGGGCGCCACGGGGACCGTGCACTTCTACGCCCCCATCCCCATCTTCGCCGTCGGCTGCACCATCGCGACGTACGACCTGGAAGGCCCGCGCTGAGCCGCTCCGTTCGGTCGGTCAGCCGGAGGCCGGCGCGTCGGCGACCTCGACGGTCGGGATCGGTTGGCCCCCCTCGTCGGAGCTCTTGTTGAACCACCACGCGACCGCGAGCGTGGCGGCGATCGCGATGGCCAGCGTGATGATGATGTTGG
>JBFKRY010000100.1:0-13930 GCA_041636995.1 Acidimicrobiales bacterium | reverse complement strand
GTCCAAGGAAGGCGATGTGGTCGGGTACACGATCACGATCGAGAACGACTCGTCGGCTGATAGCCCGGATCTGGTGTTCGTCGCCATCGATGACTCGGTGGCCGGTGATCTGTTGACGCCGGCGCTGAATGCGGGGGTGGCCAACTACGCGTCCGACTGTGGTTTCGCTTTGGCGGCCCAGACGTCCTGTGAGATCACCTACGACTACACGGTCCAGGTGGGGGATTCGGATCCGTTGGTGAACACGGTGACGGTGGAGACCAACCCCTTCGGGTTCCCCAACGACATCGATGCCTCGGATTCGGCCGAGGTGAACCTGTTCCAGCCAGCGGTCGAGATCGAGAAGGACGGGGACCCGTTCACCAAGATCGACCCGATCACCGGCATCGGTGACACCATCACCTACGAGTTCACGATCACCAACACGTCGTCGGTCGACTCGCCCAACCTGCAGCTGGTCAGCGTCATCGACACCGGCACCGGCTGGGCGGGCCTGGGTGACCTCACCGCCGACGCGCTGGCGGCGGGCTGCGACGACCTGGCGCCGGCAGCCGGCTGCAACTTCACGGTCGACTACCAGTACCAGCCGGGTGATCCCGATCCCGATCTGGAGAACACGGTTGCGGTGCTCTACAACCCGGCCGGGTTCCCCAACGAGATCACCGACGACGACACCCACAACGTGACCGTCGTGCACCCGGACTTCATGGTGACCAAGAGCTGCCTGAGCGACCCGGTCCCGCCGGGCGCAGCGGTCAGCTTCCAGATCATCGTGTGGAACACCGGTGACGTGCCGCTGGTCGTCGACATCCTCGATCCGGTGCTGGGGATCAACCTGATCGACCTCGCACTGCCGGTCTGGGTCGACGGCGGCATCATCGGCGTGCCCGAGGCCGGCGAACAAGGCGTGATCGTCATCGAGGCCGGCGTCATCGCAGGTGACCAAGACGTCACCAACGAAGTGTTCGTCACCGCGACCCTGCCACCGCAGTTCGAGCTCGAGAACGTCATCGAGCGCCAGGCCGACGCCACCTGCGAGGTGGAGGAGGCCGGCGCCACCCGGACGCTCGGGTTCTGGAGGACCCACGTCGACTACGGCACTCACGTGTTGAACGCGCACCTGGGCGGCACCATGGACCTCGGTTGGAAGCAGGTGACCTCGGCCGACGAGCTGTACGGCATCTTCTGGGCCAGCCCGGCCCGCGAGTCGGACGACAGCCGACGCGGGAACCTGTGCCGGACCAAGCTCCACGCCTCGTGGCAGCTGGCTGCAGCCATCCTCAACGATGCGCTGGACAACGGCGCGGTGGTGCCGATCGACCCGGTGACGGGCCTCGACATCATCACCGCGGCCCAGAACGCCTTGGTGGGGAACAACCGCCAGGAGATCATCCGCCTGGCCGGTCTGCTCGGTGACTACAACGAGAGCGGCGACGACGTCGCCATCGTCGACCTGGACGGCACGATCGTGCTGCCGGCCGACCCGAACGAGGCGCGCGACATCGCGGACTTCGCCTTCGCGGACTGCTGACCGCAACGCCCACCGACGGGCGGGAGGCCGGGGCAGAGCGCCCCGGCCACCCCGACCCGACCATCCTCTCGTCCGCGCCCCGGCGCCGTGGCATGCTGTGCGGCCATGACTGCGATCAAGCTCGACGGGGAGATGCTGGCCGGCGAGGTCAAAGCCGATCTGCGTGAGCGCATCGCCGCGCTCGCCGAGCGTGGGGTCACCCCGGGGCTGGGCACGGTGCTGGTGGGCGACGACGGCCCGTCGCAGAACTACGTGGCCATGAAGCATCGCGACTCCCACGAGCTCGGCATGTTCTCGCGCGAGGCGGTCCTTCCCGAGGGCACGACCCAGGCCGAGATCGACGCGGTTGTCGACGACATGAACGCCGACGACCGGATCCACGCCTACATCATCCAGTACCCGTTCCCGAAGGGCCTCGACTACGAGGAGGCGCTGATGCGGGTCGATCCCGCCAAGGACGCCGACGGGCTGCACCCGGTGAACCTGGGCCGCCTGGTCCAGGGCATCGACGCCCCGCTGGCCTGCACCCCCGCCGGCATCCAGCTCATGCTCGAGCGCTACGACGTGCCCATCGCCGGCCGGCACGTGGTCATCGTGGGCCGGGGCCTCACCATCGGCCGGCCCCTGGCGAACCTGCTGTCACTCAAGCGCCCGAACGCCAACGCCGCGGTCACGGTGGTGCACACCGGCGTCGGCGACATCGGGCCCTACGCCCGCCAGGCCGACATCCTGGTCGCCGCGGCGGGATCGCCCCGGATGATCACCGCCGACATGGTCAAGCCCGGCGCCGCGGTGGTCGCCGCCGGGGTCAGCTTCGAGGGCAAGAAGCTGGTCAGCGACGTGGACGACGCGGTCGAGGAGGTGGCGGGCTGGCTGTCGCCGAGGATCGGCGGGGTCGGGCCCATGACCCGGGCCATGCTCATGGCCAACACCGTCGCCGCGGCCGAGCAGGCTACCGGCTGAGCCCCGCTCGGCGGGGTAGCCATCGGCCGGCTGGCCGGGATGGGCCCCCGCCGCCGTATGCTCGGTGCCGCTATGGCTGACAAGATCACGATCAACGAAGACTCCACCCTCGTCGTCTCCGACAACCCGGTCATCCCCTTCATCGAGGGCGACGGCACCGGAGTCGACATCTGGCCGGCTGCCAAGCACGTCCTCGATGCCGCCGCGGGCAAGTACGGCAAGACCATCGAGTGGATGGAGGTGCTCGCCGGCGAGAAGGCCTTCAACGAGACCGGCGACTGGCTCCCCCAGGAGACCGTCGACACCTTCCAGGAGTACCTGATCGGGATCAAGGGCCCGCTCACCACTCCGATCGGGGGCGGGTTCCGCAGCCTCAACGTGGCCCTGCGCCAGCTCCTCGACCTCTACGTCTGCCTGCGGCCGGTCCGCTGGTTCACGGGCGTCCCGTCGCCGGTCAAGCACCCCGAGCTCGTGGACATGGTCATCTTCCGGGAGAACACCGAGGACATCTACGCCGGGATCGAGGCCCCGGCCGGCTCGCCCGAGGCCGACCGGCTCCGGGAGGTGATCCGCGAGGTGTTCGATCGGGACATCCGGCCGGACTCGGGCATCGGCATCAAGCCGGTGTCGAAGACCGGCTCCCAGCGCCTGCAGCGAGCCGCCCTGAACTACGCGGTGAAGCGGGGCCGCAAGCGGGTTCACTGGGTGCACAAGGGCAACATCATGAAGTTCACCGAGGGCGCGTTCCGGAACTGGGGCTACGAGCTGGTGCGCGAGGAGTTCTCCGATGTGGCCGTGGGCTGGGACGACTGCGGCGGCGACCCCGGCGACAAGATCCTGGTGCAGGACGCCATCGCCGACATCGCCCTGCAGCAGGTGCTGACCCGGCCGGCGGAGTTCGACGTGATCGCCACCATGAACCTCAACGGCGACTATCTCTCCGACGCCCTGGCGGCCCAGGTTGGCGGGATCGGCATCGCCCCGGGCGCCAACATCAACTACGTGACCGGCCACGGCATCTTCGAGGCCACCCACGGAACCGCGCCCAAGTACGCGGGCCAGGACAAGGTCAACCCGTCGTCGGTGCTGCTGTCGGGGGTGCTCATGTTCGAGCACCTGGGCTGGCAGGCTGCCGCCGACGACATCGTCCGGGCGGTCGAGGAGACCATCGCCGAGAAGATCGTGACCTACGACTTCGCCCGGCTGATGGACGGGGCCACCGAGGTGAGGTGTTCCGAGTTCGCCGTGGCCATCGTCGACCGGTTGTAGGGCTGTTCATGGACGAGGCGCCGCCATCCGTGGCGTCGCCTCGTGGGTCGCCCTGCGGCGAGGCCGCGACGGGCGACCTGTTCGAGCGTTGTCGGTGGCACCGAGGCGGCCATCCTGGCCGCGGCCGTCCCGCGCGCGTCGGTTGCGTGCGGCGCGGGAATTGGCGGGTGAGGGAGCGGGCTGCGCCAGTAGCGTGACGCGTCGTGCCCGCCGAGGTCCCCGACGCCGATGAGCTGACCACCCGCGAGGTGTTCCGCCGCGGCGGGCGCCTGATCCGGCGGTCGCTGCAGGCGATGCCGGGCTCCCATGCGATCGCGCTCAGCGGCGCCGTCGTCTTCGCCATTTCCGCGGTGGCCCTGGCCCGGGTCCTGGCGTGGGTCACCGACGAGGTGATCGTCCCCGGTCTCGACGACGGCGGCGTGAGCGCCGGCCGGGTCTGGACCGGCATCGCCCTCATCGTCGCCGTGGGCGCCTTCCGCGGCGGCGGCGCCGTGGTTCGCCGCTACTACCTGGCCCGGGCCCGCTACGGCACCGAGCTGGTGTGGCGTCGCCAGCTCTTCGAGCAGTACCTGCGGCTGCCGATGGCGTTCCACCAGTCGCGCCCCACCGGCGAGCTGCTCGCCCACGCCGACAACGACGTGACCGTGGCCTCGCTGGTGTTGATGCCGTTCGCCTTCGCCGCGGCCACGGTGGTCCTCGTCGTCGTGGCCCTGGTGAGCCTGCTGCTCGTCCACCCGCTGCTGGCGCTGGTGGCAGCGGTGCTGTTCCCGGCTCTCGCCACCGTCAACCACCTCTACACCCGGATGGTGCACGGCCCTGCGGCGGAGGCCCAGCAGGCCGTCGGGGACGTCTCGTCGATCGCCCACGAGAGCTTCGACGGCGTCCTGGTGGTGAAGGCCCTCGGTCGCGAGCAGGACGAGGTCGACCGCCTGCGCGGCGCGGCCAGCAGGCTGCGCGACCAACGGGTCCGGGTCGGGCGGCTGCGGGCGGTGTTCGAACCCGCCATCGACGCCCTGCCGAACCTTGGCATCGTCGGGTTGCTGGCCCTCGGATCCTGGCAGGTGGATCGGGGCGCCATCAGCATCGGTGACCTGGTCGGGGCCATGGCCCTGTTCAGCATCCTCGCCCTGCCGATGCGCATCGTCGGCTTCTTCCTCGAGGAGATGCCCCGATCGGTGGTGGCCCTGGCCCGGGTGGACAGCGTGCTCGAAGTGGAGGCGCCCGCCATCACCGGCGGCAACCGCCGGCTCCCCGACGGGCCCCTCGGGGTCGCGTTCGACCGGGTCAGCGCGGGCTACGAAGGCTCGAGGGTGCTCGACGGGGTGAGCTTCGCCGTCGACCCGGGTGAAGCCGTCGCCATCGTCGGGGCCACCGGGGTCGGCAAGTCCACCGTGGCCCGGCTGCTCGCTGGGCTCCACCCGCCCGTCGACGGCACCGTGGCCCTGGGTGGGGTACCCGTGCACGAGCTGCGGATCGCCGATCGCACCGGCGCCCTGGCCCTCGCCTTCCAGGAGACGTTCCTGTTCGCGGACACCATCCTCGAGAACGTGGCCCTCGGTCGCGACGTGTCGGATCGAGACGTCCGCGAGGCGCTGCGCGTGGCGGGCGCTATCGACTTCGTGGAGGCGCTGCCCCGCGGCATCCACACCGTGGTCGGCGAGCGTGGCGTCACCCTCTCCGGCGGCCAGCGCCAGCGGGTGGCCCTGGCCCGAGCCCTCGTCGGGAAGCCCCGGGTGCTCTTCCTCGACGACGCCACCGCCGCGGTCGACCCGGTGGTGGAGGGTCGCATCCTCGACAACCTGCGGGACGAGCTGCACCTCACCATGCTGGTGGTCGCCCACCGGCTGTCCACGATCCGTCTCGCCGACCGCATCGTCTTCCTGGCCGACGGCCGGGTGGCCGGGATCGGCACCCACGACGAGCTCATGCGGCTGCCGGCCTACGCGGCGCTGGCCACCGCCTACGAGCTCGACGAGAGGGCCGCGTGAGCGCCGATCGCCCTGGCTCCCTCGACGCCGAAGGCCGCGATGTCCGCGCCCTCGCGGTCCTGCGCCGCGGGGTCGCGATCAGCCCCGAGCTCCGGGTCGGCTTCGCCGTCACCGCGGCAATGGCGCTCTGCATGGCCATCGGCCGGTTGGTCATCCCGGTGCTGATCCAACAGATCCTCGACCAGGGGGTTCGGGGCGACCAGGGCTACCGGCCCGGCTTCGTCTACGGCGCCTGCCTGGTGGCAGTGGCGATCATCGTGGTGGTCGCCGTGCTCAGCCGGTACACCTACCTGCGGCTGGTGCAGGTGGCCGAGACCACGCTGCTCGAGCTGCGCCAGCGGGCCTTCGCCCACATCCACCGGCTCAGCCTCGCCGACCACGTGGAGAGCCGGAAGGGAGTGCTCACCGCCCGGGTCACCAGCGACATCGAGACCCTGGCCCAGTTCGCCCAGTGGGGGGCCATCGCCTGGGTCGTGAACGGCGTCGTCATCGTGGCCACCCTCGCGGTCATGGGGTTCTACAACTGGCTGCTGACCCTGCTCACGGTGCTGGTCTACGTGCCCCTGATCCCGGTGCTGTCGTGGCTGCAGCGCCGCCAGTTCCGGGCCTACGAGCAGGTTCGCACCCGGGTGGCCGAGACCATGGGCGCGGCGTCCGAGGCCGTCCAGGGAGCCGGGGTCATCCGCGCCTACGGGTACCGGGAGCCGGTGGAGGAGCGCTTGGAGCAGGCCAACCGGGCCCAGTACGAGAGCCAGTCGTGGGCGTTCCGGTTCTTCGCCTGGCTGGCGCCGATCACCGACGGCTTCGCCGCAGCAGCCCTCGGCGTCGTCGTGGGCGTGGGCGTGTGGTGGGGGCCCGAGCTGGGGCTGAGCGCCGGGGAGCTGGTGGCCTTCCTGTTCCTGGTGACGATCCTGCTGAACCCCATCGCCGAGCTCGGCGAGGTCCTCGACCAGACCCAGACGGCGCTCGCCGGCTGGTGGAAGATCATCCAGGTGCTCGACGTCCCGGTGGAGGTCGAGGAGCCCGAGCACGGGGTGACCCTCCCCGACGGTCCGCTGTCGGTCGAGTGCCAGGGGCTCACGTTCTCCTACCGCGAGGGCGGGCCCGTCCTCCACGACGTGAACCTGATCATCCCCGCAGGTGCCGACGTGGCCGTCGTCGGCGAGACCGGCTCGGGCAAGACCACCCTGGCCAAGCTGATCGCCCGGCTCGCCGACCCCACGAGCGGCCGCATCCTGATCGGCGGCGTCGACCTGCGCCAGGTCGATCCCGCCTCCCGGCGCGCCGCGCTGCGGATGGTGCCCCAGGACGGGTTCCTCTTCGACACCACCCTGGGCCGCAACGTGGCCTACGGGCGGGACGGGGCCACAGCCGCCGACGTCGAGGCCGCGTTCGTCGAGCTGGGCCTCGGCGACTGGCTGTCGACGCTGCCCCGGGGCCTGGACACCCGGGCGGGGGAGCGCGGCGAGAACCTGTCGGTCGGCGAGCGCCAGCTCGTCGCCCTGGCCCGGGCCCAGCTGGCCGACCCCGGGGTCCTCATCCTCGACGAGGCCACCAGCGCGGTCGACGCGGAGACCGAGGTGGCCCTGACCGCGGCGCTGGGCCACCTGGCGGAGGGACGGACGACGATCTCCATCGCCCACCGGCTCAGCACCGCCGAACGGGCCGACCTGGTGTTCGTCTTCGACCGGGGCCGGCTGGTCGAGCAGGGCACCCACGGCCAGCTCGTCGCGGCGGGGGGACGGTACGCCGAGCTCTACGAGTCCTGGATCGGCAACACCCGGACGGCTCGCTGACCGGCCTACCTGCCGTGGCGGGCCCAGTGGGCGCCGAAGATCTCCTCCTCGCTCGGCCGGTCCTCGGCGATGGTGGTGACCAGGTGGGTGACGTTGAGGAAGTGACCGACGTGCAGGTTCTCGCTGATGCTGTTGCCACCCCAGGTCCCACAGCCCATCGAGAGGGTGAACGGCAGCCCGTTGTCGAACGCGCCGCCGTTGCCGATCGCGTGGGCCTGGTTCACCAGCACACGCACCACATCCAGCTCGCGGGCCAGGCGCTCGGCGTGCGCACGGTCCTGGGAGTGGATTCCCGCCGAGTGCCCCCGGCCCTGGTGAGCGAGGATCGCCCTCGCGATCTCGACAGCGTGATCGAAGTTCTGGGCCCGGTACAGCGCCAGCACCAGCGACAGTTTCTCGCCGCTCAGCGGCTGGTCGGGCCCCGGCGTGGTCTGCTCGACCATCACGAAGCGGGCCATCGGTGCCGTTGCGATCTCGAAGGCCTCGGCGAGCACGTCGAGGTCGCGGGCAACGAGCTCGCGGTTCAGCTGGCCGCCCGGGAACAGGCGCTGCTCGATGCGAGCCGCCTCCTCCGCCGATGCCAGGTGGGCGCCGGCGCGCTCGAGGGCTGCCACCGCGTCGTCGTAGATCTCGTCGACGATCACCAGCGCGTTCTCCGACGAGCAGGAGGTCGCATTGTCGAAGCTCTTGGACCAGGCGATCTTCACCGCCGCGTCGTCGACATCCGCAGTCGCGTCCACGATCACGGGCGCGTTGCCGACACCCACGCCGATCGTTGGCGTGCCGCTGCGGTAGGCCCGGCTGACGGTGTGCTCGGAGCCGGTGGCCACCACCAGGTCCGCGGCCGCCATCAGCTCGTCGGTGGCCTCCCGGGTGACCGGCCTGGGCAGCACCTGGACCAGGTCGGCCGGCGCCCCCACCTGGGTGAGCGCGCCGCGGGCCAGCTCGACTGCGTTGGCCGTGGTGTTCCATGCGCTCGGCGACGGGGCCACCACCACCGCGTTCGCCGCCTTCACGGCCATCATGATCTTGTTGAACGCGGTGGCCGCCGGGTTGGTCGACGGCGTCAGTGCGGCGACCACGCCGACGGGTTTGGCGTAGCGGGCGATGCCGCGCATCTCGTCGACATCGAGGAGGCCCACGGTGGGGGCCCGCAGCAGGTCCCGCAGGGTCCCGAGGGTCTTGCGCCGGTTCTTGTCCGTCTTGTCGGCCAGGTTCCCGAGGCCGGTCTCGGCAACAGCCATGCGCGCCAGAGCTTCGGCGTGGTCGGGCCGGTAGAGCGACCAGCCGATGGCCACCACCGCTTCGTCCACGGTGGCCTGGTCGGCGCCGGCGAAGGCGGCGAGGGCCGTCCGGGCCCGCTCGACGACCGGACCGACGACCCCGTCGCTCACGTGTAGTCCCGGTACTTCTCGAGGTAGCGCACCGGCCGGGACAGCGCGTCCTTGCGGAACGGGTCGCCGAGCTCCTTGGTGCACATGATCTCGAGGACAGTGGTGACGCCGTCGTTCATCTGGGCGTCGACGGCGTCGGTGAGCGCGGCGCCCACGTTGTCGAGCTTGTCCACCCGCACCCCGCGGGCGCCCATGGCCGTGGCGATGTCGGCGTAGCTCTCGCCGCCGTCGAGCTCGCCGGCCACGAACCGGCGGCCGTAGAAGTCCACCTGGTTCTTCTTCTCCGCTCCCCACTGGCGGTTGTGGAACACCACCGCGGTGACCGGGATGTCGTGGCGCACCGCGGTCATGGTCTCGACCATGCTCATGGCCCATGCCCCGTCGCCGGCGTAGGCCACCGCGGGCCGGTCGGGCGCCGCCACCTTGGCCCCGATGATGGTGGGCAGCGCGTAGCCGCAGTTCCCCCAGCTCATCGCCGCGAAGAAGGAGCGGGGCTCCTCGAAGCGCAGGTAGCTGTTGGCCACCGAGTTGATGTTGCCGATGTCGGTGGACACCATCACCCGGGGGGGCATCGCCCGCTCAAGCTCCCGCAGCACCTGGCGGGGGTGCAGCCAGTCGCCGGGCTCGGCCTCGGCCTCGGCGATCACCTCCATGGAGAAGTCGTCGCTCTCGTGGGTCCAGTCGTCGAGCTCGGTCTCCCAGGCCGCCTTCTCGGCGGCGATGGTGGCGGCCCGCTCGTCGCGGGTGGCGTCGGCGGTGAGGGTGGCGCCCTCGAGGCGGTCGAGCAGCGCCTGCGCGGCGGCGCCGGCATCGCCGCAGATGCCGACCTCGATGGGCTTCACCAGCCCGAGCATGCGCGAGTCCGCGTCGACCTGGATGATCTTGGCGTCGGTGGGCCAGTACTCGATGCCGTGCTGGGGCAGGGTGCCGAAGGGGCCGAGTCGGGTGCCGAGGGCCAGGACCACGTCGGCCTGGCTGATGAGCTTCATCGCCGCCTTCGAGCCCTGGTAGCCGAGGGGGCCGCACCACTGGGGGTGGCTGGCCGGGAAGGAGTCGTTGTGGAGGTAGCTGTTGACCACCGGACAGCCGAGGCGCTCGGCCAGGGCGACGGTCTCGGCCATGGCGTCGCCCATCACCACCCCGCCGCCGGCGATCATGACCGGGAACCTGGCGTCGCCAAGCAGCTCCGCGGCCCGATCGAGCGAGCGCAGCCCCCCGGGTCCCCGCTCGAGGTGCTGGGGCCGGGGGATCTCCACGTCGATGTCGCCGTAGAACCGGTCGCGGGGGATGTTGAGCTGGGTCGGGCCCATCTCGGAGAGGGCCCGGTCGAAGCAGCGGGCCGTCAGCTCGGCCATCCGGCGCTCGTTGTTGACGTGGCCCTGGTACTTCACGAACTCCTGGAACATCGGGAGCTGGTTGGCCTCCTGGAAGCCGCCCAGACCGATTCCCATGGTGCCGGTCTCGGGGGTCACGATCACCACCGGGCTGTGGGCCCAGAACGCCGCGGCGATGGCGGTCACGCAGTTGGAGACCCCGGGCCCGTTCTGGCCGATCACCACCCCGTGCCGCCCGCTCACGCGGGCGTAGCCGTCGGCCATGTGGGCTGCGCCCTGCTCGTGGACCACCGGCACCAGCCGGATGCCGGCGGGTTCGAAGATGTCCATGGCGTCCATGAACGCCGAGCCCATGATCCCGAAGGCGGTGGTGACCCCGTGGGCCACCATGGTCTCGACGAAAGCCTCGCTGGGCGTCATCCGGGTCATCGGTCTTCTCCTATCGCATACAAGTTGCAGACAACTTGGTGACACAGGGGGTCAGACCCCAGTGTCACAACCATTGTCGTCGTCGGTTGCATCATCGCTGCTCCAGGTGGCGGAGGCCGGCGCAGAGCAGCTCGATGAGGTGGTCGAAGGTGTCGTCGTTGTCCTGGGGGTGGGGATGGCCGTCGCCGGCTTCGAGGTGGGCGAAGCCGTGGAACGCGCTCCGCAGGCTGCGGGCTGCGTGGACCCGCTCGTCGTCGGAGAGGTCGAAGCCCAGCAGGGCCTGGCCCAGGATGGCGACCACCCGCTCGACCGCGGCCTCCAGCTCGGGGTCGTCGGCGCAGGGATACCGGTCGGTCGCCGCGTACAGGCCCGGGTGCTCCCGCACCATCCGCCGCCAGGCGTGGCCGACCGCGGCGACGGCCTCGCCGCGCGAGAGGCCGATGGCGGCATCGCCGAGGCGGTGGGCCAGGATCTCGCGCCCCAGCAGCCCGAGGCTGCGGACCAGGTCGTCGTAGCCGGCCACGTGGCGGTACAGCGCCGGCTGGCGCACCCCCAGCTCGTCGGCCACCCGGGTGAGCGTGACCGCATCCAGCCCGTCGCGGTCGGCGATGGCCGCGCTGGCCGCCAGGACCTTGTCCTTGTCGAGCGGGGCCCGCTTGGTGGTGGTCATCGCAGCCTCGCCTGGACCCCGGCGATCACCGAGATGTTCACGATGTCGTCGGAGGAGCACCCCCGGGACAGGTCGTGGAGCACCCCGTCGAGGCCCTGCAGCAGGGGTCCCAGCGCGGTGGCCCCGCCGAGGCGCTCGGTGATCTTGTAGGCCACGTTGCCGGAGTCGAGGTCGGGGAAGATGAGCACGTTGGCCCGACCCGCGACCTCGGATTCGGCGGCCTTCACCGCGGCGACGTCGGGGATCAGGGCCGCGTCGAACTGGAGCTCGCCGTCCACGGCCAGCGCGGGGGCCCGGCGCCGGACCTGCTCGGTAGCCCGAATGACCTTGTCCACCCGGTGGTGGCTGGCCGAGCCCTTGGTGCTGAACGAGAGCATGGCCACCCTGGCGGCCTCCCCGGTGAGCTGCTCGAAGGTGCGCGCGCTGGCGATGGCCACGTCCGCCAGCTGGGCCGGGTCGGGGTCGGGCAGCACCCCGCAGTCGCCGTAGACCAGGGCGTGGCCGCTGGGCATGACCATCAGGAAGCAGCTGCTCACCGCGGCGATCCCCGGCGCGGTGCCGAGCACCCGCAGGCCGGCCCGGATGACGTCGGCGGTGGGACGGGTGGCCCCGCCGACCGCGCCGTCGGCCTCGCCGGTCCGGACCAGCAACGCAGCCACGTCCATGGGGTCGTCCAGGTCGACCTTGTCGCCCAGCTGCGCGGCGACGGCTCGGGCGGCGTCGGTGAGGCACGACGCCGGCTCCTCGATCACGAACGCGTCGGCGAGCCCCTCGGCCTGCAGCCGGCAGGCAGCGGCGTGGGAGCGCTCGTCGTCGTCGGCGAGCGCGATCCGAGCGGGCGCTCGTCGCGCTGCCTCGTGCAGGGCGCCCAGGACGTCGGTCATGGGTTGGCGGCCAGCCAGCGGTCGGTGCGGTCGAGGATGCGATCGAGCCGGTCGAGCAGGTCGGCCAGCACCGCGGCGTCGGCCACCAGTGGCGGGGAGATGACCAGCATGGTTGCACCCCGGTCGTCGGGACGGATGAGCAGCTGCGACGCCCGGACGAAGCCGGCCAGCACCCCGCCCTGCAGCGCTGCGGCCTGCTCGGTGCTCAGCTCGAGCCCCCGCTCCCGGTGGGCCACGAGCTCGACCGCGTGGAGGTAGCCGGTGCCCCGGGTCTCCTTCACGCAGGGGTGGCGGTCGGCCAGCTCGGCCAGGCCCGCGGCCAGGGTCTCCTGGTGGGCCAGCACGTTCTCGAACACGTGCTCGTCGCGGAACGCACGCATGTTGGCGACCGCGACGGCAGTGGCGACCGGGTGGCCCCCGAACGTGGAGCCGTGCACGAAGGAGCCCATGGGGGAGTCCCAGATGGCGTCGACGACGGGTCGGCGCACCATGACCCCGCCCAGGGGCTGGTAGGCGCTGGTGACCCCCTTGGCGAAGGTGATGAGGTCGGGGACCACGCCGAAACGCTCGCTGCCGGTCCAGTGCCCCAGCCGGCCGAACGAGCAGATGACCTCGTCGGCGCACAGCAGCACCCCGTGGCGGTCACAGACCCGGCGCAGCTCCTGCCAGTAGCCCTCCGGTGGGACCAGGGCGCCCCGCCCGTTCTGGACGGGTTCGGCGATCACCATGGCGACGGTCTCCGGCCCCTCGGCGACGATGGCCGCCTCGATGGCGCGGATGCTGTCGAGGTCGGCGGTGGTGCCACCGGGCGGGATGGCGTCACCGTGGGTGTTGCGTACGTGGCGTACTCCGTCCCAGAGCAGCGGGGCGAAGGGATCGCGGAACTTCTGGATTCCGGTGACCGCCAGCGCGCCGAGGGTGGTGCCGTGGTAGGCCCACTCCCGGGCGACGACCTTGTAGCGTTCGGGCTCGCCCCGGGCCAGGTGGTAGCTCCGCGCCAGCTTGAGCGCGGACTCCACGGCCTCGGACCCGGAGCTGACGAAGAACACCTCGTCGATGTCGCCGGGGGCCACCTCGGCGATCATGGCCGCGGCCTCGGTGGCGGGTGGGTTGGCGAATCCCCACGTCGGGAAGAAGGCCAGCTGGTCCATCTGCTTGGCCGCAGCGGCGGTGAGGTCGCTCCGTCCGTGGCCGATGTTGGTGCAGAAGAGCCCGGCGAGACCGTCGAGGTAGCGGTTGCCGTCGCTGTCCCACACGTAGCAGCCCTCGCCCCGCTCGATCACCATCAGATCCTCGGCGCGCCACGAGGCGGCCTTCGTGAAGTGCGGCAGCAGGTGCCGCTGCGCCAGCCGGCGGTGCTCGTTCATGGCGGGGCACGCTAGCACCGCCGAGTTAGAGAGTCTAGCGAAAGCGTGAATCTGGCTAACGGTGCCGGCCGACCGCTGTCAACCACTCTTCGGCGTCCGACGAACCGACTTCTTCAGGAGCGAGTAGCTACATCCACCTGAAAGAGGCCTGGTTGTGGCATGGTCGCGGTAGCCGACACGGTCGCATCGGCCCGGCTCCGCCGGGACTCAACGCGTTCCCGCAGGTCAGGCTGCTGCGCAGCGACCAGCGGGGTTCCTCACCGATGGCTCGCTCACGCTCGCAATCGGCGACGAACCGACTTCTT
>JBFKRY010000099.1:0-13958 GCA_041636995.1 Acidimicrobiales bacterium | reverse complement strand
TCTGCGGCTGCGCCGGAGGCGCCGGTCGTCGCTCGTCCCTCGCTCCTCCGGTGCCAAGTCGACCCGCAATCGCAGGTGACCGCTGGTCGTGGGCCGCGACGACAACGGCGACCCGGGAACCGGGTCGCCGTTGCATCTTCGGGGCGCCGGGTGGAGGGGAGGTCCAGCGCCCCTCGAGTCAGGCTGCCAGCGTGGAGGGGTCGGCGCCGATGTGGGCCACCAGCTCGAGCTCGGCGGCGCGGCGCCTGTAGGCGGTCGCCAGGGGTGTGGGCAGCGACGCCGCCTCCTTGCGGAGGTGGGCGGCGCGGTGTCGGGACTGGTCGGGCTTCATCTTCTCCTCGACGACGATGATTCGGGGGAGCGGTTCGGGTGATCGAACCCCAGGACCCGGTGCCCTATTCCCCTGATCCCCCTGCCTGCGGTGCGGCCGCACGGAGCCGGGGGCGGCGCCGGGGCTGGGGGAACTGCGCCCGGGCCAGCGCCACCGCCGCGGTGATCAGCCCCAGGTGGGAGTAGGCCTGGGGGTGGTTGCCCAGCATGAGGTCGGTGCTGGGCTCGTACTCCTCGCTCAGCAGTCCGGTGTGGCCGGCCAGATCCACGTACCGATCGAAGAGGATGCGGGCGTCGGCCAGCTGACCCATCATCACGTAGGCCTCGATGAGCCAGGCGGTGCAGATCAAGAACCCGGCCTCGTCGCCCGGCAGCCCGTCGTCGAGGCGGTACCGGTAGACGATCGAGCCCTTCCGCAGATCCCGTTCGATGGCCTTCACGGTGGCGACGAAGCGGGGGTCGGTGGTGGGGAGCAGCCCGGACAGGCCGATCCACAGAACCGCGGCGTCCAGCTCGTCCTCGCCGTAGGCGATCGTGTAGGCCTCGGCTCGTTCGTTCCAGCCGTGGCTGATGACGTCGCCGGCGATGGCGTGGCGCAGCGGGCGCCAGGTGACCGGGACCTCGCGCCCGGTGCGCTCGCCGATCTTCATCGCCCGATCGACCGCCAGCCAGCACATCACCTTGGAGTGGACGTGGTGGCGCTGGGGACGGCGCTCCTCCCAGATGCCGTGGTCGGGCTCGTGCCAGCGGCGAGACACGGCCACCACCATGTCGGTGACCAGCTGCCACATGTCGTCGGTGATCTCCAGGCCCCGAATCGCCAGCCGGTGCACCAGCTCCACCACCGGTCCGAACACGTCGAGCTGGACCTGTTGGTCGGCGGCGTTGCCGATCCGCACCGGCCGGCTGCCCATGTAGCCATTGAGGGTGGGCAGCACCGCCTCGGGGAGGAACTCGTCGCCGGCCAGGGGGTAGAGGGGTCGGAGCTGCTCGGGTCCGGGCAGGTGGCTGACCCGGTCGAGGAGCCAGCCCAGCAGGTCCCGGGCCTCCTGGTAGCTGCCCAGCTCGACCAGCGCGCAGGCGCCGAGCGAGGCGTCGCGGGGCCAGCAGTACCGGTAGTCCCAGTTGCGGACCCCGCCGGCCACCTCCGGCAGGCTGGTGGTGGCCGCGGCCAGCATCGCCCCCGTGGGCTGGTGGCAGAGGGCCTTGAGGGTCAGGGCGCTGCGCTGCACCGCCCGCGGCGCCACCGGGGGCAGATCCAGCTCGGCCGCCCAGCTCGTCCAGTACTCCGCGGTGGCCTGGCGCCGCGCCGGCTCGGGCTGGTCGGGCTCGTTCACCGGCTCGAAGGCCAGGTCGAGCACCAGCGGCTCCCCGGTGAGCTGGACCTCGGCGCGTGCCGTCTGGTTGGGCCCGTCGTCGACGATCTCCCACTGGACCCCGGGGGCGCGCAGCAGGATGGTCTGGAGCACCCCTCGGATCATGATCCCGTCGGCCACCCGCACCAGCTGGGTCTGGGCCCGGCCGAAGTCGAGGCGGGGGGCGAACTCGATCACCGCGCTGCCCTTGCCGTCGAGGACCCGGACCAGGTCGGTGCGTCCCGGTGGCAGGGTCGCCCGACCGCCGGACACGTCGAGGTAGTCGGTCACCATCAGCCCGGACCAGCGGGTCTCGAGGATCAGGGTGCTCGACAGGTACCGCTGGGAGATGGGCGGGGACTCGTTGGCGGGGCGGACCGCGAAGTACCCGGCGTGAGGGCCCCCGACGAGCTCGGCGAACACTGCGGGCGAGTCGGCGCGGGGATGGCAGAGCCAGGTGATCCGGGCGTCGGGGGTGACCAGGGCGACGGTGCGCTGGTCGGAGAGCATCGAGTGGTCCTCGATGTCGGGCGCCTGCTCGCCCTGCAGCCAGGCCCGGCGGAGCTCGCACAGCAGCGCCAGGTGGCGGGCCACGTCCTCGGTGTCGTCCAGGCGGAGGTGGGCCTTGGTCACGCCCTCGCCGATCTTGACCCCGAGGTCGGGGCCCCGGAGGGTGGCGAAGGCGTCCTCGTCGGTCACGTCGTCGCCGAAGAACAACACCGCGTCGGCGGCGACCTGGCGGCGGAGGGTCTCGAGCGCGGTGCCCTTGTTGGTGCTGACCACGGCCAGCTCGATGACCATCTTGCCCCGCTTGATCTGCACCCCTGGTCGCCGGGCCGGCCCGTCGAGGATCTTCTGCACCAGGCGCTCGGCCTCGTCCGGGTCGGCGTTGCGGTAGTGGAACGCCACGCTGGCGGGCTTCTTCTCGATGGTGAACCCGGTGCCGGTCCCGGCCAGCTCGTCGAGGTCGTGGGTGATCTCCTGGCGCAGCTCGATCTGGTCGTCGTCGAGGTCGCTGGCGAAGCCGGCATCGAACTCCGAGCCGTGGCTGCCCACCAGGTGGATCTCCGACGGCAGCCGGCTGAGCGCCGCCAGGTCCCGCAGCGACCGGCCGGACACCACGGCCACGTGGGTGTCGGCGAACGAGGCCAGGGCCCGCAGCGCGGCCACCGACTCCCGATGCGGGTAGGCCAGGTCGGGGATCTCCACGAGCGGCGCCAGGGTCCCGTCGTAGTCGCAGGCGATGAGCAGGGTGGGGGTGCGCGCGATCTCCTGGAGCCTGGTGGTCAGCTCGCTCGAGGTCATTGGCTCTCCAGCTGCTCCACGAAGGTGCGCGCCCAGTGCTCTGCGGTGTTGTAGGACACTGCGGCGCGCATCGCGCGCATGCGCAGACGTTGCTCGTCGGGGCGCATGAAGACCGCAAACTCGATCGCTTCCTTCATGCCGTCGATGTCGTAGGGGTTGACCAGGACGGCCTCGTTCAGCTCGTGGGCAGCCCCGGCGAACTCGCTCAGCACCAGGCTGCCGGTCAGGTCGTGTTTGGTGGCCACGTACTCCTTGGCCACGAGGTTCATCCCGTCACGGAACGGGGTCACCAGCATGACGTCCGCCAACCGGTACAGGACGATGAGCTCGTCGAAGTCGTGGCTGCGATGCAGGTAGTGCACCGCGGGTCGCATCATGGTCCCGAAGTTGCCGTTGATCTCACCCACCAGCTGCTCCACCTGGGACCGGATGTCGGCGTAGCCGCTGACGTTCGAGCGGGTGGGCTGGGCGATCTGGATGAGCACGACGTCCTCGGCCGAGATGCGCTCCTCGTCGAGCAGCTCGTTGAAGGCCCGGAGCCGCTGCTCGATGCCCTTGGTGTAGTCGAGCCGGTCGACCCCCAGCAGCACCTTCCGGGGCGTGCCCAGGTTGGCTCGCAGCTGTTCGACGGCCTGATCGGCCGCGGGGCTGGTGGCGGCGGAGGCGAAGCGCTCGTAGTCGATCCCGATCGGGTGGGTGCGGACGTGGGTGGTCCGGCCCCCGAACTTGGTCTGGTCGTCGTGGATCTCGAGGCCCTCCTCGATGAGCCGGGGGAGCACGTGGAGGAAGTTGTGGGTCATCACCTCGGTCTGGAACGCGATGAGATCGGCCCCGAGGAGCGCCCGCACGATCTGGGCCCGCCAGGGCAGGCGGAGGAAGAGCTCACGGGCGGGGAACGGGATGTGCGAGAAGAACCCGATCCGCATGTCGGGCATGACCTGGCGGATCATGCCGGGGACCAGCTGGAGCTGGTAGTCGTGGATCCAGACCGTGGCGTCTGGCTCGGCCATGGTGAGGACGGTCTCGGCGAAGCGGTGGTTGACCTGCACGTAGGCGTCCCACCAGGTGCGGTGGAACTCCGGGGGCGACATGGCGTCGTGGTAGAGGGGCCAGAGGGTGCCGTTGCTGAAGCCCTCGTAGTAGAGCTGCACGTCGGCCCGGCTGAGTGGCACCGGGTGCAGCTTGATGCCCTCGTGGATGAACGGGGCGGGCGCGGGCCCGGCGGCGCCGGTCCAGCCCACCCAGGATGTGTTCGGCCGGTTCGCCATGACCGGTGACAGCGCCGAGACCAGCCCGCCGGGACTGGTCTCCCAGCGGCGATGGCTGCCCTCCTGGATCATGCGAACCGGGAGCCGGTTGGCCACGACGATGAACTGCCGGGTCGTCATCGCCACATGATCGCACGTCTGCGCTATGCGCCCGCCACCTCACCCATCAGCCCGACCAGGGCGCCGGTGTCGGCGCCGCCGAGGCGCTCGATGTCGGTGCCCAGGCCGTAGTGGTCGGCGACCGGGACCGTGGCCCCGTTCTCGGTGACGATCTCGACCGCGGTGGCGGGCACCAGCGCCGGGTGCACCACCCCCGCGGCGTGGGCCAGCCGCAGCAGCTCGCGGCGTAGGGCCGTGACGTAGTTGCCGGCCCGGACCCCCTTGCTGGTGGGGTCGAGGCCCCGGGTGAGCCAGCGGTTCTGGGTGGCCACCCCGGTGGGGCAGTGGCCGGTGTGGCAGCGCTGGGCCTGGACGCAGCCGATGGCGAGCATGGCCTCGCGGCCCACGTTGACCATGTCGCATCCGAGCGTGAACGCGGCCAGCGCGGTCTCCGGGTAGCCGAGCTTGCCGGCTCCGATGAAGACCACGCGCTGGTGCAGGCCCGCGCCCACGAAGGGCGCGTAGGCCTTGGCCATGGCCTGCCGGAACGCGTAGGCCACGTGGTCGGTGAAGACCGCCGGTCCCGCACCCGTGCCGCCCTCGCCGCCGTCGATGGTGACGAAGTCCGGGCCCCGCCCGGTGTCGGCCATGTGGTCGGCCAGCTCGGCCCAGAAGCCCGGCTGGCCCACCGCCGACTTGATCCCCACCGGCAGCCCGGTGGCGTCGGCGATCCGCTCGACGAGCTGGACGAGGCCGGCGACGTCGTCGAAGGCGCGATGCCGGGCCGGGCTCTGTACGGCCACGCCCACCGGCACCCCGCGGGCGGCGGCGATCTCGGGCGTGACCTTGGCCGCGGGCAGCAGGCCGCCGATGCCGGGTTTGGCTCCCTGGCTGAGCTTGAGCTCGATGGCCCGGACCGGGGCACCGGCCACGGTCTCGAGCAGGCGGTCCATGGAGAACCGGCCGGCCTCGTCGCGGCAGCCGAAGTAGCCGCTGCCGATCTGGTACACCAGCTCGCCGCCGTGGCGGTGGTGGTCGGAGATCCCGCCCTCGCCGCTGTTGTGGAGGCAGCCGCTGTGGCGGGCCCCCTCGTTGAGGGCGCGCACCGCCGGCCCCGACAGGGAGCCGAAGCTCATGCCCGAGATGTTCACCACCGACGCCGGCCGGAACGCCCCCGGGCGCTGCCGCCAGCCCCCGAGCACCTTCGCCGCGGGCAGCGGGTCGCGGTGGTCGCCGCCGAGGACGGGGAAGGCGCTGTGGCCGATGATGATCTGCCCGGGCGCCTCGACGTCGTTGTCGGTGCCGAAGCCGAAGTAGGGGTTCTCCAGCTTGGACGTGGCGTAGACCCAGCGCCGCTGGTCCCGGCTGAAGGGCCGCTCCTCGTCGTTGTCGGCCACGATGTACTGGCGCAGCTCGGGTCCGAACAGCTCGGTGATGTAGCGCAGGTGCCCGATGACGGGGAAGTTGTGCAGGATGGCGTGGCGCTTCTGGAGCACGTCGTAGATCGCCACCGCGACCAGGAAGCCGGCGATCGCCAGCAGCAGGATCGACCACCAGGGCACCGGTCCAGGCTACTGGCGCCCCCGGGCGGCAGACCGGCGCCGGTAGCGTCGTCGGGTGATGGCGGATGGCGAGCTCCCCGACTACGTGCTGACCAACCGCGCCCACTGGGACCGCACGGCCGAGGAATGGGTGGCGGCGGGCGAGCGGGCCTGGGCCGCCAGCGAGCCGTACTGGGGGAGGTGGGGCCTGCCGGAGAGCGAGCTGGGCCTGCTGCGTGGCGGGTCAGGAAGCGCTGAGCTTCGCCCCGGGTGTGTGGCCGCTCACCTCACGGCCCGGCGCCGGGGGTCGAGCATCCAGGTGTGGCTGGGCACGGCCGCCTCCAGTGGCGGGGGATCGGCCAGCGACACCGGTGGCCCGGAGGGCCGCTCGCTCACGTAGGTGAGCACGAAGGCCCCGAACCGCCGCCACCAGCCAGGGAAGGTCGCTCCCTCGACCGTGCTGACCCGCAGCCCGGTCCAGCCAGCGGCCACCTCGCCTCCCACCGTCACCTCCACCGAGCGGGTGTCGCGCCGCAGGCCGGTCCGCAGCACCTTCAGGGCGCTCTCCTTGGCCGACCAGACCAGGTTGGCGCAGAGCGCCCACTCGATGGTCCCGCTGGCGCAGAGCCGCTGCTCGGCCTCGGTGAAGTAGTCGCGGACGAACGCCTCGGTGCGGTGCTCGACCAGCTCCAGGTCGCAGCCGATCTCGCCGGCGCCCTCGAGCACCGTGCACACCGCCCAGTCGGCCCGATCGGTCATCGAGATCCGCAGCGGCGCGGGGCGGTCGTCGACGAAGACCTCGGGGGCGCCGTCGCTGGCGTTGCGGATCACCAGGCTCCGGAGGGCGTCGGCTTCCTCGGCCACGTCGAGGGCCCGGGCCAGCGCTCGCTTGGCGGTCCAGCGGCCGAGCCGGGCCTCCTCCCGGCGCTTCGTGTAGTGGAAGCTCTGGAGGCGCTCGGACTCCGCCGCGGTGAGCCAGCGGTCGTGGTCGGGAAGCTCCGCCATGGGGGCCGCGAGGTAGCGGGGCGTGGCCCCGGTGCGCTCAGCGGGCACTGCGCTCGATCCCCCGCTCGACCGCGTCGATGAGATACGGCCGGAGCTGGTCCGGGGGGATGATGGTGTCGACCGACCCGACGCGCTGAGCCCGGCCGATGTCGTGGCGCTCGTCGAACTCGGCTGCGACCTCGCCCAGCTTCTCGGCGTGTACCTGCTCGCGGCGGGCCTCGAGCTCGCCCCGCAGGTGGGCCCGCTCCGCGCCCTCGGCCTCGGCCAGCATCGCCTCGAGCTTCTGCACCTCCGGGTCGGCGGCCGTGCGCTCCCGCACCTCGCGGGCGAACACCACCGCAGCCGCGGGCGCGCCTCCGATGACCGAGGCCCGGGAGCCCTCGATGGCGGCCACCTCGAGGTTGTCGTTCAGGGCGCCCGAGAACACGACGAACGCGCCCCCGTGGTAGCGGGACACCACGCAGAACACGATCGGTCCGTCGAAGTTGACGACGGCCCGCCCGATCTCGGCCCCGAACTCGAGCTGGTGGGTGCGCATCGACTCGGGCGAGCCGTCGAAGCCCGACAGGTTGGCCAGCACCACCAGCGGGCGGTTGCCGCTCGCCGCGTTCACGGCCCGGGCCACCTTGCGGGAACCGGCCGGGAAGAGGGTGCCCGACGTCCAGTGATCGGGGCCGTCGGCCGGCACCAGGCCGGGCCGGGGCAGGTTCTTGGATTCGAACCCGATCAGCGAGACGGGTCGACCCCCGAGGAACGCGTCCCACACGACGGGGATCTCGGCGTCTCGCATGCCGTACCACCGCTCGAGCGTCGCGTGGTCCTGATCGACGACCGCAGCCATCAGCCGGCGGATCTCGAAGGGCTGCTTGCGCCCCGGGTTGGTGGCCTCGTCGAAGATCTCGCCCACGGTGTCGAAGTGCCCGCCGTGGGGGGCTCCGGTGACGTCCCGGTCGGCGGGGTCGAGGGTCTCGGCCCGCCGGGCGATCGCCTCCCCCGGCGCGATGTAGGTGTACTCGTAGTGCTGGAGGAGCAGGTGGCATGCCTCGGGCAGGTTCCGGGCGAAGTACTGGGCCTGGCCGTTCGGTCCCATGATCCGCTCGTAGCCACCGATGCCGACGTTGTCCTCCGCCGAGACCCCGCCGGAGAAGTCGAGCGCGTCCTTGCCGGTGAGCACCATGGCGCTCTCGGGCATCATCACCAGGATCCCCCGAGTGTGCATCAGCATCGTGGCTTCGGCGTTCCAGTAGGGCTGGGCGCCGACGTTGATGCCGGTCACCACCACGTTCACCTCGCCCCCGGCCTGGGTGAAGTGGACGATCCGGCGCAGGACCCGGGCGATCCAGTCCATGTTCTCGGTGCCGCTGTCCATCGCGATCAGGGCCCCGGCGGACACCGCGAACCACTCGACGGGCACCCCCAGCTCCTCGGCCAGATCGAACGCGGCGACGATCCGGCTGCACTCGGGCTCGGCGAGGTTCCCCATCCCCCGGCTCGGGTCGCCGAGGATGATCACCCGCCGCATGCCCTCGGGGTAGCGGTCGGTGGTGTTGGCGACCACGCCCACCACGACGTTGGCGGTGTTCTCCCCGGGCCCACGCTCGACCTCGACGAGCCGTCCTGCCGCCTCGTCGAGGTCGTGCTCGGAGAACGAGCCCGGCGGGATGCCGTGGCGTGACTCACGCTCGGGGGCGAGCATCCGCACCAGCTCGTGGGGGTGGGTCAGCCCCCGCTGGCGCAGGCGACCGACCTGCTGCTCGTAGGGCGAGAGCGGACGGATCGGCTCGGTGGTGGGCTTCAGGACGTTGATCCGCAGCTCGCCGCCCTCGCCCAGCACCTCGATCACGCGCGGTCGGGTCTGCTGGTCCTCGTCCCTGACCCGGGCCAGCACCTGGACCTTCTGGAGCCCGAGCCCCTCGGTGTCGGGCGCGAGCCGGTCGACGAGATGGGCCAGCTCGTCGCCGGAGAGGTCGAGGGTGGGCCACACGTACAGCACCACCCGGTTCGACTGGAGCCGCTTGTGGGCCGGGCGGCGTGCCTGGAAGAGGCGGATCATCCCCAGCACCTCGTGGATCACCCGCTCCGCCTCGGGCAGCCGGACCAGGCGGCCCGCCTCGTCACGCACCGGGGTCAGGTCACGCACCTCGGCCAGCGCGAAGACCCGCTCGTCGCGAGCGTTGTCGCGGGCCCGGCCGTGGAAGATGTAGACGTCCTCGGTGCTCGGCACCCGCTCGATCTCGAACTCGTCGAGCCGCCACAGCTCGAGCCGCTTGGCCATCATGGGGTGCAGGTCGCGGTAGAGGGCCTCCTCGCGGTAGCCGCCCTCGCCGTCGGGGCGGAACGTGAAGTGCACCACCTCCGACATCCCGACCCCGTGGCCGGCGCCCGAGATGGCCACGACGATGCGACGCAGGCCCTGCGACCCGAGTGTGCGCGACAGCGTCGCCGCGACCTCGTCACGGGTGCGATCCGGATCGTCGTGGGGTTGGGTCCGCCACACGTAGAAGTCGACGACCACGTCGTGATCCGGGTCGACGGCGTCGATCACCGGCACCAGACCGGCCGCTCCGATCTCGAGATCCTCGTAGCCGACGTGGGTGCTGATGACCTCGACCCTCGTCTCGTCGTGGTCGTACTCCGCCGAGGAGAAGCAGAGCCCGTCGACCTCGTCGAGCCGCAGGTTCTCGAGGTCCCGGATGCGGTAGTAGCGGCGGGTCATGACCTCGACCATGGCGCCGCGCAGCGAGGGGGGCGCGGTGGCGAAGCGGTCGGAGAGCATGGTCTTCAGCGGCTGCGGGCACTCGACCAGGGCGTCGACCCGGCGGGCTCGCTCGTCGGGTGGAGGATCGACGGCCAGGACCGCGAGGTGGCTCTCGGCCTCGGCGAAGACCCGCCTGCGGACCTCGTCGAGGAAGGGCTGGTCGAAGATCCGGTAGCTGAGCTCGTGGGCGAGGTCGTGCACCGCCGGGTAGCGATTCCGTGACTCCGCCACCACCCGGCCGAGCAGCTTGCGCAGGGCCGCGTCGCCCCCGGGCCCAGCCCCTTCGAGCCGCTGCTCCAGCAGGTGCAGCACCGGCGCCAGCTGCTGGTTCATCCGCCGCTGCGACACCACGACCCGGTACAGCGCCACGTCGAGGTCCGGGCCGGGCTCGAGGCTCGAGATGCCGTAGTGCTCGAGGGTGCGGGTGAGCTGGGCGACGAAGGGGTCGGGCAGCTCCCGCCCCCGCGACTCGGGCTGTCGCAGGTAGTCGAACAGGTGCTCCTCGGTGCTGCGCCGGGTGAGGTCGGCGAGCTCGTCGTCGAGATCCGGCTCTCGCCGGAAGAGCGAGACGATGTCGGCGAAGATGCCGAGGATCTCCTCTTCCCGGCGACGGATCTCGGCCAGGTCGAGGGTGTCGGGGCAGCCGGTCCCCGCGCCCGCGGCCATGGTCGCCAGCAGGTCGGGGTCGATGTCGAAGCCGAGCAGCAGCTGGCGCAGGGCGTCGAGGTGGTGGCGGCAGCGGTCGTGGGCGACGTCGCCCGGCGTCGCCAGACCCTCGAACGACAGCCGCTCGCCGCCGCGGGCCCCTTCGTCCTCGGTGGGCCGGACCCGGATCAGCGGCGTCCCCGCGCCGACCTGGGCGTTGGTGCGGACCAGCACCTCCTCGACCACTCCGGCGAACTCGGCCACCACTGCGGTCTCCATCTTCATGGCCTCGATGACCGCCAGACGATCGCCGGCCCGCACCTCGTCGCCTGGCTCGGCGTCGATGGCGACGACCACCGCTGGTGCCGGCGAGCGCAGGATCCCACCTTCGTCGTGGGTGACCCGGTGGGGCTGACCGTCCACCTCGACCAGGTGGGTCACCCCGTGCAGGGATGAGAGCACCCGGTGCGAACCGTGCTCGAGCTCCAGGCGCGAACCGGCCCGACCGAGATCGACTCGCCGGACCTCGATGGTGGATCCGTCGACGTCGACGCGATACAGGTCCGGGCCGAGCCGGAACACATCCAGGCTGTAGCCCTGACCCCGGTGACGGAGGGTCACGGTCCGGCCGACGTCGACGTCGACCTCGGGCCGGCCCCGGAGGGCCGACTCCCGGAAGTGGGCGACCTCGAGCGCGAGCTGCTCGGCGTGGGCGTCGAGCGCCGCGGCCACTACCGCCACCTCGCCGTGGAGGACCGGGGGCAGCTTGCCCGCGGCGGACATCTCGTCGACCCACCCCACGTCGGCGGTGGCGTCGATGAACTCGGGCCGGCCCAGCAACGACTCGAGCAGGGCCTTGTTGCTGGTGCCGTTGCGGATCACGATCGCGGTGGTGGCGAGGGCGCGACGCAGCCGGGCGATCGCCTCCTCACGGTCGTGGCCGGTGGCGATGATCTTGGCGATCATCGAGTCGAACTCGGCCGCCACCTCGTCGCCCTCCTCGACACCGGTGTCGACCCGCAGGCCCGGGCCGGTGGGGAGGCGCAGCAGCTCGATGCGTCCGGGGGCCGGCGCGAACCCGGCGTCGGGGTCCTCGGCGTTGACCCGGGCCTCGATGGCGTGCCCGACCGTCGGCGGCGGGTCCCCCTCGAGCAGCCCACCGGAGGCCACGTGGAGCTGGAGCTTCACGAGGTCGACACCGGTCGTGAGCTCGGTTATCGGGTGCTCGACCTGGAGCCGGGCGTTGACCTCCATGAACCAGAGCTCGTCGGTGTGGGGATCGAAGAGGAACTCGACGGTCCCGGCGTTCTGGTAGCCGGCAGCCTCACCCAGCCGGGCGGCGGCCTCCCGCACGGCCTGGTCCTGTTCGGGCGTGAGTGCCGGTGAAGGGGCCTCCTCGAACAGCTTCTGGTTCTTGCGCTGCACGCTGCAGTCGCGCACCCCCACCGGCCAGACGATCCCCGCGGCGTCGCCGATGATCTGCACCTCGATGTGCTTGGCTCGGGGGACGAGGGTCTCGAGGAACACGGTCTCGTCGCCGAAGGCGCTCAGCGCCTCCGCCCGGGCCGAGGCGAAGGCGGGCGCGAGCTCGTCGACTCCCTCGACGCGCCGGATGCCGCGACCGCCGCCGCCGGCCGTGGCCTTGATCAGCAGCGGGAACCCGAGGCGGGCGGCATGGGCCCGGGCCTCCTCCACGGTGCCGACCGGGCCGCCGCTCCACGGGGCCACCGGGACGTCGGACGACTCGGCCACCTGCTTGGACGTGATCTTGTCGCCCAGGCGGCGCATCACCTGCGACGACGGGCCGATGAAGTTCACGCCGAGCCGCTCGCAGGTGGCGGCGAACTCGGCGTGCTCGGCCACGAAGCCCCACCCGACCCACGCGGCCTCGGCTCCGGTCGTGAGCAGCGCGTGCTCCAGGCGGGAGTGGTCGAGGTAGCTGATCTGGCGCTTGCCGGCGGCGTCGGTGAACATGGCCGGCCCCAGATCGTGGGCCTCGTCGGCCCGGCGGACGAACATGGCGTGACGGTCGGGCTCGGTGAACAGCGCGATCGTCGTGAGGTGCCGGCCGTGCCGGTGGTTGAGCTCCTCGACCGCGTTGACGAGCCGCATCGCCGGCTCGCCCCGATTGACGATGGCGATCCGCTCGAACCCAGCTGGTTGGCCCATCAGCTCTCCATCATGGCTGCACGGAGCGGGGCGACCTGCTGGTCCTCCAGCTGGCCGGGGAGGGGGATGGTGCGGTAGCCCTCGAGCTGCAGCAGCACTGTGCCCTCCCCGTCGACCACGACCGCGTCGACACCGGCGCCGTCCCGGGGGCGAACCACCGCGTGGGCCGAGCCGGCCGATGCCTCGTCGGCGGCCACGGGCACCACCCGGTCGATGTGGGTCGGCAGCGCCATCACCCCCGTGGTGGCGATCTCCCACACCCCGGCCGTCTGGAAGCACAGCTCGGTGAGCCTCGGTCCCGTCGTCGGCGCCGTGCCGCCGTCCCGCTCGGCGGGCGGGAGGTCGGGCGTCATCCGGCCGACCACGGCCCCGTCGGCCCGCCAGGCCTCGGCGAGCACCTGGTAGGCCGGGCCGTGGAAGTAGATGCCGTAGATGTCGTCTGCCGCCACGACCACCTCACCGGACCCGGGCGGGTCCGTCGACGCGGCCGCCGGTGGGCTGGTCGCCAGCCGGACCCGGCCGGTGAAGTGCACCGTGCGCTGGGGCTCGTCCTGGCCGGCGATGGCCCGCTCCCCGGCCAGCACGCAGTCGGCGACGATGTCGTCGCCGTCGGCCCGGTAGCGAGCCGACACCTGCAACGTGCGGGGCTCGTCACGGAAGAACTTGAACGGCGCCAGGAAGTCGACGTCTTCGATCGCGGCCACGTGCCGCTCGGCGAAGGGCAGGGTGGCTGTCTCGGCGAACAGCTCCATCCCCATCACCCCGGGGAGGACCGGGGTGCCGTCGATCCGGTGATCGTCCAGGAAGGGGTGCTCGGTGGGGTCGAGGGAGATCGCCACCGTCAACCCCTCGGCGAGGGTCATGCCCGTCACCTCGGCGACCAGCGGCTGGCGGTCGGCCGACGGTGACAGCGCCTCGGGGGCGAGCCCGCCGGCCGGGTGCCACTCGTCGGTGAGCATGCCCAGCCGCAGGCCCACGACGACCTCCAGGGTCTCCGCCTCGCCGGTGAGCTCGCGGCGCACGACGGGGATCCCCGCGGCCGCCGGCAGCATGTCGATCCCGGCCGCCTTCATGACGGTAGGGATGGAGCCGCGAGTCGCCATCCCGATGTCACCCCACGCGGTCCAGTCGATGGCCAGGCCGATGGTGTCGGGACGCGTGGTGGCGAAGCTGGAGATCGATTTGCACAGCAGGTCGTTGGCCGCGCTGTAGTCGGTTTGGCCGCCATTGCCGAACCGGCCGGCGATGGAGCTGAACACGACGGCCGACCGCACTTCGGTGTCGCTCAGCCCGTGCAACAGGTTGAACCATCCGTCGGCCTTCACGTCGAAGACCAGGTCGAACTCGGCGGGCTCCTTGTCCGGGAGCAGGCGGCTGATCTCGAGCCCACCGGCATGGAGCAACACGTCGACCCGACCGCTGGCCTCGCGGATGTGGTCGGTCACCGCGGTCATGGCGTCGGCGTCGAGCAGATCGACGCTGT
>JBFKRY010000098.1:0-14028 GCA_041636995.1 Acidimicrobiales bacterium | reverse complement strand
GGAGCGGTTCTTCGCCATCAACGGCATCGGCCAGCTCCTCATCATCTCGATCATCGGCAAGGAGTTCTTCGTGGCCTCGGCCATCGTGCTCCTGCTCACCCTCGCCTACGTCACGGTGAACTTCTGCGTCGACTTGCTGTACTCGGTGCTCGACCCCAGGATCCGCAGTGGCGTCCGTTAGCCGTCGGCTCGGGACCCGGCGCAGCGCTCGGGGGCGGCTGGGCGGCCGCCTCGGCCTCCGGGGTCGCATCGGCGTCCGCCTGGGCGTGGCGTTCTGGCTGTCGATCCTGTGGATCGCGCTGCTGGTGTTCCTGGGGGTGTTCGAGGAGGTGCTGCCCATCCGCGATCCCGACGCCAAGGGCATCCGCACCGGCGAGGTCGAGCGCTTCGAGGGTCCGGGCTGGAACGCCTGGTTCGGCGGTGGCCCCCAGGGCGAGGACCAGCTCTCCCGGATCATCGCCGGCATCAGGCCCGCGCTCACCCTGGGGCTGGTTGTCACCGCCCTGGCGGCGCTGATCGGCAGCGCCCTGGGGGTGCTCGCCGGCTACGCCAGGGGGAGGATCGACGCCGTCACCACCGCCGCGATCGACGTCGCCCTCGCGTTCCCGGCGCTCGTGCTGCTGATCGCGGTGCGCTCGACGTTCGGCAACTCGCTACTGGTGTTCACGATCATCTTCACGATCACCGGCATCCCGCCCTACGCCCGCATCGTCCGTGGGGCCACCCTGGCGCTCGCCGAGCGCGACTTCGTCGACGCCGCCCGCTCGATGGGCGCGAGCCGGCGCCGGATCGTGTTCCGGGAGCTGGCGCCGAACCTGGTGCTCCCGGTGCTGTCGTTCGCCGCCATCGGGTTCGCCATCGTGATCCTGAGCGAGGGGGCGCTGGCCTTCCTCGGCCTGTCCATCGACCAGACCACCTGGGGTGCCCTCATCGCCGAGGGCACCGGTGAGATCCGCAGCCACCCCCACGTGGCCCTGATCCCGGCCACGGTGATGTTCCTCACCATCCTGGCGTTCAACCTGGTGGGTGACGGGCTCCGCGACCTCACCGCGCCCCGGGTGGTCGCCACCGTCCGCCGGCTGGAGGTGGAGGGCGAGCACATCGACGCCACCGGCGAGCCGGTCCTGCACGTCCACGATCTTCACACCACGCTGCACACCCCCCTCGGGCACGTCGAGGCCGTGGACGGGGTCACCTTCGACCTCTCCGCAGGCGAAGCGCTCGGGATCGTGGGGGAGTCCGGGTCGGGCAAGACCATGGTCCTGCGCTCGATCGTCGGCGCCTTCCCGCTCGCGGGGGTGACCCGGGCAGGCACCGTCGACGTTTGCGGGGTCGACATGCTCCGGGCGCCGCGGCCGCTGGTGCAGCACACCCTGGGCACCCGGATCGGCATGGTCTCGCAGAACCCCCTCACGGCTCTGAACCCCACCCGCCGCATCGAGGTCCAGATCACCGAGCCGATGATCGTGCACGGAGGCCTCAACCGGCGCCAGGCCCGGGACCGGGCCCTGGAGCTCATGCGCCACGTGGGCATCCCCGCCCCCGAGCGGCGACTCCGCGAGTACCCCCACCAGCTGTCGGGCGGCATGCGTCAGCGGGTCACCATCGCCATCGCCCTGGCCAACGGGCCCCAGGTGCTGCTCGCCGACGAGCCCACCACCGCGCTGGACGTGACCGTGCAGAGCCAGATCCTGGAGCTGCTGGGGACGCTCCGGCGTGAGGACTCGATGGCCCTGGTCCTGGTCACCCACGACCTGGCGGTGGTGCGGGGCTTCACCGACCGGGTGGCCATCATGTACGCCGGCCACATCGTCGAGCAGGGCCCGACCGAGGAGATCTTCTCGAACCCCCAGCACCAGTACACGATGGCGCTCATGCGGTCGATGCCGGACCTGGACCTGCCGAGCCACTCGAGGCTCCGGGTCATCGAGGGCTCGCCGCCGTCCCTCGTCGACCTGCCGCCGGGCTGCCGCTTCGCCAGCCGCTGCCCGCTGGCCGACGACCGCTGCCACGCCGAGGATCCCGAGCCCACCGGGACGCCCCGGCACGGCTACCGGTGCTTCCATCCCGGGGTCGAGGCTCCGGTGGAGGTGGGCCATGGCCGGTAGCGGGCGGGCGATGCTGCGCGACGACGCCATCCTGCAGGTGCGGGACCTGGTGGTGGAGTTCCCAGGACCCCGGGGGTCGGTGGTCCATGCGGTCTCCGGGGTGAGCTTCGACCTGCGCGAGGGCGAGACCCTCGGCGTGGTGGGGGAGTCCGGCTGCGGCAAGACCACCACCGGCCGGGCGCTGATGCAGCTGGTGCCGGTGACCAGGGGCGAGGTGGAGCTGCACGGCGAGGAGCTCACCGGCGCCACCGGCGAGACCCTGCGGCACCTCCGCCGGTCGATGCAGATGATCTTCCAGGACCCGGTCTCCTCGCTCAACCCCAGCCGCCGGCTGCGCGACATCGTCCGGGAGGGCCTGGAGATCTGGGGCGACCCCGCCGGCGGGTTCGGCGACAGCCGGGTCGCCGACATCATGGTGGCCGTGGGCCTCGGCGGCGACATCGGCGATCGGCGACCCCACGAGTTCTCGGGCGGGCAGTGCCAGCGCATCTGCATCGCCCGGGCCCTGGTCATGGATCCGGAGGTCTTGATCCTCGACGAGCCGGTGTCGGCGCTCGACGTCTCCGTCCAGGCCCAGATCCTCAACCTGCTCGAGGACATCAAGGCCCGGTTCGGGCTGACCATGCTCTTCATCAGCCACGACCTCGCCGTCGTCAAGAACGTCAGCGACCGGGTCATGGTCATGTACCTCGGCAAGGTCTGCGAGGTGGCCTCCCCCGACGTCCTCTACGAGGAGCCCCGCCACCCCTACACCCGGGCCCTGCTGGCGTCGATACCGGGGCACCGCCTGAACCTGCCGCCGGCATCCGAGCTGATCAGCGGGGAGCTGCCGTCGCCGCTCGACCCGCCGTCGGGTTGCCGGTTCCGTACCCGCTGCCCCCAGGCGACCGAGGTGTGCGTCACCGAGGAGCCCGTGCTGCGCGCCGTCGCCGAGGACCACTTCGTCGCATGTCACCACACGTGACCGACGAGCTCTCCGCCTCCCAGGCGCGCCGGCTGGCCCTCGGAGCCCAGGGATTCGCCCATTCCCGCCCCGCCGGCCGGGTCGACCGCCGGCACCTGCGGCGGGTGATGCGGCGCCTCAAGCTGATCCAGCTCGACTCGGTCCCGGTGGTGATCCGCAGCCACTACCTGCCGGCGTTCTCCCGGCTGGGCCCCTACCGACCCCGGCTCCTCGACGAGATCGCCTACCGCCACGACGAGTGGTTCGAGGCCTGGGCCCACGAGGCGTCGCTGGTCCCGGTCGAGTCCGAGCCCCTCCTACGCTGGCAGAAGCGCCGGGCCCGGGAGGGGGACACCTGGCAGGGTCTGGTCCGCCTGGCCCGCGAGGAGCCCGGCTACGTCCAGGCAATCCTCGACGAGGTGCGGGAGCGGGGGCCGATCCTCACCAGCGAGCTGAGCGACCCCCGGCCCCGCGGGGGCGAGTGGTGGGGGAGCCGGTCGCTGGGGCAGCTGGCGGTGGACTGGCTGTTCCGGGTCGGCGCGGTGGGCATCCGCCGCTCACCCGGCTTCGAGAAGCAGTTCGACCTGCTGGAGCGGATCGTTCCCCCCGAGGTCCTGGGCCGGCCCACCCCGCCCGACGACGAGGCCATGAAGGAGCTGCTCTGCCAGGCCGCGGCGGCCCACGGGGTGGCCACCGCGGCCGAGCTGGTGGACTACTTCCGGCTCCCGGTGCGGGAGGCCAAGGCGCTCGTCCCCGAGCTGGTGGAGGACGGCCGGCTGATCGAGTGCCGGGTCGAGGGCTGGCCCCAGCCGGGGTACCGGCACCCCGGCGCAGTGGTGCCCCGACGCATCCACGGCCAGGCCCTGCTCTCGCCGTTCGACCCGGTGTGCTGGCATCGGGACCGGACCCTGCGCCTGTTCGGGTTCCACTACCGCATCGAGATCTACGTGCCCCGCCACAAGCGGGTCTACGGCTACTACGTGCTGCCGTTCCTGCTGGGCGACCGGCTCGTGGCCCGCTTCGACCTCAAGACCGACCGGGCCCGGAGGGTGCTCGAGGTCCGGGGCTCCTACGTCGAGGAAGGCGCGGATCCCGTGGAGGTGGCCACAGCCGCAGCGGTGGAGCTCGAGCGGCTGGCGAGCCTGGTCGGCGCCGCCCACGTGGAGGTGCGACCCAACGGCAACCTGGCCCGGGCCCTCGCCGCGCTCAGCCGGTGAGGGCCTCGACCAGCTCGGCGTAGGCCTTCTCGGCGATCACCCGCATCTCGTCGTCGGTGCGGTCCTGGATGGGGTGCTCGGTGAACACCCGGGCCGGGTCGAAGCCGAGCGCGCCGGCCTGGGCGTCGGCTGCGGTCACGAACTCGACCGACGCCACGAACACCGCAGGCAGGCCCCGCCGCTCGATGTCGCTGATGTCGTGCACACTGCACGACGTGCAGCTCCCTCAATCGGCGAGCGCTTCGATCACCGCGTCGCAGGTGGTGGCGATCTGGTGGCGCAGGTCGACCGGCGCGGGCTTGGCGAAGGTGGGCTTGGCGTAGCGCTCCACCCGGGCGCCGTCGAGCTCGAGCAGCTCCTGGACGCGGTCGAGGAACACGTCGCCGCGCGGCTTGCTGATGTCGAGCAGCCCGATGGTGCGGCCCTCGAGGCCCGACAGCCGCTCGGTGCGCTGGCGGGCCGCGGGGGCCAGCTCGCCGGTGGGATCGAGAACGGTGATGCTCATGGGGTGATCTCCCTGGTGACGGGACGGCTTCCGGTGTCGCCGTTGACCCACCCGCCAATGATGGCAGAGAAGAGGCCGGCGCCGCCGCCCGCGTGGATGATGATCAGCCCGCCGTCGGGACGGTGCTTGGGCAGCTCGACGCCCGCCAGCTGGGCGGGCACGCCCTCGGCCACCCCGTCCGCGCCTCGCACGATGGCGTCGGTCGGGCGGGTGGTGTGCTCCGCGAGCGCGTCGTGCAGCTGCTGCTTGGACCAGCCGGCCTCGGCGAAGCGCGCTGCGTGCTCCGGCGACACCACCAAGATGGCGTCGAAGGCCATCACCAGCTTCGGGTGGACGGTGGCCAGCATGCTCATCGCCAGGCTCCGGGCCAGACCTTCGGCGTCCCTGGTCAGCTGGTCGACGATGCAGCGCGGCCCCTCCCCGGCGAAGAGGGTCACCGTGCTCTGCTCGGGTCCGAACCCCTGTTGGGCTGCGTAGGACTCCCACGGCGAGCCCTCCTCGTCCTCGGCGAAGCAGAACCCGAGCTTCCCCGGGTTGCCGTGGGTCGCCCGGTCGACCCCGCCGGGCTCGCCGCCGCCGACGTTGCGGATCACCAGCTGGAGGGCCCGGCCGATGGTGCTGTTGGCCCGGTTGCCCTGCCCGAGGACGTTCATCCCCGAGTTCATGCCGATGGCGTGGCGGATGGGGCCGTTCACCACCAGCACCGGGCCCACCGGCATGGTGGTCGCCAGCAGCCCGTGCATGTTGAACTCGTCGGTGCACGCGGCTTCGAGCGCGGTGAGCACCACCGGCAGATACTCGGGGCGACAGCCGGCCATGACCGCGTTGACGGCCACCTTCTCCACCGTGCACTCCGCCAGGTTCGGCGGCACCACGGCCACCACCTCGTCGCGGGCGCGGCTGGTGCCCTCGAGCATGCGGGCCACCCGCTCCGGAGTCGGCGGCACCAGCGGCAGGCCGTCGCTCCAGCCCCGGTCGTACATGGCCTCGACGGGGTCCTCGGCAGTGGCGATCTCCACCCGGCGGCTGGCGAACCCGTCGCCGTGGAGGACCTCCAGGCTGGCCGCGCGGTCGGGGTCGACACTGAGGGAGCCGCATCCCGGGCGGAAGTCGGGGATGCCGGCCTCGATGCCGAGGGAGTCGATGCCGGACATCCCGGCCCAGAGGTCACGGGACCAGCCGACCAGGCGGTTCACCTCGACCCCGTCGACCACCGACACCAGGGTGGGCACGGTCTCGATGTCGTGGTGCCAGCTGGCGGCCAGGTCGGTGTCGTCGACCAGGGGGCCCACGTCGGGGAACGACGGGTCGTCCTGGGTGTACACCCGGCTCAGGCGCCCGGCCTCGTCGAGCTCCCGCAGGACGGGCTCGATCATGACGCAGGTGGGGCAGTCCTTCTTCACGAAGGCGACGAGCCCGTCGGGCAGGGATGGTGCAGCCATTGCCTGAGGAGCCTCCTTCCAGACTGTGCCGGCTTCGAGACCGTGCCGGCTTCGCGACTGTGCCGGATGGCACATTCACACATTGCTGTCGTCTGTCTTACCATGTTGCGGTGCCGCAGAGCCCGGGACCCACGGTCTCCTTCTACGGCGTCCGGGGGTCCACACCGTGCTCGTCGGATCGCCTCCGCCGCTACGGGGGGAACACGTCCTGCGTGGTGATCGAGTCCGAGGGTCAACGGCCGATCGTGCTCGACATGGGCACCGGGCTCCGCGAGTTCGGCGCGGTGTGGGGGAACCGCCGGGTCATCGAGGCGTCCATCCTGGTCACTCACCTGCACTGGGACCACGTCCAGGGGCTCCCGTTCTTCGCCCCGGTGCACCATCCCGACTCCTGCGTGCAGATCTACGGTCCCCCACATCAGGGGCGGGAGCTGGGCGAGACCTTCGAGGGGCTGATGCAGCCGCCGTACTTCCCGATCTGCTGCGACCAGCTGCCCCGGGGCATCCGCTTCCACACCGCCTGGGACGAGCGCCTCGCCATCGGTGAGGCCAAGGTCACGGTACGGAGGGTGCCCCACACGGGCGAGACCAACGGCTACCGGATCGAGCTCGGGGGGCTCGTCGTCGCCTACGCCAGCGATCACCAGGAGCCCCTCGACGATCCCACCCGGGTCGACGACGCGGTGCTCGAGCTCTGCGAGGACGCCGACCTGTTGATCCACGACGCCCAGTACACGCCGCGCGAGCTGCAGGCCCGACCCGACTGGGGTCACTGCACCCCTGGCTACGCCGTCGAGGTCGCGGCCCAGGCCGGCGCCAAGCAGCTGTGCATGTTCCACCACGACCCCTGGCACGACGACGACATGATCGACCGGCTCCTCGCCGACTGCCGGGCCGAGGCGCTGGACCGGGGGATCGGCGAGGTCACCGCTGCGGCCGAGGGGACCAGCATCGTCCTCGGAGAACGCTGACCGGCCGCGCCGGCCATCGGCGCGACGCATGCAGCTGACGGACCGGCAGGGGATCGTCCGCAGCTACATGGCGCTGTCGGGTCTCTACACCCTGTCGGCCTCGCTCATCTGGGGGGTCAACACCCTGTTCCTGCTCGACGCCGGGCTGGACATCGCCGAGGTGTTCGTGGTGAACGCGGTGTTCTCGGCGGGCATGGTCGTCTTCGAGATACCCACCGGCGTGGTGGCCGACACCCTGGGCCGGCGGGTGTCGTACCTGCTGAGCGTGGCCGTCCTGGGGGTCACCACGGTGCTGTACGTACTGATCGCGCGGGGCGGGGGCTCGACGCTGGCCTTCGCGGTGGTGTCGCTGTTCATGGGTCTCGGGTTCACCTTCTACTCCGGGGCCCTGGAGGCGTGGCTGGTGGACGCCCTGGGTTCGATCGGCGAGGGCGGCGAGCTGGACCGGGTCTTCGCCCGCTCCCAGCAGGTGACCGGCGCGGCGATGGTGGTGGGGACCACCGGTGGCGGCCTGCTCGGCCAGCTCGACCTGGCCGTTCCCTTCGTGGTCCGGGCCGGCCTGCTCGCCGGGCTGTTCGTGCTGTCGCTGCGGTGGATGCAGGAGGTGGGGTTCGTCCCCCGCCGCCTGGCCTTGCGCCACATCCCGGAGGCCATGGCCGAGCAGGCTCGAACCGGCATCGCCAACGGCTGGCGCCGACCGGGGCTGCGGGCGTTGATGCTGGCGGGCCTGGCCCGGGCGACGTTCTTCGGCTGGGCGTTCTATGCGGCCCAGCCCTACTTCCTCGAGCTGCTCGATCGGGACGCCATCTGGGTGGTCGGGATCGTCACCGCCCTCATGTCGCTCGCCACCATGGTCGGGAACCAGATCGTCGAGGTCCTGAGCCGCCACTGTCAGCGCCGCAGCACCCTGCTGCTGTGGGGGTCGGCCGTGGCCAGCGGGGCCTCGGTCGTGGTCGGGGTGACCGACTCGTTCTGGGTGGCGGTGCCCGCGTTCCTGGTGGTCACCGGCTCGATGGGCGTCATCGCCCCGGTCCGCCAGGCCTACGTCCACCACGAGACCCCCACCGAGCACCGGGCCACCGTCATCAGCTTCGACGCCATGGTGTCGTCGGTGGGCGGGGTCGGCGGCCAGCTCTCCCTCGGCCGGCTGGCCGATGCCCGCTCGCTCGCCGCGGGCTACGTGGTCGGCGGGCTGGTGACCACCGCGGCGCTCCCCGCGCTCGTGCGGGTGCGCCGGCTGGGCGGCACGGCCGACGTCATCGTCGGTTCCGCCGGGATCGAGGGCACCTGCGCCGCCGCCGGGCTGCCGCCCGACACCCAGGTGGAGGCCCAGCCGGTACCGGTCGAGCAGTGACGGTCCGACCCGCCAGTGGTGTGTCACAGGAATGCTGATCTGGTCGCAGCCGAGACCGGTTCATGTTTCTGCGACATGCCACTAGCTTCGGTCCCGGCGCGCATCGAGAGGAAACCGCATGACTGAGAGCCCCGCGATCGACGGCGACCTGTTCCGGCAGGTGCTGGGGAACTACCCGACCGGCGTCACCCTGGTGACCGCAGACGACGACGGGCCGTGCGGGATGGTCATCGGCTCGTTCGGCTCGGTCTCCCTCGAGCCGCCGCTGGTCCAGTTCATGCCCGGCAAGACGTCCACCACCTGGGAGCGGATCGAGCGGGCCGGGGCCTACTGCGTGAACGTGATGGGCATCGACCAGCTGCCCACGTGCAACGCGTTCTTCGAGAAGAGCATCGACCCCTTCGAGCAGGTCGACTGGCGGCCCGGGGTCACCGGCTCGCCGGTGATCGCCGACGTGCTGGCCCACGTCGACTGCGAGATCGAGGCGGTCCACGAGGCCGGCGACCACTACATCGTCGTGGGCCGGGTGGTCGACCTGGCCACCGGCAGCAGCGACGACAGCCCGCTGCTCTTCTTCCGGGGCGGGTACGGCCGGTACACCCCGCTCGCCGCCGGCTGAGGAGGTCCGGTGCCGATCTACGCGCTGGGTGACGTCGAGCCCACCATCCACGAGACCGCCTACATCCACCCAGATGCCGTCGTCATCGGCGACGTGACCATCGGCGCCGAGGCCTCGGTCTGGGCCTGCGCGGTGCTGCGGGGCGACGACGGCCGCATCGCCATCGGCGACGGCAGCAACGTGCAGGACGGCGCGGTCGTGCACTGCACGCCCGAGCTCGACACCGTCGTCGGCAACCACTGCACGGTCGGCCACATCGCCCACCTGGAGGGCTGTCGCATCATGGACCGGGCCCTCGTCGGCACCGCCGCGGTCGTCCTCCACAACGCGGTCATCGGCGAGGGGGCCCTGGTCGGCGCCAACGCGGTCGTCACCGGCGGCACCGTCGTGCCCCCCGGTGCGCTGGCCCTCGGCATCCCAGCCCGGATCCGGGAGGGCGCCGCCGACCAGGACGAGATCGACGACGGGGTACGCTCCTACATCGAGCGTGCCCGGCGATACCGGCAGGAGCTGCGGCGATTGGATTAGCAGGGTCGGGGGGGTCGGACCTCGGGTCTGACCCCCTGGTCGGACCCAGCCCGGATGGCACCCCCTACCGAACTGGCAGCGGACCTCGACCGCACCCCCTACCGATCTGATCGCGCGAGGGTGCTGCGGAGGGTGAGCAGCGGATCGAGCTTGGCGGCCGGCAGGGCCGCGGAGAACACGTGGCCCTGGGCCACGTGCACGCCGAGCTTGCGCAGGATGGGGATGGCCTCGGCGTCCTCGACCGACTCCGCCCCCACCTGCATGTCGAGGGCCCGACCCATGGCGGCCACCGCGCCCACGATCTGGCGGGTCTCCTCGGCAACCACCGCGCCGGCGAGGCTGCCGTCGATCTTCAACACGTCGAGCCGGAACCGCCCGAGGCGGGGTAGGACCGTTCCCCCGGTGCCCACGTCGTCGATCGCCACCCCCACCCCCAGCTCGGCCAGGCGGGCCAACAGGTCGACGGTGGCGTCACCGTCGTCCATAAGGAAGGGCTCGGCCAGCTCCATGCACAGCTTGGCCGCGGGCAGGTCGGTGACCTCCAGGCAGCGGGCGACCCGGTCGTGCAGGCGGCCGCTCAGCAGGGTGCCACCGAGGACGTTGACGTGGACCACCGGACTGGCGTCGCCGAGCGCAGTGTGCCAGCGGCGGGCGTCGGTGCAGGCTCGATGGATCACCAGCGAGTCGAGGTCGAGGCCCAGGCCGGTCTCGACCGCAAGGGGAACGAACTCGCTCGGGCCCAGCAGCCCTCCCACCGGGTGCATCCAGCGGACGAAGGCCTCCACCCGGACCACCCGACCGCTGTGGAGGTCGACGATGGGCTGGTAGTGGACGTCGAGGGCATCCTCCTCGAGGGCCTCGGCGAGCTGCTCGGCTCGCTCGGCCCGCCGCTTGGTCCGGTCCCGGCGGACGTCGTCGAACAGCTCGGTGCGAGCCCGCCCCGCGCTCTTGGCCCGGTACATGGCGATGTCGGCTCGCTTCAGCAGGGTGTCGGGCTCGCGGGTGGACCCGCCGTTCGACATCGCGATCCCGATGCTGGCGCTCACCCGCACCTGCACGCCGTCGATGCGCACCGGCTGCTCCTCGACTGCCCCGCGGATGCGCTCGGCGATCGCCACCGCGTCGACCTCGCCGCCGATGTCCTCGCACAGCACCACGAACTCGTCGCCGCCCAGCCGGGCCACGGTGTCGGAGGGACGGAGCACCGCGGCCATGCGCTGGCCAAGCTCCCGCAGCAGCCGGTCGCCGGCGTCGTGGCCGTAGGTGTCGTTGACCGCCTTGAACCGGTCGAGGTCGATGAACAGCACCGCCACCGGCGTTCGCTCGCGGGCGGATCGGGCCAGCGCCAGCTCGAGGTGGTCGACGAGCAGGCTCCGGTTCGGGAGCCCGGTGAGGGCGTCGTGGGTGGCCTTGTACGCCAGCTCGTCGAGCGCGGCGCGCTCGTCGGACACGTCCCGCCCCAGCACCGACGCCCGGTGGGGCTCGCCGTCGGGGCCGATCTCGGCGGCCACGGTCTGCAGCACCTGCAGGTGCCGCCCGTCGTGGCTCACCATCTTCAGCTCGCCCGTCCAGGTCTCGCCCCGGCGCAGCACCGGGTACACCTCGGCCCGGTAGCGGCCCACGCTCTCGTCGTCGTAGACGTCGCGGACGTGCAGTTCGCCGAGCCCATCCGGCGCGAAGATCGCCTGGGCCGCGGCGTTCAGGTAGAGCACCCGGCCGTCGGTGAGATCGGCGATGCCCACCAGGTCGCTGGTGGACTCCAGGATCCCGGCCAGCTGCGAGCGTGAGTGGTCGGGGGCCTCTCGGTCGGCGTCCTCCTGGACGGTGATCACGTGGCCGATCACGCCGAGCTCGTCGTCGAGCACCGAGCCCACCCGCAGGCTCACCCAGCCCGAGCCGGCCGGCTGGGCCAGGCGGGCCGGCACGGGCTCGGCGGTGCCCGCGGCGATGCGGGCTCGGATGTCGGTCTCGACCCGGGACCGGTCGTCGGGGTGCAGCAATGCGCCCAGGGTTCGGGGGGTGTCGCCCTCGGGCCACCCCACCAGGTTCAGCCAGGCCGGGCTGGCGTAGGAGATCGACAGGTCCGGGGCCAGCCGGGCCAGCCCGATGGGCGCGGCCTCGGCCAGCGACCGGAACAGCGCCTCGTTGGCCAGCAGGACCCGTTGGGTGAGCCGCTCCACGGAGATGTCCTCCGCGGTGACCGTGAAGTAGCGGGACCGGGTGTCGTAGCGGGCCAGCGAGAGCCGGCACCAGAAGGGGCCGCTCTCGGCGATGCAGCGCAGCTCGACGCGCACCGAGCCCACGACAGCCCGGGCCAGCTCGGAGAGCCGGTGCCGCAGCCCGTCGCGGTCGTCCTCCTGGACCAGGGCGTACAGGTCGCCGCCGGGGGTGACCGCGTCGGCGGTGGCGAAAAGCCGGCCCCAGGCCAGGTTGGTGTCGACCAGGGTGGCGTCGGCGTCGATCATCGCCGCCGCGGTCTCGAGGCGCCGCAGGTGGTCCGGCAGCGCGGTGGGGATGGACAGCTCGTCGTCGTCGAGCAGCACCGCCACCGTGAAGCCCACGAAGCGGGTGCCGGCGTGGCGGGCCTCGGCGGAGATCACCGCGCCCAGCTCGCTGCCGTCGGCGGCCCGCAGCCGCCGGGTGGCGGTGCTGACTGCGTGGCGATCCTCGACCAGCGCCACCAGGTCGGCGCCGACGGCGGCCACCTCGTCGGGGGCGAGGATGGTGCTGAAGGGAGCGTCGAGCAGGTCGGCGGTGTCGTGGCCCAGCTCCGCGGCGAGCTGGCCGTCGATGGCCGCGATGCGGGTGGTCTCGTCAAGCAGTATCCGCAACGGCGCCGCGCCGTACGTGCTCACGGCCCTTCCTCCTCGGCTGCCCGTCATGAGCACCCTGGGTCACCCTACAAGCCGCACTGCTGGCCGGACAGGGCCGCCCGGTACGTCTGACCTGGGATAATGGCCCCATACGCACCCGGTGTGAGCGGTCGGGCACCGTGGGTGCAGAACCGCCGCGCCGGCGGTCCCGCCGGAGGGATGGATGCCACCCCGGCAGTTGTTACTATCCACGTAGGAGAAATTCCGGACCCCGGACCCTGGAAGGCCCCACATGGCAGCCACCGACATCGGCGTCGACCTCACCAAGTACAAGCTCGGCTGGGCCGACGAGGAGGATTACGTCTTCAAGCCCAAGAAGGGGCTCGACGACGACATCGTGAACGAGATGTCGTGGATGAAGGGCGAGCCCGACTGGATGCGGAACATCCGCATGAAGTCGCTGCGCCACTTCGAGAGGCGGCCGCTGCCCACCTGGGGCGGCGACATGTCCGAGATCTACTTCGACGACATCTACTACTACATCAAGCCCAGCGAGGCGGTCACCGACGACTGGGACGACGTGCCCCAGGCCATCAAGGACACCTACGAGAAGCTGGGCATCCCCGAGGCCGAGCGCAAGTACCTCGCCGGGGTCACCGCCCAGTACGAGTCCGAGGTGGTGTACCACCGCAACCGCGCCGACCTCGAGGCCCAGGGCGTCATCTTCTGCGACATGGACACCGCGCTGCGGGAGCACCCCGAGATCGTCAAGCAGTACTTCGGCAGGATCATCCCGCCCAACGACAACAAGTTCGCCTCGCTCAACACCGCGGTCTGGTCCGGCGGGTCGTTCATCTACGTGCCGCCCGGGGTCGAGGTGCAGATGCCGCTGCAGGCCTACTTCCGCATCAACGCCGAGAACATGGGCCAGTTCGAGCGCACCCTGATCATCGCCGACGAGGGCGCCAAGGTGCACTACATCGAGGGCTGCTCGGCGCCGGTCTACAGCACGGACTCCCTGCACTCGGCGGTGGTCGAGATCGTGGTCAAGCCCAGCGCCCGGGTCACCTACACCACCATCCAGAACTGGTCCAACAACGTCTTCAACCTGGTCACGAAGCGGGCCCGGGTGGAGGCCGAGGGCCACATGGAGTGGATCGACGGCAACATCGGCAGCCGGCTCACCATGAAGTACCCGGCCGTGGTGATGGTCGGTCCCAAGGCCTCCGGTGAGGTGCTGTCGGTCGCCTACGCGGGCGCGGGCCAGCACCAGGACACCGGCGCCAAGATGACCCACGCTGCGCCGGAGACGACGTCGAAGATCGTGTCGAAGTCGATCTCCAAGGACGGCGGCCGCACCTCCTACCGGGGTCTGGTTCGCGTGGAGGACGACGCCTACGGCTGCAAGAGCCACGTCCAGTGCGACGCGCTGATCCTCGACGACGACTCCATCTCCGACACCTACCCCTACATGGAGGTCGGCTCCGGCGATGCGGTCATCGGCCACGAGGCCACCGTGTCGAAGGTG
>JBFKRY010000097.1:0-14052 GCA_041636995.1 Acidimicrobiales bacterium | reverse complement strand
GTGTGGTCGATCGGCGCCGCCGCGGCAAGCCGCAACCAGCCGCCGGCCCCGGCGGCGACGACAGAGACCACGACCAGCACCATCGGGACGGTCATGCCCCCACCTCCACCCAGGCCGCCCGGGGGCCGTCGGTCCCGCGCCTCGGCGGCCGGGCGGGCAGGACCGCCAGCCCGTCGCGACCCGCCAGCGGGCGGACCGGGTCGCCCGGTGCGGCCCCGGGCTCGGCGAGGGCCACCACCCGCCGGCTGCCGCCCTCGGCGCGCTCGACCTGCACGATGAGGTCGATCGCCGCGTGCAGCAGCTCCCGGGCGGTGGCGGCGGGGAGCTGGGTGTCCCCCACGGCGATCATCGACTCGAGGCGTCGGAGCGCGTCGGGCGGGCTGTTGGCGTGACACGTGGAGAGCGAGCCCTCGTGGCCGGTGTTCATGGCCTGCAGCATGTCCAGGGCCTCCGGACCCCGGACCTCGCCGACGATGATCCGGTCGGGGCGCATGCGCAGCGCGTTGCGCACCAGCTCGCGGATGGGCACCGGGGGCGGCCCGTCGACCGACGCCGGTCGGGCCTCGAGGCGTACCACGTGCCGGACCGGGAGCTGCAGCTCGGCGGCGTCCTCCACGGTGACCAGCCGCTCCTGGGTGCCGATCAGCCGGGCGAGCGAGTTCAACAGGGTGGTCTTGCCGGAGCTGGTTCCCCCGGCGACGAGGATGTTGCACCGGGCCCGAACCGCCCAGCGCAGCAGCTCGGCGGTGCCCGGGGTGGCCATGGCCTCCAGCTCCACGGCTGCGACCCGGAACCGGCGCACGGTCACGTACGGCCCGTCGAGGGCCACGGGCGGGGCCACCACGTGGACCCGGGATCCGTCGGGCAGCCGACCGTCGACCAGGGGCGAGGTGCGGTCGAGCCGGCGTCCCAAGGGGGCCACGATCCGCTCCACGAGATGATCGATCGACTGGCGGTCGACCTCGATGTCGGTCTCGCAGAGCTCGCCCCGGCGCTCGATCCAGATCGGGCCGGGGCCGTTGATCATGACCTCGGTGACGTCGGGTTGGGCCAGCAGCTCCTCCAGGGGACCCAGGCCCAGGAGTCGGTCGAGCACCCGCCGTACCAGCGCCGCGTGCTGGGCGGAGTCGAGCAGCGGGGCCAGCCGCCGGGCGATGCCGCCGACCACCAGCTCGGCCCGGTCGCCCTGCAGGGCTTCGACGGGGAGCTCGAGCGCCAGCCGCTGGGTCTCGGCCTCGACGGCTGCCGCGGCGCTCACGCCACCGCCTCCAGTGCCGGGGCCAGCCGCCGCGGGGACGGTGACAGCAGGAGGCCGGCGTCGACGGCCCGGGCGATGGTGGGATCGACGTCGATCTGGGCCAGCACCGGCGCCCCGACGGCCTCGGCGACGTCGGCGGCACCGAGCGATCGGCGGGGCTCGCGGAGCACCACCACCCCCGACGGCACCGTCGGCGCCAGCTCGGCCCGCCGCAACGCCAGGTAGCAGGGCCGGGTGACCAGGATGGCACGCGCCGACCGGGCCACCAGCTGCCGGGCCAGCTCGGCTGCCGGGGACTCGCCGACCACGCAGCCGGCATCGACCACCACCGCCCCCGGATGCGCGCCCAGCTCGGCGACCAGCTCGGCGGCCGCGCCCGCCGTGGGCGGCCACCGGGCGCCGCCCTTCCAGACCAGCGCCAGCCCGGCAGCCACCTCCACCGCCAGCCGGGCCAGCCCGTCGGGCGGGCGGTCGGCCGGCGCGCCGAACCAGTCCGACAAGCCGGGTCCGGTGGGCTCGGCGACCCCCAGCACCGCCGGCTGGTCGCCGCAGACGTCGACGAGCATGGCGCCGCCGGGGTCACGGCGCGATCGGTGGATGGCGACGAGCGCGGCGGTGACCGAGCATCCGGCGCCGCCCTTGAGGGACCACAAGGAGACGACCACGCGACTCCCCCCTTCCGAGACCGATGAGCGGAGGGGGAAGCTCGCTGCCCTCAAACCTACGGCGCCCCTGTGACGGTCACAACGGGCAGCGGCCGACGCAACGGCGGGGCCGGGCGACGCCGTGCCCGATGACGCCGCCCGATGACACCGCCCGATGACAGCGATGGTGCGGACCGCAGCGGCCGCGACCATACTCACGGGCGGGCCGGGCGAGTGTCGGCGCGGCTCGAGGAGGTGTACGAGTACCTGGTGGGCTCCCCCGCCTTCAAAGCGGGTGTGCGAGGCGATCCCTCGCAGGCGGGTTCGATTCCCGTCCACCTCCGCCAACCGATCCCCGAGACCACCTGGGTCTCGGCCGAGACGTAGGGTCTCGGTCGAGACGTGGGTCTCGGTCGAGACGTAGGTCTCGGGGCCCATCCGAGAGCCAGGAGGCGTTGGACCCATTTCCGTCGTCGCTGCGCTGACAGGGCACCGGAGCTGCGATTAGGGTGCGACCAGACGCTGCCACCGCAGCTGGCCGTGACCAACCGGTCCCGTTGCATCGGGCAGCAGGCCGGAGGCCGGGCGGAAGAATCGAGCCGATGGGACATGGGCAAACCGGACGACAGCGAGCAGGGGAACCTCGGGACCCGGCCCGAGGCCGAGCCTGTCGCCCGCGAGAACGCCGACAGCCTCCGAGCCCGGGCCGCACGCATCCGTGAGCGCTCCGTCGAGCTGATCGACGCCCTCGGCGCCGATCACCCGCTGGTGTCCGAGGCCCTCGAGAACGCGCGCCGGCTCGAGCGCGAGGCCGACGCGCCCAGCCAGATCAACCTGCGCTGATCACACGCACCCAGGCCGACACCCGGCCCACGCCGAGCCCGAGCTCAGACGGCGAGCAGGTCGCGCGCGCCGGTGTCGGAGCTGGGATGGCGCAGCTTCGACATGGCCCGGGCCTCGATCTGGCGGATGCGCTCCCGGGTGAGGTTGAAGTGCTCGCCCACTTCTTCGAGGGTCCGGGGCTCGCCCCGGTCGAGACCGAAGCGCAGCTTGAGGATCTCGCGCTCGCGCTCGTCGAGGGGGGCCAGCAGCCGGGCGATCTCGTCGGGCAGCAGCGCGGTGGCGGCCACCTCGAAGGGCGAGTCGGCCGAGCGGTCCTCGACCACGTCGCCCAGCTCGGCGTCGCCGTCCTCGCGCAGGGGCTCGGACAGGCTGAGGGGCTCGGCGGCGAAGCGGAGGGCCTCGGTCACCTTGTCCTCGGGCATCTCGACCTCGGCGGCCAGCTCGCTGAGCGTCGCCGGTCGGCCCAGCTTCAGCTCGAGGCGGGCCCGGGCCTTCTGCAGGCGAGCCAGGGTGTCGCCGGCATGGACCGGCAGCCTGATGGTGCGCCCGGTGTTGGCGATGCCCCGGGTGATCGCCTGGCGGATCCACCAGGTGGCGTAGGTGGAGAACTTGAAGCCCTTGCGCCAGTCGAACTTCTCGACCGCGTGCATCAGGCCCAGGTTGCCCTCCTGGATGAGGTCGAGCAGCGGGAGCCCCGACGCCTGGTACTTCTTGGCGATCGACACCACCAGCCGCAGGTTGGACTGCACGAAGGTGCGCTCGGCGTCCTCGCCCTGGCGGGCGGCGCGGCGCAGCTCGCGCCGGCGCGCCACCGTGGGCGCATCGGAGGCCTCGAGCTCCTGGCGGGCCTCGCTGCCCGCCTCGATCAGCTGCGCCAGCCGGACCTCGTCATCCTTGGTGAGCAGTGGATACTGCCCGATGTCGGTGAGATACAGCCGGACGAGATCTTCCTCGTCCCGTTCAACGCGCTCCTTGGGCAACTGTCACCCTTCCCGATCTGCGAGGCAACCGGACCCGAGGGGCCCGGGCACGGTGGTTAAGCACCATACCGAGGGACTCGCTGGTCCACTACCGTCTGCCCGCGCCATCCCACCCCGATGCGAGACGCGCCCGTCTGCAACTCACTCTCCCGATTGTTCTCCCCTACCAAGTCCGAAAAGCCTGGTCAAGCATCTTCGTGGTCGCGGCGGCCTGCTCGATGGCCTCCAGGTCACCCAGCGTGGCCGCCAACAAGCGTTGTCCACCGTGCAGGTCGGCGGCGACATCCTGGGCCGCCAGACCCACGACCCGCTCGATCGCGCCGTCACCGGGGCCACCGAGGGTGGCGCCGAAGTCGGCCAGCAGACCGAGGAGGCGGGGCACCAGCCCCCGGTAGAGCGCGGCCAGCCGGTGGGCGTCGTCGAGTTCGGCGTCGGGGTCGGCGTGGGCCTCGTCGAGGCAGGCCACGGCCGCTTCCCAGCCCGGGTCGGGCGGGCCGATGTGACCAGTGGCGCCGAGCGCGGGCGAGTCCGGGAGCGCGTCGATCCACAACGTCCGGTGCCAGCCGTGATGGCGGCTGTGGGTGGCCAGGTGCTCGACCGCGGCGGGGTCCGACATCGTGGCCGCCCACCGACCCTCGATCGCGAACAGCTCGCCCGACACCCATGCCAGACCGCCGAGCCGCCGGCTCGCAGCGTCGAGGCTGCTCATGGCGAGGAGGGCCGACCCAGGTAGTGATTGGTGATCGGGATGCGCCGGTCCCGGCCGAAGGCCTTCACCGACACCTTGGGACCGACGGGGTTCTGGCGCCGCTTGTACTCGGCGAGATCGACCATCCGGGCAACCCGTCGGACCAGGGCCGGATCGTGGCCCTCGGCGATCAGCTCGGCGGCGGTCCGGTCGCGCTCGACGATCTCGACCAGCAGGGGGTCGAGCACCTCGTAGGGCGGCAGGGACTGGTCGTCACGCTGGTCGGGACGCAGCTCGGCCGAGGGCGCCTTGGTGAGCACGCCGGTGGGGATGATCTCGGTGGCCGAGCTCTCGTTGCGCCAGCGGGAGAGCTCGTAGACGGTGAGCTTCCAGACGTCCTTGATCACCGCGAAGGCCCCGGCGGTGTCGCCGTACAGCGTGGAGTAGCCGACCGCGGTCTCGCTCTTGTTGCCCGTGGTCAGCACCAGCCACCCGAACTTGTTGGCGAGGGCCATCAGCACCACGCCCCGGATGCGCGACTGGATGTTCTCCTCGGTGACGTCGGCCTGGTAGCCGTCGAAGGAGGGCGCCAGCATGTCGAGCAGCGCCTGATGGGCCGGCTCGATGGGGATGACCCGGTGCTCGCAGCCCAGGTTGGCGGCCAGCTTCGCGGCGTCGCTGAGCGAGCCCTCGCTCGAGAACCGCGACGGCATGGCCACGGTGTGGACGTGCTCGGGGCCGAGGGCGTCGGTGGCGATCACCGCGACCAGTGAGCTGTCGATTCCTCCCGAGAGGCCCAGGCAGATGTCGGTGAACCCGTTCTTGTGCACGTAGTCGCGGGTGCCGACGACCAGCGCCTGCCACAGCTCCTCGAGCGGCTCGAGGGGGGCTGCCAGCGGGTTCGCGACGGCCGGCTGGCTCGCCCGGCGGTCGGTGACCACCTCGACGGGATAGACGTCGCCGGTGCGGTGCTCGATCGTCTCGATGTCGAAGACCATGACGGCTTCGACGAACTGCTCGGCCCGGGCGACCACCGCCCCGTCGGCAGCCAGGGCCATCGAGCCCCCGTCGAAGACCAGCTCGTCCTGGGCCCCCACCTGGTTGACGTAGACGATGGGCACGCCGGATTCGGCGATGCGGCTGCGTAGCACCGTCTCCCGCACCGCCATCTTGCCCTGCTCGTAGGGCGAGGCGTTGATGTTGACGATCAGCTGGGCGCCGCCACGAGCGAGCTCGGCGGTGGGTCCGCCGGGGATCCAGAGGTCCTCGCAGATCGACACCCCGACGGTGACCCCGTTGATCTCGTAGAGATCCAGGGCGTGGGACCCGGGTTCGAAGTAGCGCTCCTCGTCGAAGACGCCGTAGTCGGGCAGGGCGCGCTTGTGGTACACGCCGAAGACCTGGCCTCGGGCGCAGATGGCCGCGGCGTTGAACGCCCGGCTCGACGGGTCGGCCACCGCTTCCTCGCCGTCGACGAAGCCGACGATGGCGACGCAGTCGCCGGTGGCTGCGGCCAACCGCGCCAACGCAGCCTGAACGTCGTCGACGAACGCCGACTTCAGCATCAGGTCCTCGGGTGGGTAGCCCGACACGGCCAGCTCGGGGAACACGGCGATGTCGCAGCCGGCATCCTCGGCCCGGCGCAGCGCGCCGAGGATGCGCTCGACGTTGCCGTCGAGATCACCCACGACGGTGTTGAGCTGGCAAGCGGCGACCCGCACGGTGGCCATGGGCCTCAGGCTACCGGCCCGACCGGCCCGGCCCCGGAGCCGGCGGGGCCCTACAGTTGCCGCTCCGGCCCCGGGGAGGCCCGGACTCCTACAGTTGCCGACCTGGGTGCCGACCGGAGCCTCGTCACCCGCGGCGCGCGAGGAGGAAGGCCATGACCGGCAGTTATCCGTCGAAGCGGTGGCACAACGCGGTCGTCTTCCACTGCCCGGCGTGCTTCGCCGATCGGATCGGCGCCATCCAGCGGGGCCGCTGGCGCCCGTGGCCCGGCGAGCGGGTCGAGCACGGCGACTACATCGAGTGCGCGGCCTGCCAGGCCCAGAGCAGCACTTGAGGGACCGGACGGGCCCCGGTCGGGAGCTCCTTCCTCTCGAGACTGGTGGCCGGGGCGATCGCGGCCGCGGCGGCGGTGATCGCCGAGGACGAGGTGATCACCGAGTCGGCCCTCGGGGCCGCCGCCGAGTGCGCTACCCGGCTGACCGGTGAGGACATCACGGTCGACCGGATCCACGGTGTCCTGACCGACCCCGGGTTCGAGGCCCTCCTCGTCGGCAGCCTCATGGTGCTCGCCGAGGACCTCCAGCCCGACGCAGCCCGCGAGGTCATCCGGGCCCTCGAGGACCTGAGCCGACGGGGACCCGACGTGGACGCCCGCCTGGACGCGGTGGCCGACATCGCCGACATCCTCACGCCCGACCTCGCCCCGGGCCTCTTGCCCTGACCTCCCGGCGGAGCCGTGTCGGCAACGGCGGCCCGTGCCACGACCGGGGCGCTTCCAGGAGGATGTGACCGGGGCGCTTCCGGGAGGATGTGGCCTAGCCTGCGCCAGGTGAGCGACCACCCAGACCTCGAGGAGGGCACGACCCTCCAGATCGACTTCGCCAAGCTGGCGTCGATCGGCGCGGCCGGGCACCCGGTGGTGCCGGTCGCGGTGCAGGACGCCGACACCGGCGAGGTGCTCATCGTGGCCTACGCCGACGAGGCCGCGCTGGGGGCCACCCTCGAGCGGGGCCAGGCGGTCTTCTACAGCACCTCGCGCCAGGAGCTGTGGCACAAGGGCGCCACCTCGGGCGACACCCTCACCGTCGTCGAGGTGCGGGTCAACTGCGAGCAGAACTCGCTGCTGTACCGGGTGCGCCCCGACGGCGCCGGTGCGTGCCACACCACCGACGCCTCGGGATCGACCCGGAGCAGCTGCTTCTATCGAGTGGTGACCCGACCCGGGGAGCTGGCCTTCGGGTGACCGTCCCCGGTGGGCGGGCTCACAGCCCGGCCAGGGCCTCGCCGAGGGTGGCGGTGAGCAGGGCGGTCACCACGTAGGGGTCGGCGTTGGCGTTGGGCCGACGGTCCTCGATGTAGCCCTTCTGGTCGCGGGCCACCTGCCAAGGGATGCGGACCGAGGCGCCACGATCGGACACGCCGTAGCTGAACTGGTCGAAGCGCTGGGTCTCGTGCTCGCCGGTGAGGCGATCCTCGATGCCCACGCCGTAGCCGGCCAGGTGCTCCTCGGGCTTGCCGGCCTGGCCCAACGACTCGGCGGCGGCGATGACGGCCTCGTAGTTCTCGCGCATGGCCTTGGTGGAGACGTTGGTGTGCATCCCCGCGCCGTTCCAGTCGCCCTTCATGGGCTTGGCGGCCAGCGACATCTCCAGGTTGTGCTCCTCGCCCACCCGGTAGAGGAGGTAGCGGCCGACCCAGAGGTGATCGGCCACCTCGAGGGTGTCGGCCGGGCCGATCTGGAACTCCCACTGGCCGGGCATGACCTCGGCGTTGGTTCCCGAGATCTTCAGGCCGGCGGCGATGCAGTAGGTGGTGTGCTCCTCGACGAACTCGCGGCCGTGGATCTTCACCGCCCCGACGCCGCAGTAGTACGGGCCCTGGGGCGCCGGGAAGCCGTTCGGCGGGAAGCCGGCCGGCCAGCCCGTGGCCGGGTCGATCATGGTGTACTCCTGCTCGAGGCCGAACAGGGGCTCCTGGTCGCCGTACTTCTCGAAGGCCTCGCGGGCCCGGGCCCGGGTGTTGGTGGGGTGCGGGGTCTCCAGGTCGGTCAGGAACGTCTCGCACAGCACCAGCACGTTGTTGCCGCCCCGGATGGGGTCGGGGCAGGTGAAGACCGGCTTGAGCACGACATCGGAGTTGTCGCCGGTGGCCTGGTTCGTGGACGATCCGTCATAGCCCCAGATCCCGGGTTCGACGTCGTCGTCGAGGATCTTGGTCTTCGACCGGATCTCGGCCGTCGGCATCGTGCCGTCGATCCAGAGGTACTCGGCCCTGTAGGTCACGCTGTTCTCCACTCAGGTCGGATTTCGGGGGACGTCTCGCCGCCACGGTATTGGGGGGAGGCGAAAAACCGCGCAACACCGTCGGCACGGCCTGCCCCCAATCTTGCCTCACGGCCGGTTTCGCCGTCGTTGCCCGATTGTGAACGGCGTGTTAACTGGATTGCGCGGGTCTGACGGCCGTTCCACGACCCTGCACAATGGCCCCATGGAACCCCAGCTGGAGTACGTGCTTCGGACGGTCGAGGAACGGGCCGTCCGCCTGATCAGGCTCTGGTTCACCGACGTGCTCGGCCAGATCAAGTCGGTGGCGATCTCACCCGCCGAGCTGGAGTCGGCATTCGAGGAGGGGCTGCAGTTCGACGGCAGCGCCATCGACGGGTTCAGCCGGGTCCAGGAGAGCGACGTGCTCGCGGTGCCCGACGCCGAGACCTTCGAGCTGCTGCCCTGGGCCGATTCCGACGAGCCCACCGGGCGGATCTTCTGCGACATCAAGAACCTCGACGGCACCCCGTTCGAGGGCGACCCCCGCCAGGTGTTGCGCCGCAACCTGGCCCGGGCCCGCGAGCGGGGCTACGAGTTCTTCACCGCCCCCGAGATCGAGTTCTTCTACTTCGGGAGCGCCGACGACCCCCAGCCCCTCGATCGGGCGTCCTACTTCGATCTCACCACCCTCGACGTCGGCAGCAGCCTGCGCCGGCGCACCCTCCACATGCTCGAGGCCATGGGCATCCCGGTGGAGTACTCGTTCCACGAGGAGTCGGCGAGCCAGCACGAGATCGACCTGCGGTACACCGAGACCCTCGACATGGCCGACAACATCATGACGTTGCGCCTGGTGGTGCGGAAGGTCGCGCTGGACGCAGGCATCCACGCCACGTTCATGCCCAAGCCCCGCGACGAGGGCCAGGGCTCGGGGATGCACACCCACATGTCGCTCTTCGAGGGCGACACGAACGCGTTCCACGACGCCGACGACGAGCTGGGCCTGTCCGAGACCGCCCGCCGGTTCGTGGCCGGCGTGCTGTACCACGCGCCCGAGCTCACCGCGGTGACCAACCAGCTGGTCAACTCCTACAAGCGGATGGTGGCCGGCTACGAGTCGCCGCTGTACGTGTCCTGGGCCCGCAACAACCGGTCTGCGCTGGTCCGGGTGCCCATCCACAAGAGCGGCAAGCCGTCCTCCACCCGCATCGAGTACCGGGCCCTCGACTCGGCCGCCAACCCCTACCTGGCCTACTCGGTGATCCTGGCTGCTGGGCTGCGGGGCATCGACAAGGGCTACGAGCTGCCGCCCGAGGCCCAGGACAACATGTGGACCCTCGACCGGAACGCGGCCCGCAACGCCGGGCTGCAGCGCCTGCCCCAGGACCTGCACGAGGCCCTCGACCGGATGGAGGAGTCCGACCTGATGGCCGAAGCCCTGGGTGACCACATCTTCGAGTGGTTCATCCGCAACAAGCGTGCAGAATGGGGGGAGTACCAGCGCCGGGTGACGCCGTTCGAGCTCGAGCGCTACCTCCACGTCTGGTGATGGACCCCCTGCTCGTCTTCCCCGACCCGCCGCCGCCCGAGCTGGCCCAGTGCCTGGATCTCTCCGGGCTGTCGTGGAAGGCGGTCGCCAACGCCGTGGTCGCCGAGCAGCACGAGGACGAGGGCGCCTGGGCCGGGGCCGTGATCAGCGCCGACCAGGACCCCGACGGGGCCTTCGCCCTGCTCCGCTCCCTCCGCAAGCGCAACCGGCCCCTGGATGCGGTCCTCGTGCTGGTCAACGGCCGCCAGCTCGGTGAGCTGGAGCTGCGCGACGACATCTTCGACGACTTCTGCCTCACCCCGTTCCAGCCCCGCGAGCTCGAGGCCCGGATCACCCACCTGCTGTTCCGGCGCGGCCACCAGCAGCGAGCCGAGCTCATCGAGTACGGGGATCTCGTCCTCAACATCGAGACGTACCAGGCGGCCATCTCGGGCCGACCCCTGGACCTGACCTACATGGAGTACGAGCTGCTGAAGTTCCTGGCCTCGCACCCCGGCAAGGTGTTCACCCGGGAGACCCTGCTGTCGCGGGTGTGGGGCTACGACTACTACGGCGGGGCCCGGACCGTCGACGTGCACGTGCGCCGGCTGCGGGCCAAGCTCGGCGAGCACCATGCCGGGCTGATCCAGACCGTGCGCTCGGTCGGCTACAGCTTCGGCCAGTCCCGCTGGAGCATCTGAGCGCGGGGAACTGGCGATGGCCCACGGGGCGGGTCAGCCGGGGAAGGCCAGCATCCGGAACTCGATGATCGTGGCCTCGGGGATGGCGTCGACGGCGATCGAGCCCGCAGCTCCCGTGGGGTGAGTGAAGGTGGTCACCGCGATGGCGTCGGGTGCGGCCTGGGAGATCTCCCCGGAGAGGGCGACGTTCTCGATCGGGTACTGCTCCAGCAGGGTCTCGAGGGTGGCCCGGCGGTCGGCGTCGCGTATCCCGAGCGTCCACAGGGCGCTGACCGAGACCTCGATCCCGTCGAGGTCGGGCACCGCCGACGCCTCGAAGTAGGTGAAGTCGCCCGAGAACGGGACGACGAACATGGACGGCCACTCCGTGAGGGCCGGCACCGAGTCGCTGTTCAGCTCCAGCTCCAGCTCGAACTGCACGATGTTGCTGTCGCCTTGCTTGAGCGCGCTGAACCGGGCCTGGCCGCCGCGACCGATCTGGAGCACGCCCGGGCCGAACTGGTACTTGGTGTCGGAGAACAGGCCCGGCTCGGAGTCCTCGGTGTCCACGCCGAAGCCGGCGTCCACCAGCGCGCTGCGGTATGCCGCGCTGAGGTCGTCGAGGGGGGCCGACGTGATGAAGGTCATGTTGATGACCACGCTGGCCGCCCGGTCCACCGGCGGGAAGGCCCCGGTGACTGCCGCCCAGCGGTCCCAGCGGCCGTACTCGAGTTCGATGCGCTCCACCACCGCGTCGGCGGGGATCTCGAGGTCGATGGGCGAGGGGACCAGCGCGTTGATGGCCGCCTCCTTGTCCTCCGCCGAGAAGATGGCCCGCACCGCGCTGACGAGCCGGGAGAAGGAGTCGTCGATGGTGGGCGTGGGTGTCGGCGTGGGCGGCGGGGTCGGCGTGGGGCTGGGCGTGGACGTGGCGGTGGGCGCGGGGGTGGCCGTGGGAGCCGGGGTGACGATCGGTCGGGGGGTGCTGGTGATCAGGGTGCTGCCGCCGTCGTCGTTGCCGCTGCCCGGCAGGATGCCGCAGCCGCCGAGCGCCAACGAGAAGACGACCAGCCAGGCGGAGAGCCGCGGCATCGGCGTCAGGGCCGCCTCTCGCTGAGCTCCAGCAGCTCGCTGCCCTGGTGTTCGAGATCCACATCGCGCTTCAGCAGCCAGCCGAACAGCGCCGAGCCCACCAGCCCGGCCACGTTGATGACGATCGGGAAGACCACGGCGAGGACGACGATGATGATCACGGTTCCGACCACGGGGGCCTCCTCGTTTGTCAGCGCTGGTCAGCGGCCCGGGACCCGGGCCCAGGCCTCGAGCTCGACGACCGCGCCGATGGGAAGCGCGGCCACGGCGACGGCCGACCGGGCCGGCCGATGATCGCCGAAGAGCTCGATGTAGATGTCGTTCATGGCGGCGTAGTCCTCCATGTCGGTCAGGAACACGGTGGTCTTGACCACATCGGCCATGCCTGCCCCCTCGCTCTCCAGCAGCGCCCGCAGGTTGGCCATCGCCTGGCGGAGCTGAGGCTCCAGGCCCCCGTCCACGAGGGCACCGTCGGCGATGCCCACCTGACCGGAGCAGATCAGCCAGTCACCAGCGCGGACGATCGGGGTGTAGGGACCGACCGGTCTTGCCATGGGGCCCGAGGGTACTCGCGCGCTCGGACGTCCTCCGGTTCGGGTCACCACGCGCGCCGGTCGGCGCGGACGCCACGGTTCCCCCGCCGGCGCTCGTTCTCGCCGCACCCGGTGCATGTCAGCGTCGTTGCGGCAACCTCGTGAGGCAGGCTCGTCGAGATGCCAGGATGGGCCGGTGCAGGTGACGGCCAAAGTGGACTACGCGGTGCGAGCGTTGCTGGAGCTGGCGTCGACGGATCCGGCCATGGCCACCCGCGACGAGCTGGCCGCAGCCCAGGAGATCCCGCCCCGCTACCTGGAGGCCGTCCTCTCGCAACTGCGCCAGGCCGGCCTGGTGGTGGGCCAGCGCGGCGCGGCAGGCGGCTACCGGCTCGGGCGCGAGCCCGGCGCCATCACCGTGGCCGAGATCGCCCGGGCGGTCGACGGACCGCTGGCGCTGGTGCACGGCCAGCGCCCGGAGCACGTGGCGTACCGCGGCACCAGCGAGCACCTCAGCGGGCTGTGGATCGGTTTGCGGGCGGCCGTGCGCTCGGTGATGGAGTCGGTGACCCTGGCCCATCTGATGCGGGGTGAGTTCCCCGACGAGATCCGCGCGTTGATCGACGATCCCGCGTCCTGGGAGCCCAGATGAGCGAGCGGGCGGCCACCGCGACGACCAGAGCTGCGGTCGCCAGCGCTGCCACCCCCGGGTGCACCGGCACCAGACCGAGAGTGGCCAGCTGCCAGGCCTGGGTGACCAGGAGCAGCATGGCGACGGCCAGCCCCAACGGCCGGGCGGGCACCCGCCGCACCATCCGAGCGGCCACCGGCGCGGCCAGCACGCCCCCGACGAGCATGGCGACGAGCGGCGCCGGCTCGACGGCGCTGCCGCCCCGGGCGCTGGCGAGCGAGCCGACCGCGACGATCGCCACGGCCACCTCCGCGGCGTTCGCCGAACCGACCGCCAGCCTGGGGGCGAGGCCCCGGTGCAGGAGGGCCGGGGTCACCACCGGGCCCCAGGTGCCGACCAGGCCGTTGGTCACCCCGCCCACGAGCCCGGCAGCGGCCAACCCGGGACCGTCGGCCTTGGCGGCGCCAGCGGGCATGGCTGGAGCGGAGAAGCGCACCAGGATGCGCAGCCCGGCCAGGGCCAGCACCACCGCCAGGGCCGGCCGCAGCGCATCGCCGTCGACCACCGCCAGGATGGTCGTGCCGATGATCGCCCCGGCCGCTCCCGGCACGGCCAGCCGGGCCACCACGCGACGGTCGACGTTCCCCAGCCGCCAGTGAGCGACCCCCGACGCGGCCCCGGCAGCCACCTTCGCCACGTTGACCGTCGCCGCGGTCGACACCGGGGTCAGCCCTCCGCCGAGCAGGATCGACGTCGACGTGGGCCCGAAGCCCATCCCCAGGGCGCCGTCGACGAGCGAGGCCAGGAAGCCGGCCAGCGCGACCACCACGAGCTCCTCCATAATCCGTGAATCCTACCGGAAAAGGAGGATTCAGGAAAGCGAAGATTCGGCGCCGGGATTCAGCCCGTCGATTCAGCGCGGGGATTCAGCCCGTGGGCCACACCGGCGGGAGCCCCCGCTGGCGCCACACCGCGGCGGCGACGGCGGCGAACACCGCGTCGGACCCGTTGACCGGGGGCCCGCCGTCGTCGTGGATCTCGATCTCGATGCGCGGGGTGTCGACCGCCCGGGCGACACCCAGGCTGCGCACGGTGAGGTCGAGCACCTCCCCGTCGTCTGCCACCGTCAGCGACTCCGATGTGACCCAGCTGTAGGCCATGTGGGCGGCGCCGACGCAGTACG